>NZ_QSOO01000049.1:0-1313 GCF_003436255.1 Bacteroides sp. D20 | reverse complement strand
TGTCTTTTCCTGATTTAGCTAGACGCTTTTTCTTTTTATAACCGATATCAGTAGACGGTTCTTGGAATGTTGTACTGGTTCAGTAGTCACTTCTTCCCAAGCCCTGCTGATATAGTAGACACAGCAAAGTGAGTTGTCCTGATTCTGTTGACAGTCATCCTGCTGCATTTGCAGAGCCCGTGCTTGCTTGTCCGGCAAGACTGGGTGCCCCTAAAAGAGGCATTCTGTCTTTGTCAGGTGCGCTGTCCTGCGCCTTCGCCCGGACTTGCTGTCCGGCTTTGCAAAGATATTGCATCCTTCTTTTTATTGCTACTTGTGGAAGGATATTTTTTCTTCTTCCACATTTTCTTCTGTATTCCCTTCTCCAGATGCGCCACAGCAGGTATTTTATACCCGATACTCATATGCGGTCTGCGATGGTTATAGAAATGTATGTAGCGAGCTATGACATTTCTTGCATGCCCGATGTCGTTGAACCGGCCTCGAGGATGGCTGCTTTCCGCCTTAATAATCCCGTTGATACGTTCCGCAACGGCATTGTCGGTGGGTTTGTAGTCTTCCGTCATACTGATGGCAATGCCATGTTTCTGAAGAAGTGCCACGTATGGGTCGCAACAGTATTGTACGCCACGGTCCGAGTGATGTATCAGGCCCGTAAGATTTTCATCTCCTGTCATTTCAACAGCCTGCTCTATAGCCTGTTGCAATGCATTGATGGTTGCCGATACCCGTAAGGTGTCGGCAAGCACCCATCCCACTATCTTATGGGAGTAGGCATCCGTAATCAGATGCAGATAACAGACTTCACCATTGGCAAGTGGTATATAAGTAATGTCGCTGACCCACAACTGGTTGGCTGAAGTCAAGGTCAGTCCTTTGATTAGGTTCTTCCACTTGTGGTAGCGATGGTTGGAGTTCGTCGTATGCCGGGTCTTGCGGGCAGGAAGCATCAAGCGGTGTTGCCGGAGCAATGCATAAAAGCTGTCCCGCCCAGGCATGAACCCGGCTCCAAAAAGCACGGTGAGCATAATCCACAGTTTGTAACAGCCTATACCCGGATCTTCGATACGGATATCACGGACAGCATCCAGCATGAGACGTTCCCTATGTATCTGACTCTCAATGTCAGCCTTTGACTGGTAGTAGGCTTGACGACAATGGCCAAACAGACGGCAGGCCAACGCAACTTTCAGGTTGCGCTGACTGACCAGTTCCGTTACGATTTGGCCCCAGATTTTTTTCTGATAGGGATGTTGAAGAGTTCTTCAGCACGCGTAATCATCAACTCACGGGCTTCTGTTTCCAGCTTGGAG
>NZ_QSOO01000048.1:0-1339 GCF_003436255.1 Bacteroides sp. D20 | reverse complement strand
AAAATACGGGATTCAGTATGGGTTCCGTATTTTTTATTTAATAGCTTTGCAAAATGAAGAAAATTATGAAAGAGAAGAATCATGTAGTGCCTGATGAGGTATTAAGTAAGGAGTTCCTTAGCCAGTTCAAGACAGAAGCTGATGTCAGCAAGTTTCTGAAGCAGTTACACGCGCAGGTATTGGAGAAAATGCTTGAAGGTGAGATGGATGCGCATCTGGGTTATGAGAAGAATTCGGTTTCCGGTCATAACAGCGGTAATTCCCGTAACGGCAGCTACCCCAAGAAAATCCAAACTGAACACGGTGAAGCGGTCATACCTATTCCCCGTGACCGTAACGGTGAATTCAATCCCATAGTTGTTCCCAAACACGAGAGTCGTGGGCTTTCCATAGAAAAACTTGTTATCTCCCTATATTCCAAAGGAATGAGCGTGTCCGACATTGAAGAGGAGATGCGTGAAATCTATGAAATAGAACTGTCCACATCAGCCATTTCCATCATTACGAACAAAGTCAACCAGGCTGCTCAGGAATGGCAGAACCGCCCTTTGGATCCTGTCTATCTCATCGTTTGGATGGACGGTATTGTATTCAAGGTTCGTGACAACGGAAAAATCATCAACAAGACTGTCTATCTCTGTGTCGGTCTGAAACAGAACGGCTTGAAAGAAGTCCTTGGCATGTGGGTGGGAAAATCAGAAAGTTCTTCATTCTGGATGGGTGTCCTGACAGATTTGAAGGCCCGCGGAGTACAGGACATACTGATTACCTGCACTGACAACCTGAACGGGTTTACCGACACCATACGTGCCGTATTTCCTCAGTCTTCCACGCAAATATGTGTTGTACATCAAATCAGGAACTCCTGTAAATATGTCGTTTACAAGGACAAGAAAGAGTTTACAGCCGATATGAAGAACATCTATAACGCGCCCAACAAGGAGGCTGCTGCCGTGGAACTGGATAATCTGGAAAAGAAATGGGGAGGGAAGTACCCTTATGCCATCCTCTCATGGAGGAATAACTGGGATGACCTGACTGTTTTCTTCCAGTTTCCATTGGAAATCAGGAAAATAATCTACACAACAAATCTCATTGAAAATCTGAATGGAAAAATCAGAAAGTACACTAAATCAAAGCTTTCATTCCCGTCGGATGATGCTGTGAAGAAAATGGTATACCTCGCTTTGATGGAGATTGAGAAGAAATGGACAATGCCGATTACTAACTGGGGATTGATTATGAACCAATTTATGCTTATTTTTGAAAACAGAATCCAGATATAAGAGAACTTATAACTGAATCCCGTTTCTATTTACACAAAATTATGGATACTGCC
>NZ_QSOO01000047.1:0-1388 GCF_003436255.1 Bacteroides sp. D20 | reverse complement strand
GGTAGTGTAAAATAAACTGTGTCACGCATTATTTATCTCTAGAAAACTCATCGGTCGGGGAACGGCCCGCGCCAAGGGGCGGGACCACCCGTCCCGACGAGCGTAAAATTACAATAATTTAAACCGGTTTCCAAACTTTATAGCCAGTTGTTGCGAGATGGTAGCCCAATTGGCCAGTGGCATGGTCCATTTCTTACGTATATTGCGGTATGCAAGATAAACAAGTTTCTCAAGGGCTGTATCCGATGGGAACACGCCCTTGTTTTTTGTTACCTTGCGGATCTGACGGTGATACCCCTCAACGGTATTTGTGGTATAGATAAGCTTACGGATGACCGGAGTATACTGGAAGTATTCGGACAGCTTATCCCAGTTGTCCTGCCAGGATCTGATAACGACAGGATACTGTTCACCCCATTTTTCATCCAGCTTGAGGAGCTCATTTTCTGCGGATTCCTTATTGACTGCCTGATAGACACATTTCAAATCCCTTAAGAACTCCTTCTGATTCTTGGATCCTACATACTTGATGGAGTTACGTATCTGATGTACTACACAAAGCTGTACGGCTGTATTAGGATAAACGCTTTGAATGGCTTCAGGAAACCCCTTCAGACCGTCTATACAGGCAATGAGAATATCCTCAACTCCACGGTTCTGAAGGTCTGTCAACACGCTGAGCCAGAAGTTTGCTCCCTCATTCCTTGATATATACATTCCAAGTAACTCCTTGTGTCCCTCCCTGTCAATGCTCAGTACATTATAGATTGCACGGGTTACCGCGCAGCCACGTTCATCCGTTACTTTGTAATGAATGGCATCCATCCAGACTATAGGATAAACAGAATCAAGCATCCGTGATTTCCATGCTTTTATCTCCGGAAGTACACGGTCTGTGATGGAACTGATTGTGTCGGCCGAAACACGATTCCCAAGATTTTCTTCCATCCAGTCACTGATTTCCCTTGTGCTGTTTCCCATTGCATACAAGCCAATTATACGGTCAGCAACACCTTCTGCCAGAATAGTCTCACGCTTCTTGATAAACTGGGGATCAAAACTCGAATTACGGTCACGGGGAGTGGAAACGGTTACTTCGCCCAAGGGAGTCTGAACCTGCTTTTGCATCTTTCCGTTACGACGGTTACCCATCTGGCGTTCTTCTTCTGTCAAATGTGCATCCATCTCTCCTTCCAGGGCTGCATTCAATATACTTTCCAATAGTGGGGCAAAGGCGCCGTCCTTACCCAACAAAGGCTTGCCGGCTTTCAGCTGTTCAATGGCCTTGTTCTTGATACTCTCGAAATCAAATTCTTCTTTCATAAAAAAAACTGTGTTAGCAAAGTTAATACTTTATTCCTTGCTGACACAGTTTAATTTACATCCTC
>NZ_QSOO01000046.1:900-1551 GCF_003436255.1 Bacteroides sp. D20 | reverse complement strand
AAGGCGGTGATAGACGCCATGAACGCCGGGACGGTGCGTGTGCTGTTCGGCTCTACCTCTATGCTCGGAACGGGTGTGAACGCCCAGAAACGGTGTGTGGCTATCCATCATCTCGATACGCCGTGGCGACCGTCCGACTTGCAACAGCGTGACGGACGCGGAGTTAGGGCAGGTAATGAGATTGCCAAACATTTCGCCGGGAACAACGTGGATGTAATCATCTACGCGGTGGAGAAGTCACTGGACAGCTACAAGTTCAACCTCCTGCACTGCAAGCAGACTTTCATAAGCCAGCTCAAAAGCGGTGCGATGGGTGCGCGTACCATCGACGAGGGGGCAATGGACGAAAAATCGGGCATGAATTTCTCGGAATACATGGCGTTGCTCTCCGGCAATACCGACCTGTTGGACAAGGCGAAACTGGAAAAGCGGATCGCATCGCTCGAAGGGGAACGCAAGTCGTTCAACAAGGGCAAGCGTGATTCGGAGTTCAAGCTGGAGTCAAAGACCGGCGAGTTGCGCAACAACACGGCTTTCATAGATGCCATGACGGAGGACTGGAACCGCTTCCTGTCGGTGGTGCAGACCGACAAGGAGGGCAACCGCCTTAATATAATAAAGGTGGACGGAGTGGATTCCGCCGATGAGAAG
>NZ_QSOO01000046.1:0-890 GCF_003436255.1 Bacteroides sp. D20 | reverse complement strand
TCGTTCAACAAGGGCAAGCGTGATTCGGAGTTCAAGCTGGAGTCAAAGACCGGCGAGTTGCGCAACAACACGGCTTTCATAGATGCCATGACGGAGGACTGGAACCGCTTCCTGTCGGTGGTGCAGACCGACAAGGAGGGCAACCGCCTTAATATAATAAAGGTGGACGGAGTGGATTCCGCCGATGAGAAGGTCATCGGAAAGCGTTTGCAGGAGATAGCCAAGAATGCCACGACCGGAGGGTTGTACACGCAGGTCGGTGAACTTTACGGTTTTCCGATAAAGGTGGTGAGCGAAAGGATACTCAAAGAGGGATTGGAGTTCACCGACAACCGCTTCGTGGTCGAGGGGAACTACAAGTACACCTACAACAACGGGCATCTGGCGATGGCTGACCCGTTGGCCGCCGCCCGCAACTTCCTCAACGCGATGGAGAGGATACCCTCCATCATCGACCAGTACAAGGCGAAGAACGAGGTGCTGGAGATGGAGATACCGCAGTTACAGGAGATAGCGGGTAAGGTGTGGAAGAAGGAGGACGAGCTGAAGCAGTTGAAGTCCGAACTTGCCGCCCTTGACCGAAAAATTCAGCTGGAGCTTGCGCCACCCACGCCCGAAGTCGCAGAAAAGGAGAATGAAGGGCAACAGCTCAAGCCGGAAGCGGAAGATGTGAGGAACAGGCAGGCGCAATATCCCGAAAATGCACCGCCGCAGATACGCAGTCCGGCGGATAGTATCGTTGCCAACCATGTCATAATCGGGCGTCCGGGACTGTATGCCAAGGAGGAAACCCGGTCCAAAGGATTGAAAATATAACCTAAGGAATTTTATCTGAAGTCTTGAGTTCAACTTATAAATGCAACTTTTTGGGTGCGGATAATAAGCAATAA
>NZ_QSOO01000045.1:0-1595 GCF_003436255.1 Bacteroides sp. D20 | reverse complement strand
CCTTAATTCCGCAACACTATTATAAAATATTTTTTTTAAGTACCTGAGCAACAAAAAGTTGCTCAGGATTTTGCCATGTCAGAGGATTCACTTAACTTAGTGTTGCAAAAAAATAATCAAACAAAACCTCATCAGGCATGGCAAAAATACAAATAAAATCCGAGAAGCTCACTCCTTTTGGAGGAATATTTTCAATCATGGAGCAATTTGACTCCACATTGTCATCTGTAATCGACTCGACACTCGGTCTAAGGTGTAGCTCGTTCGGTTATCAGTACAGTGAAATCGTCCGTTCCCTCATGAGTATCTACTTCTGTGGTGGCTCATGCATTGAGGATGTCACTACTCATTTGATGAACCATCTCTCGCTCCATCCGACACTTCGTACTTGTAGTTCTGATACTATCCTCAGAGCGATAAAGGAACTGACGCAAGGAAACATCTCATACACATCAGATACGGGTAAGAACTACGATTTCAACACGGCTGACACACTCAATACCTTACTGCTCAATTGTATGTTTGCATCCGGCCAACTGAAAGAGGGCGAGATGTATGATGTTGATTTCGACCATCAGTTCATAGAGACTGAGAAGTATGATGCAAAGCCTACATACAAGAAGTTCCTTGGTTATCGCCCTGGCGTGGCGGTTATTGACGACTTGATTGTTGGCATTGAGAATAGCGATGGTAACACCAACGTTCGTTTTCATCAGAAGGACACGCTGAAGAGATTCTTTGAGAGATTTGAGCAGAACGGACTTACAATCAATCGTTTCAGAGCTGATTGTGGATCATGTTCCGAGGAAATCGTGGAGGAAATAGAGAAACACAGCAAATCCTTCTATATCCGCGCAAACCGCTGCAGTTCGCTCTACAATGACATCTTTGCTCTTAGAGGCTGGAAGACTGAGGAAATCAATGGCATTGAGTTCGAATTGAACTCTATTCTTGTTGAGAAGTGGAAGGGTAAAGCATACCGACTTGTGATTCAAAGACAGAAACGGATGGACGGTGTGCTGGATCTTTGGGAAGGAGAATACACATACCGTTGTATCCTGACTAACGACTATGAATCTTCCACAAGAGAAATTGTCGAGTTCTATAACCTTCGTGGAGGAAAGGAACGTATCTTCGATGATATGAACAATGGTTTCGGGTGGGACAGATTGCCCAAATCCTTCATGGCAGAGAACACTGTGTTCCTTCTTCTTACGGCACTTATCCGTAATTTCTACAAGGCCATTATCCACAGACTTGACGTAAAGAGGTTCGGACTCAATGCAACAAGTCGCATAAAAGCGTTTGTCTTCAGGTTTGTCTCTGTACCAGCCAAGTGGATCAGAACATCAAGGCGGTATGTGCTGAATATCTATACCTGTAATAATGCTTACGCAGATATTTTTCAGACTGATTTTGGATAACGCCTACAACTTATGGGTATGATACTGCGTATTGCCTCAAGTCGCATAGTGGGGCAAGGGGATATTGTGGGCAGAAGTGGGTATTTCAGCCTCAATTTATCTGCTAATTCAGTGATGAGAGGACGTTTAGACGCAAGAAGGACGCTGAAGAGCTTAGTTGCGGATTTGAGG
>NZ_QSOO01000044.1:0-1755 GCF_003436255.1 Bacteroides sp. D20 | reverse complement strand
CTTCAATCCACAATGTATTCAGAGCGGATATCACCTTGCTTCTCTCTTCGGGCTTATTTGGCCGGACGGAGGATTTGAGAGCGGGATGCTGATGAGATAATCCTTGAATCAAACAAGGTTTAGCACCTAAATAATCTCCGATTCGAAAATCTTCTATATCTTCTACAATCGCGATATCATTGGCACCCACTTCATCAACATTTATCTCTCTGCCCTGATAAATAGTCTTTAGATTTTTAATCTTGATGAATTTTTCCGAATCGTTGATTCTTACAACGTCTCGAAGTCTCAGACTTCCGTCAATTATTTTAAGAAAACTTCTTTTATGCCCTTTGGGGTCATGCTCTATCTTATAGAGATAAGCTGAAAGTCTGTTTGAGACTGATGCCGGAGGAAGTATAAAAGAAGAAATGGCGTCCAACAACTCATTGATACCGATATTGAACATTGCTGATCCATGTAGCACCGGATAGACTTTGGCTTTTGCCACAAGAGCGATTATCGTATTCCAATAATCAGCCGGTGAAATTTCGCTATCCGCCAAATATCGTTCTAATATATCGTCGTCATGGTTGCATACAAATTCTTTGTATTCTTCCTTTATATATGTTTGGGAGCAAACCGGATAAACCGATCCATCGACAACAGTTTGCATAAACAGGACATCTTGCGACAGATTTGTTTTTATATCCATATACAAACGCTCCAAATTCACACCGGCACGGTCAATCTTATTGATAAATATAATTGTCGGGATTTGCAGCTTTTGTAAAGTACTGAACAGCAACTTTGTCTGCGCTTGTATGCCTTCCTTTGCGGATAAGATGAGGACTGCTCCATCAAGCATTTTGAATGTCCGCTCCACTTCCGCAATAAAATCCATGTGTCCCGGAGTGTCAATGATATTGCATTTCACTCCATTCCAGATAATAGATGTCGTAGAAGCCCGGACAGTAATTCCTCTACGTTTCTCTATATCCATAGAGTCCGTTATGGTGTCACCATTATCCACACGGCCGCACTTTTCCGTTGCTCCACTGGCAAACAGCAGATTCTCGGTTACGGAAGTTTTTCCTGCATCAATGTGAGCAAGAATTCCTAAATTTATAATATTCATTTGGATTAAGCAATAATATACTACAGTAGATGCATTGTCGAAACGCACCTTTTAATACCTCCTCGTAGCATATGAGAACTACAGGATTACTAACTCGTATTAATATGTATATTATTACTGCCGCATAACGATTACAAAATTACACAAAAAAATATATCTAACAAAAGTGGGAGGATTTTTTAACTTTTTACCATAGACATTTTATTAGGGAAGCGTAGGTTCAACTGGCAAGTACAAATAAGTAGAAATGTTTGAACAACACCGTTTTAGGAAGTTGAAAAATCAAGTTTCTCTCTCGGTATAGCGTTTATTTTGGCCAATATCTTCTTTAGTTTAGCATTTGTGTATTTCCCATTCGTGTTCTATTTAGCTCCTTATTATGAGTATGTAGCAAGTTACTTATCAAATTCAGCCTCTTTGAGGGTCAAATATGGTTTTGCAAATGGTGACTGACAAGACATAAACAAGGTCAGCAGGAATTTTTTACATAAATGGACATGAATGTATATAACCTAAAATAAGAATAAATTTTAATAAGGGCTGCCCAAAAAGAAAAAAATGCAGTTGCCATCCTATAGATACTTGCAGAAAGGATAAAATTTACTTTTAGACCTTTTGGGATAGCCCTTATTAATACT
>NZ_QSOO01000043.1:0-2558 GCF_003436255.1 Bacteroides sp. D20 | reverse complement strand
GGTAAATTCTGATTTAGCAGTCTCTTATATTATATATAAAGACATAAATATCAGAATTATGAAAGAGAACATTATTCAGGCGATAGTTGCGGAAATGCAGCGTGACTTAGATTGCCGACAAATGGCACGGCTTAAAGCTGTGCTTACATCAGAACTGCATAATGTAGAAATCATTGAAAAGAGCGATTGTGCCACACTGCAAACGCAGGAGAATGAACATCTTCTGAACTCTTTTATATCAGCCAAAAAGATAGAGGGATGTTCAGAAAAGACATTAACTTACTACCGTAATACCATTGAACGGTTGTTAGTCTCGCTTTCATTGGCAATTTGTCACATCACGACAACAGATATTCGTACTTATCTATCCAATTATCAAGAAGAACACCAATCGAGCAAAGTGACCATTGACAATATGCGACGCATCTTTTCCAGCTTCTTTGCATGGTTGGAAGATGAAGATTATATCGCTAAAAGCCCGGTAAGACGCATTCACAAAGTTAAGACAGATTCACTTGTAAAAGAGGTGCTTTCTGACGAACAGTTGGAGCAACTTCGAGATAGTTGCACGACCAAACGAGACCTTGCTATTATAGACTTTCTTTCATCCACGGGCATCCGTGTGGGTGAGTTGGTTAAACTGAACCGTGAGGATATAGATTTCCATGAGCGTCAATGCGTGGTATTCGGAAAAGGTAACAAAGAGCGTGTAGTTTACTTCAACGCCCGTACAAAACTACATTTGCAACAATACCTCAATGGGCGTACTGACGACAATCCTGCTTTATTCGTCTCACTCCATTCTCCTCACACACGCCTTACAATCAGTGGTGTAGAAGTGAGAATCCGAAAATTAGGACACACACTTTCTATGCCCAAAGTCCATCCTCACAAGTTCCGTCGTACCCTTGCAACAATGGCTATCGACAAAGGTATGCCCATCGAACAGGTGCAGCGACTACTTGGTCATGTACGCATTGACACAACACTGCACTATGCCATTGTGAACCAAAATAATGTAAAGTTGGCGCATAAGAAATATTTGGGATAATAACCGTGCTGATTTCTGCTTTAAAATTTGTACTTTTGCAATCTAATATGGAACGCTAATAAAAGCACTATGGACTTGCAGAGAATCAATAAACATAAGCAATCGTTTGATGACATTTGCCATTATATCGAAGACGATAATGGAGCGGATAAAGTAGAAGTATGGTTTGCGAGAGAGTTGCAGATTATATTGGGATATGCAAGATGGGAGAATTTTCAAGTAGCATTGACTCGCGCTGTTGAATCATGTAAAACACAGAATATCAACATCGACGACCATTTTCGTGAGGTCACGAAAATGGTTACTTTGGGTAGCGGAGCTAAGCGTGAAATACAAGATTTCATGCTGACTCGTTATGCGTGCTATCTTGTCGCACAGAATGGCGACCCCAAGAAAGAAGAAATAGCTTTTGCACAAGGTTATTTTGCCGTACAAACTCGACGCGCAGAACTTATTGCGGAGCATATAGAACAATTGTCGCGACTTGAAACGAGAGATCGTTTGCGTTCTTCCGAAAAACAATTATCACGTAATATTTATGAGCGCGGAGTGGATGATAAAGGTTTTGGACGCATTCGTTCTAAAGGTGATGGTGTGTTATTCGGTGGGCATACAACAGAAGATATGAAGAACCGGCTTGGCATTAAATCGACACGCCCATTAGCAGATTTTCTTCCAACTCTTACAATTGCAGCAAAAAACCTTGCCACAGAAATGACAAATTACAATGTCGAACAAAAAGACCTTTATGGTGAGCATAGTATAACTACCGAACATATGGACAACAACCGCAGCATCCGACAAATGCTCGGTCAGCGAGGCATACGCCCGGAAGAACTGCCAGCAGCTGAGGACATCAAGAAGGTAGAACGACGCGTTGCTTCCAATGAAAAGAAAATTGAGAAGTCTTCTTCAAAACTCCCTAAACTTAAACCTGAAGACAACAAATGAAATTAATTGACATTATAGAAGTATTCATTGCTGGAGATTGGGGCGAGGAAACTTACTCTAAAGAAACACCTTGTGCGGTAACTTGTGTACGTGGGGCTGATATTATTCCAATATCAGAATATGATTTCTCGGCAATTCCAGTCCGCTATATTAACCAACAAGCATATGCAAGAAAATGTCTTCAAGTAGGAGACATTATCATTGAAAAGTCAGGTGGTAGCCCAACTCAATCCACAGGGCGTGTATCTTTGGTATCACAAGAGCTACTTGACCATGCCGGGGCTGTTATATGCTCCAATTTTTGTACTGCCTTTCGAGTAAAGAAAGGTTGGATTCCCCTCTATGTCTACTATTATCTTCAGTTTATCTATAATCTTGGGGCGTTTTTTAATTTCGAAGGCAAAACATCCGGTATAAAAAATCTCCAATTGGATGCAGCCTTTGCTGCTATACCAATTGAAGATATTAGTGAAAGCATCCAAAACAATATTGTAGCTATTCTCCAAGGTTTAGAGAGGAAAATCGCTATCAATCGTCAGATAAATCAGAATTTACC
>NZ_QSOO01000042.1:1920-2855 GCF_003436255.1 Bacteroides sp. D20 | reverse complement strand
TGCCCCTTAAATATGCAATGTTATGGCAGAGAAGCAGGATATAGCAATGAATGAGTTTCCGATAAACAATGTAGCGGACTATCTGTATACTGAGAAAGGGAACAACCAGCAGAAGGTAACTCCTACAGATTTGGTGAAGAGTTGTGGATTTTTTAGATTAGACAAAACTATTACTCCTGGAGAAACGTATGAGCTGCCCTATAATTCCGGATTAATTATGGTTCAAAATGCCTCTTCTGTACATCAAAAAGCGATTGCAGTTGTATATGGGAGCAATACCGGGAACATAATAGTTCCACAAGGTGCCATTAATTTCTTCTCAGAGGTTGAAAATAAGTTTTGTATAATGAATGCAGGAGAAAACACTAAATATGTTGTCAAAAGCACATACGCATCCAACCAACATATTATCTTGACATTTATATTATAAAGTTCAATCTACTTTACCAAAATTAGATGGCAGATTGAGCTTTATGTTTCTCTGCCGTGTTCTTTGCCCCTTAAACGTACAAGGTATGGCAGGTGATGATATAGCAATGAATGCTTTTAAGGTTCTAACTGATGTGGTGTATGTATATGGAGAGGCAAATGATAGTAGCCAGGGAAAAATAAAGAAGAGCGATTTGTTGAGTGAAATGTTTCAATATAGAGGAGACGTTTCCGAAAATTATGACAATTTCATAAAGAATGGAATTTATCAGATATATTCCGGTGCAAATGTAACGAATGCTCCGACTGGTATAGGCTATGGCATGCTATTGGTATTTAAAACCAAATTCTATTTATTTCAAATTGCCATGGATGTACGTCCCGGTAATATATCTGTGAAGCTAAGAACCAATTCAGGACCTGCATGGAGCGATTGGAAGTCAGTAACTCTTACCTAATCTGACGGTTTCATTGTACCCTTCTATTTCTCGCCAATCTTCTTGCCC
>NZ_QSOO01000042.1:0-1893 GCF_003436255.1 Bacteroides sp. D20 | reverse complement strand
TGCCCCTTAAATGTGTGAGATTATGGCAGAGAAGCAAGATATTAGAGAAAATACGATGAGTGGTGGAACTCCGGCACGGCTGCGTGGACTGGCGGCAAACGGCAACAGTATATCACCGACATTGGAAGAGGTAATGAATGCGATGGGAATATATACCTATAGCTTTACATTGGCGGCAAAAGAGGAAAAAGACCTTGGCGACTTGGGGGACGGTATGTATTTGCTTGCATCCCCCAACAATGCAGCAACTGCTATATTTGCTTTTGGTTCCTATTCAAAAGGTTTTGTGTCAGATGCAGGTTCAAATTTTTACTGTGATTATACAGATGGGACTAAAGGTGTTGCTTTCGGTCGAAAAACGACAAATGGTAGCTTTTTTATCAAAAACAACAGAAGCACTGAAACATACATAGTTTTAAAAAGGATTGGTACCTTATGATAGTGGTTCTGCAAGCCATGTGGATTTTCATTCTGGTTATGCCCGTTCCGGCCATCTCGGTCAGAACGGGCAGAATACTTCTTGTCAATGCAGTCCATTCATGGGGTAGACTGCATAAAACCTAAACACTTAACTGGAATAATTGGCGGCATTACCCACCAAAAGCATCCGATCTTCACAGACCGAGAATACTTTCATTATTCCAAAGAATAAAATAGTATTAGTTAAGTAGTATATCGGCTAACTATACAAAGTTACAGTATTTAGTCGGAAACAGCAACCATCTAAGTAAAAACATCCCGATACTTCACAGACCGGGATGCAATGCCAAACAAAGAGAGTTTCCGAATGAAAATCAATATGAACAAAATGTCTTTAAACCTTAATGCAACTAATACCTATTGTCTAACCATAACAACTACAAGTTACTGATAACTTTTAAGACATAAACCATAGTACAAAATTGATACCAGAATGATTGCGCAACAATATTGCATTCATTTTCATTAATATAAGGCAAAATCCTCTTTTAACAATACTGTGGAATATTGTGGAGTGCTCCACGGTATTGTGGAATAATTCCACAGTTTTAAGTAAGAGTTACTGACTTCCATTCGCTCCAATTCCCATTCCAGCATCGTCTTACATACATTCCTATCATATTTTCTGGGACAGCTATTTGATACAAAAACACTCCTTCTGTTATATATTTTGCTCTATGATTTGAGTATATGCCAAAAATAGTATCTGATGAAATGGGTGGATGATTAATAGTATCAGCGTTAAACATGCCAGAAATTCCATAATCTGTTTCGTTATTCAAATCTGCAGCATATCCTTTACCGAAAGTTTCTGCCACCTCTTGAATTGTCGGTGATATACTGTTGCCGTTTGCCGCCAGTCCACGCAGCCGTGCCGGAGTTCCACCACTCATCGTATTTTCTCTAATATCTTGCTTCTCTGCCATAATCTCACACATTTAAGGGGCAAAGGATATGGCAGAAAAAGTAGAATGAATAAATAGCTTTATTATAGGTAATTTATATTTGCCTCCAATCAGTATAAAGGATGGCATTCCCACTGCTATAGCCTTCTCTGATATACGTGAGCCTTCCGCTTACCATCTGAAAGATAAATTGGCTACCACTGACATCTCCTTTAGATGAACGCTGCACATGAATACAAACACCATATTCTATCGGTGAATTTTCTGTCTTTCCTATATAAACAATGCTTAAACCTTCATTTAAAACCTTGTATGCTTCATTCAAATCGTTTAAAGATGTGATTCCAATTCCCTTAATAGACAGTAATGCACTTAATGAGGGAAGCTCCATCTTAGCTTGCCCACTATCTGTTTTTTCCCCATACACATACTTCATACTTGTGACTACCGGAAACTGGTTCATTGCTATATCATCACCTGCCATACTTAATATATTTAATGGGCAAGA
>NZ_QSOO01000041.1:0-3244 GCF_003436255.1 Bacteroides sp. D20 | reverse complement strand
TGAGTTTTCTAGAGATAAATAATGCGTGACACAGTTTATTTTACACTACCTTTAAAACTCCTTTTATAATATATTTCTTTTCCATATTTTTATTTTTTTAGTTCTAAAATGTCAATAGTGAATCTATTATAATCGGGCAGATTATCATCTAAATTATTAGGACGGCATTCAGCATATCCCGTAGGAACTGAATGTTTTAAATCTGCATCATACACTTTTTCTATCTGAGTAATATAATACTCCTTCCCATTTTGTGTATTTATTACTACATCAGATTCTTTGAATTTTTTTTCGCTCATAGTATTACCTCCTTATTTTATTAAGTTAAGTTTATAATTTTTCCGCTAACTTCTTAATATCCTCCTTACTATTGATAACGTGAGTGCTATCTCCAATTCGGACAACTCCTATAACTTCATCGGAAGATTTTTCAAATAGGTCTGTTACTTCAACTCCGAGAGCGTCCGCTATTTTGGATAGGGTTTCAATGGTAGGATTGCCTTTTGATAATGTATTAGCTAATGTCGAACGGGCTACCCCCATTTTATCAGCTAATTCCTGTAAGGTGATGCCTTGCATTTTGCAGTGTTCGGTAATTCTTAGATTCATAATCGTGTACTTTAATTTTATACAAAGGTACGTCTCTTTGTGTATTGTACTATTATAATAGTATTAAATAAGGTTAATATACTAATTAAATAGTTCTTTTCTTTTTGGATTATACTATTAAAGTAGTATGTTTGCATCATGAAAGTACAACAAAATAGTATTAACACATAAAACATAAGTAGTATGAGCACAAAATTTAGAAGTCAGATGAAAGAGGTCATGAGTTTAGCATGGCAGTTTGTTCGCAAGAACGGTTATTCAATGAGTGAAGCGTTAAAATGCGCATGGGCTAATTTGAAGTTGAAAGGTGAGATGAAAAAGAAGATAGTAGAGTTTTATTTCAAAAAGACTGACGGCACGTTACGTCAAGCCTTTGGCACTCTCAAAGAGAATCTTATCGGTGAGGTGAAAGGTACAGGTAGAAAGCCGAATGACAATCTGCAAGTGTACTGGGACACAGAGAAAGAAGAATACAGATGTTTCAAGAAGTGCAATCTCATTAAAATAGCGTAACTATGGCAGCAATACAATTAAGAGAGAGCGATATGTGCAGAGCTAAGAATCTCAATCGCAAAAATGATTATGGTTTGGATAATAAACAGATGATGCGCCTTATCAATGCCCACCGAGAAGGCGATGCGTACAAGCGTGCTTTGATAGAGTTTCGCTTGACTGATATAAACTTTCATCGTGAAGTCGAAATGCTAATGAACGGCAAGTATGACGAATTAAAAGAAGAAGTAAAACGGTGGTAAGCAAAGAGCGCACCACCTTCACAGGCAATGCGCTCTAAATAGTATAAACACATAATGCGATTATGTCGCACTACGAATTTAGTCGCAAAGATAGTATAAACACGTAAAATATAGAAATCATGAAGACAGAATTTTCTGATAGTACTCTTGGCATAATGCGATTGTTCAATAATGAAGAATACTACAAGTATTCAGTAGAGGTATTTTCTTCTCTTAATGCTTCTGCATTAAAATGCGGTATTGAATATATTGATGAAAAAGGTCGTTTGGGTTATCGGACAGACCACCCTTATTTTTGGATTGCTCAAACGGCCAACACAATGGTAGGCTATCTCTATATTGAACACTATCATTATGTAAAAGTCGGCACGCCACATTGGTGGATTAGCAAACATCGTGAAAATGGCATCAATTTTCTTAGTATGAAAGAAGTGAAACAGATTTCTTCAATTTTGAATAATGATGAATTATTGAAGAATTTGTATAAACTGATGGCTTTATCAGAGCATTTAGTCAATAACAAGAATACACAAGCATATCATGTTTACAAAGTGACATCAGACTTATTGGAAACGCTTGTCGGGCATGAGCTATTAATAGCTAATTAATACGTGTGATTATGAGTCTTAAAACAAGACCGCCGCCTATAAAATAACCACAATTACCCAATTGTGGTTATCCAATGTGACAAAAATTCTTCTCTTGCACGATTATACCGTAAGTTTGCAACGAATTTACGACAATGAAACGATTGTCGTGACTGCGCACGACACTTTTAAGGTGACGCAATCGGTTAGTGGTAAATTTGCAAACAGAAACAACGCAGCTATCCTCACGGCTGAAAAATATAACCCCGCCATTGGTAAGAAGTGAGGAGCTTGCCTTTGGTGGGGTCTAATTTTTAAAACTGTGTAAAAGTATGAATAATATTCAGATTTTCCAAAATGAGCAGTTCGGAAAAGTGAGAATTGCTATGAATGAGAATGAAGAACCGTTGTTTTGTTTGGCAGATGTTTGCGCTGTGATTGGCATAAAAGATACTTCAAGGTGTGCCAGTCGTTTAGATGATGATGTGCGTCAAACGCACCCCATAAAAGATAATTTAGGTAGAACACAACAAGCGACATTTGTTACTGAAAGCGGTTTGTATGATGTTGTCATAAGAAGTGATAGCGAAAAAGCAAAACCGTTTCGCAAATGGGTTACAAGCGAAGTTTTGCCCTCAATCCGCAAACATGGTGCATACATGACGCAAGAGACACTTGAAAAGGCTTTGACCTCACCCGATTTTCTGATTCAGCTTGCAACCAACTTGAAAGAAGAAAAACAGAAGCGTATCGAAGCCGAACAGAAGATTCAGAAAGATGCACCTAAAGTCCTTTTTGCCGATGCCGTTTCAACTTCTCAACGTTCTTGCTTGGTTGCTGAATTAGCAAAGATACTGCAACAAAATGGAGTGAATATCGGTCAGAACCGTTTGTTTAGCTGGATGCGCGAGAATGGTTATCTTTGCCAAAAGGGTGACTACTACAATCAGCCAACGCAGAAAGCTATGAAATTGGGGCTTTTTGAATTGAAGAAAACCACCATCACCAAGCCGGACGGCTCTGTATTGGTCACTACTACTACCAAAGTGACTGGTAAGGGGCAAATTTACTTCGTAGAAAAGTTCTTAGGTAAAGATGCTGCTTAAATAATAATGCGCACCTCGTTAAGTCGGGGTGCGCTATTAGTTACTTGGGAATAACTGATATAAAATCCCAAATAGGATTGTTTGATATAGAAATAATCATTCCTTTTTCAGAAATCAGTTCATTTAATTTTTTATTGGCACTATAAAATATTTTGTGTAAATGTAAAATACGGGATTCAGTATGGGT
>NZ_QSOO01000040.1:0-3726 GCF_003436255.1 Bacteroides sp. D20 | reverse complement strand
AGATAGCCAAATTCAGTGAATTACGGGCTATGATTGCTTGAATTTATATTTAAGTCCATACTCTTCAAGTTTGCTGTATAGTGTTGTCCTGCCTATGCCGAGCAGTTCTGCGGCGACACTCCGGTTGCCGTTTGCCTGTTTCAACGCACGCAATATCCGCTCCTTATCCTCCGCGTCATTGCGCAAGGCGAAGCTGACAGTAGAGGTCGGTTTCGTCACGGCAAGTTCCAGATGCTCTTTCATGACAACACCTTCCTGCGCCTGCAATACAGCACCCATAACTTTCTGCCGAAGTTCCCGCACGTTGCCCGGCCATGCGTGTGTCAGCAACGCTTTACGTGCTTCGGAACTGAACCCGCTCACGCTACACTCCAGCTCTCTGTTTGCCATATCACGGAAGAACTCTGCCAGCGGCATAATGTCTTCTTGACAGTCACGCAACGGAGGAACGGTTATCCCGAAGTCGTGCAGGCGGTACAGAAGATCCTGCCGAAAACGCTTTTCATTCACCGATACCTCCAAATCTTCATTGGTAGCAGCGATGATGCGGACATTGAAATTCCGGTCTGCCTTGTCTCCGACCGGGCGATACCGCCTCTCCTGTATGGCACGGAGCAACATCTGTTGGGTTTCCAACGCGAGGTTTCCTACCTCGTCCAGAAACAACGTGCCGCCTTCCGCCTCATGGAAATATCCTTTCTTGGCATTGTCCGCACCTGTAAATGCACCTTTGACGTGTCCGAAGAAAGCCGACGGTGCAAGCTCTTTGGAGAGTGAACCGCAGTCCACCGCCACAAATGGCTTGCCTGCACGTTTGCTCTTGTCATGCAACAGGTGGGCAATATGCTCCTTGCCCGTGCCGTTCTCACCAAATATCATCACGCTCATATCGGTGGCGGCTACCAGCCTTATGCGGTGCATGATTTTCTGAAAGGCGGAACCTTCACGGGCGAATATAGGCATACGGCGTTGTCCTGCCTGACGTTCTTTCAGTATGGAACGGATCAGGGGGACAAGTTTATCCTCCACAAGCTGTTTGGGAATATAGTCTATCGAGCCGAGTTTCATGCTTTCCACGGCGGTATTAACTTCGGCGTAGTCGGTCATAATGATGAAGGGCTGCATCTTTCCCTCCTTTCGCATCCAGCACAAAAGGTCTATGCCACTGCCGTCAGGCAGACGCAGGTCGGCAACCACGATATCATTATCTGTTGCCTGTTGCAGATGTTTCTTCGCGGTTGAGAGGTGGTAAGCCTTCATATTGCGGTAGCCCTCCCGTGACAGCATATTGCAGACATATTCGCAATACACGATGTTGTCTTCCACCACAATTATTTTTGTCTTATTCATCTTCGTATTTTCTCCTTTCCTCTTCTGCCAACCGTATTATTTCCACTCCCTTATCCAGCACGGCAGTCACGGCATGGCTTAACGCTTCACCATCCGGGAGAGCATCGCCACGAAGCAATCCGTAAAGTACATTCAGCGGTTGGTCGGCACGGAGCACCTCCCACGAACTGCGCAGGTGGTGGATCAGGGAATCCAGCTTTTGCAGGTCTTTTTCTTTTGCTGCATCCCGTACCGCCTGCATTTCCTTTTCTGTTTCAGTTATCAACTTTTCCAGCATGACGGCTTCATTGCCATAGGACAATAAGGCGGAAAAGTCCGGTTTCCCGTCCGGTGTCGCTTTTATGGCACACCTGTCGGAAACCTCCATCAGTTCCGATATGGAGAACGGTTTGAACAGGCATCCGGCAAAGCCTTTTGCCAATAGTTCCCCTTTGTTACAACTGCCCGAAGCGGTTGCCACAACCACCGGGATTGTTGGTGAATTGCCCACGTTGGACGAACGCAACAGTTCCAGCAATTCGAAACCGTTTATATCGGGCATATTCAAGTCTGTCAGCAACAGGCTGTATTCTTTCTGGCGTATCATTTCCATCAGTGCCGCAGCATCGGTGCAAGTGTCGCAGTGTATTCCTTCTTGGGAATACATCTCTTTCAGCATCAGAAGTAATACCTCATCATTGTCAATGGCGACAACATCATGGAATTTATTGTTATGATAAACAGGTGTATTGCTTGTATATCCAAGCTGTTCTTCAGCTTCCTGCATAGAAATTTCAACTGTGAAACGACTGCCTTTCCCTTTCTTGCTGTCTAAACGGATTGTTCCGCCAAGCATCGACACAATATTACGCATTATGGCAAGCCCAAGCCCGAAACCCTCCTTTGCGGCGGCATTTGATAGACGTTCAAACGCACCGAACGCTTGTTTCTGTTCCTCTTCTGTCATGCCTGTACCTGTATCTTCAACGACCAGTGTCAGAACTCCATTATCATATTCAGTAATCAAAGAAACACCGCCTTCTTCTGTGAACTTGACAGCGTTTGACAGCAGGTTATTCCCGATTTGTATTATTCGCTCTTTGTCGGTCAATACAATGGCATCGTGTCCAGTCTTCACGGACAAGGACAGCCCTTTGTTCACGGCAACAGGCATGAACTCCGTTTCAAGTGTGTGCGTGATTGCTGAAATCCGGCAGGGTGACAGACGGGGCTGTTCCTTGCCGTTGTCCAGGCGGAAGAAGTCAAGCAAAGTGTTAAGCATATCCCGCATACGGTCGGAGGATTGCAGTATGTTTTGGATATACTGCCCGGACTTATCCTCACACTGTTCTTTCCGTATCAGTCCGGCATAGCCTGTTATTGCTGTCAGCGGTGTGCGCAGTTCATGGGTGATAGTATGTACCGCCTTCTTCCTTGACGTTATCAGTGCCTCGTTCCGTTGTACGGATTGTTCCAGTTGCCTTATCAAATCAGTTGTCTTGTGCTTGTATTGTTTAATGCTTTTTGCATCACGATGTATGATGATGTAGGAAATTAACAACAATAGAAGAACGAATCCCATTAAACCGCCTACTTGCATAAATGACTTTTCACGCATGGCAACTATTTCGTTTTCCCGGCTTTGCAGTTCGGTTTGTACCTTTTCTTCTATTTGGCAAATCAATTCTTGCAGTTGTCTGTTAAGTTCTGCATTACGAGCTGCAAGGCTGTCGGCTTGTTCCGACAATTGGCGATCCTGCACTTTCTGTTCGCTGATTACGTTTCTATTGACCGAATGAAGGATAGTGGTTGATACTGCTGGAGTTACTTCCTTTTTTTTGCCGAATATGCCTAAGAAACCTTTTCGTTTTGGCTTTTTGGACTGTTCCTGCACACTTTTCTGTACAATAACCGGAATTTGATTGGCTATCTTCTTGTTAATAGATTGTTGTTCATCCATTAACCGGACTATCTGGAACATCTGTCGTTCCTTATCCTCTAAAAGACTGCGCACACTATCGATGCGCTCTGCTGGATAGGTGGCCTTGAAACGGCAGAGCATACTGTCCATTGCCATACGCCGTGCATGGTAATGCTCGATATCTTTATCGTTCCATTCCAGTATTGTTTCACCCAATAGAGAAAATTTTATCATTTGAATATTGATATTGTTTATTTCTTTTCGGAGCTCGTCTATTTTTTTATTGCCAAGTTCTAATGCTTCTATCTCCTGCCATTCATAGAGGCTATTATATGCCATACATCCGATAAGAATGGAGATAAGTATATATCCCAACCGTATTGCCTTATAGAAATTTCCTGACCGCTCCATTATTTTAATGACATTGATTTTTGGAACATGAATAAAAGTTTATCTTTTTCGTTCATGCGGATATT
>NZ_QSOO01000004.1:15491-318955 GCF_003436255.1 Bacteroides sp. D20 | reverse complement strand
TAAACAAATTATTAATCAGAATTCTGTTGCATTTGCAAGTTGAATTCAGCTCTTATATAAGGTCGCAGCAACTTACATGGCTTGTAAAATTTGAACTCCTCTTGAATCATTTTACAAAGGTACTTATTTTAGTAGTATCTTGTTTATTACAGGGTAGTTTTTAGTGCAAGGTGCAAGTATATATCTATATATAGCTTGCACCTTGCACTAACCGCAGAATATTTATTTTCAATGATTTGCATTTATCAAAAGAAAGCCGTATCTTTGAACCGTAGTTTTAGGCAGACAACGAACAGCCAAAAAGTGACAGAAAAGCGTTATTCTTGTAACCTAAGTTGTACCCCTAAGGCTTTGACATATTGATAACACATTGAATTTGAAAGATATGGGGGAGTAGGTTCATAACCCTCTCTCTCCGCTGAACTAACTGGATAATGAATAGGTAAGTCTCATAAATTCAACGATTTGTGGGACTTTTTTTATTCCATTATCTCTGCCCTATCGGATATTATTTAGCCCTTTATAGAATAAGAATTTATACTTTAGTTTTGACTGAACTTCAGTATATATGTGCAATTTTAGAACAAATAATCTAAAAATGATTTTTTTTTGTAACTTAGCATAATATTTAAAACAAATATGGTAAAAGCTACAAAAGATAATAGGCCTTTTTCAAGTGGTGTGTTTGATTTAGAGGAGTTCAATATTTATACAAAGGTAATTGATTTGCCTCTTGACGGGATTCCGACATATCTAGAAGAAGGGATAAATGGAGTTTGTACCGGAGGCTCTGCTCTTTTTAATGTGTTTTCTAATAAACGCAGGGTTGTGAAGAATGATTTGATAACTATTTTTCCTTATCAGTTGGCAAGTATAACCGAAATCAGTACAGACTTTGCCGTTATTTTCTTTAAAGTACCAAAGAAATTGTTTATGGATACCATTAATGGGCTGGGTAGGCTTACACTTGACTATTTTTTCTATATGAGGAAATATTATAGCTCTCCGCTCAGTGAAGAAGAGTATAAGCGCTTTGTTCATTTCTGTCATATATTGTCATGCCGTGTAGATTTATCTTGTGCCTTTCTTAGGAGGGAATCGGTGATGTATTTATTGAGGGTTTATTATTGGGACTTGTATGTGGGCTATAAGAGTAACCCCAAGGCTATGGCTTCCGTGAAGTTTGTACGTAAAGAGAAGCAGGTTTTTGAATTCTTTTATTTGGTTATAGAGTATCATACTATAAGTCGTGATGTGGCATTTTATGCAGATAAGATGTGTATCTCACCTAAATATCTGACAATGTTAATAACAGATAATACTGGTCGTTCGGCTAAAGAGTGGATTGTGGAATATACCATACTTGAGATAAAAGTCTTATTGAAAGACTCCAATCTTGAAATAAAGGAAGTGGTTTCACGAACTAATTTTCAATCGAATTCTACGATGACACGTTTTTTTCGTAAGCATACAGGCACTACTCCGTCAGAATACCGTGAGAGAATGTTTGTCTGATATTTGGATAATTTGTACTTATACCAAAAGGCAAGAAAGATATGAAAGAATATCTTAAAATAATAGATGAAATAATCGCTCTTGTGGGGTTACATTTAATTCCCAAATTTGTTAATCTATATCAAGGCCAGGTTGACATAAGATGTGAGGAAAATGATACTGGAGTCTTAATTAATATTATTGTGTCTTTACCAGATAAAAATGAACTGCAGGCTTTGCAAAATCAAGTTGGTATGGACTCACTACAAGCCAAACAGATCTTAGAAGGAATATTAAAATTGGAGAAAATGGATTCATGCAAACCATTGGAAAACAGACAACTGGAATTGAAACGAATTTGGCTTAACAAGCTTGTTTCAGTGTTGGAAGAGCATATGGAAAATACAGAGTTTAATGTTGCTATGCTCTGTCAACTGTTGGGAATGAATCGAAAACTGTTGTATCGAAAGATTAAACAGTTGACGGGGGTTACTCCAGTAAGCCTTATTCGGCGTGTTAGGATGATAAGAGCCGCTACACTTTTATTACAAGGCAGATTCACTGTATCGGAAGTAATGTATATGGTAGGCTATTCCAATCCTTCTTATTTTTCCAGGTGTTTCATGGCAGAATATAATATTTCTCCAAGTCAATATGCAATAATTCAAAAAAAAACAGGTGGAGCGTCCGAATAAGGGGGCACTCCACACATGATTCATTGTCTTTTGTTCTGTTATTTTTTATACCAATCCTTACAGTCATTTCCCATTGATTTTGCCCATGTAGTAAAACCGGGATATTGGCTGTCAATTCTGTTCCTTTCTGTTACCGGGGTAAACCCTAGCATCGGTATATCGATAGCAAATGGATATGCTCCTTTACGGTCGATATAGTAAGCATCATCATTGCTGCCAATCAATGACTGATTGGCATAAGCTGTAGCTTTGTGTTTGGGCAGATGAACCTCTGTGCGATTCTGTTCTCCTTGTGAATATTTTACGATGATGTATGGATTATAGGACAATAGCTGATTCTTTAGGAAAGAACCGTTGAATTCTCTGGTGACTACATATTTATTGCCTATATTCTGTTTGGCATTGGACATTACGATAATGGACGAAGTCTCTTTTTCCAATATTGCACCTTCCGGCAAAGTGATTTTATCGCCAATTTGTGCTGCATCTATCTGATAGGCAAATGCGTTAACATATGTAGCGCCATCATGTACCGGAGTGAATTCGTCAACGATCTTCGTTACTATATTCTTTTTGTCGAAATAGACTTTGCGTTCGTATTCTACAATTACGTCATTCATGTCATAATCGCCACCGGAAGGCCAAATATCTTCGAATGCCAGTGTGCCGGTAACATTTTCATCTTCATCGGGTTTTGGTTCTTCTTTATCACCTTCATCGGGAATAGACGGCCTTTCAGGATCGTCAATAGAACTTCCCGGAGTAGCATCTACATAAAATAAAAGGTCACAGTAGCTTTGATTTACACCATCTTCTGCTCCAAGAATCGTCTTGCCGCTTTTGGGGTCTTTAACAGAGACAAAGGCTGGCATGTTGTTTTTGGGATTGGAAGTGCGAAGATTTGAATCGTATGGATTATATAAATCAGGCAATTTAAGATAATCTTCTAAATTATTTCCATAACCGTTCTTAAAACCGTCGGCATAAAGAAACCAGCCTACTGTATATCCTGCTGGGAATGTATCATGGGCTTGGCCGTCTTCATCGAAGTAAAGCAGACGAACTTTATTTCCGGATTCTAAAATCAATATTTGGCCGCCATACCAGTCAAAAGACACATTGGGGAATATAATGTATTTCCTCACTTGGTCTACATCGACGGACGTTCCGGTTTTATAAAAATAATATCCGAAAGTATTATTATAACTTGCACTTCGATTGAGAAAAATGAGATTTAATGCGGTGTTGTCCTCCTTTATCGAAATATTAATAGTTTTTCCATTACCAAGTAATTTTGAATTGTCTTGTCCGCCTTTATTGAAGAATGTTTTCATCCGGTCTGTCAAATCCAAAACACTTTCATCACCAATATTTTTTTCCTTTGTCATATATTGGCTGTCCAGCTGACCTCCTTCTCCCCAATAGCACAGTGAGTATAGATTTTGGGATTTGTTTACTAAATAAGGTACATCAGACGAAGCGCGAGTGACAGACTTTGTTTTAGGATTTGATTTTGCCGACATGTCAAAAATGACAACATTGTCTTTAATTTCAAGTTCTATGCATCCCGGCAATCCCCATGTCGCAGTATATAAATAAACTTTATTAAGATAGGTAGGAAGCTGCATTTTTCCCTCATACTTACCGCTGTTGTCGGTATAGGTTTTGAACAAGGCTTCTATACCCTCTTTCTTTATCGGCGTACCTTCCACTGTTTCCATCGGATTTTCACCGTAAATTTCTATCAAAGGAGTAAACCCGTAAATGTCATAGTTGACAGAAAGCCGGACATCACTGCGCATCTCAAAGCCGAAATATTTATCCGGGTCAGGAAGAGGTTCTTTTTTACGATTCGGGTCGTATACGTCTTTCTCCATACAACCTGTCATAAGGCCTGAAAGTGCAAGCACTAAAATGAAAGTCCCAATACTAATTAAGCGGTTTTGTTTCATAAGATATAAAAATGTTATGTTAATTTTATTTGTATGTATTTTTGATTAGTTACTAGCTCTTTAAATGCCCGATACATTTTATTATGCAAATTTAGTCTGTATTGCTCAAACTCATTGATACAAAATTGACAAAAGAATGATAGAAAAAGGACAGTTGATTTTTTTTGTATATCCATGTGATAGTTTGTCGGGAGTGTCTTTTTGTTCTTCCTTTATTGGATTTTACCCTCTTTTCAGTATATTTGCGCTCGGCGTTTTAAGAATATTATCTTTGAGCCGATTCCAATACTAAACTAGCTAGAATTAATGGAGAAAATAAATGCAGTAATTACGGGAGTGGGAGGGTATGTTCCTGACTATATTCTGACCAATGAAGAAATATCCAAAATGGTAGATACGACAGATGAGTGGATAATGGGGCGTATCGGTATAAAGGAAAGACGTATCTTGCACGAAGAAGGATTGGGGACTTCGTATATGGCCCGTAAAGCTGTAAAACAATTAATGCAACGTACAAAATCTAATCCTGATGATATTGATTTGGTGATTGTGGCCACTACAACGGCCGATTATCATTTTCCTTCAACAGCATCCATATTATGTGAGAGAGTAAAGCTTAAGAATGCTTTTGCTTTTGATATGCAGGCTGTTTGTAGTGGCTTTTTGTATGCATTGGAAACTGGAGCCAATTTTATCCGTTCGGGAAAATACAAGAAGGTCATTGTAGTAGGGGCTGATAAAATGTCGTCGGTGATTGATTATACCGATCGTGCCACTTGTCCGATTTTTGGTGACGGTGCTGCCGCTTTCATGCTGGAACCCACCCGGGAAGGTATGGGAGTAATGGATGCCGTATTGAGAACAGACGGGAAAGGTCTGCCTTTTTTACATATCAAAGCGGGAGGCTCCGTATGTGCTCCATCTTACTATACACTGGACAATCGGATGCATTATATTTATCAGGAAGGACGTACAGTCTTTAAATATGCTGTGGCCAATATGGCGGATGTTTGTGAGGCAGTCATGGAGAGGAATCACTTGACGAAGGAGGACATTGACTGGGTGATTCCCCATCAGGCAAACATGCGTATAATTACTGCTGTTTCGCAACGCTTGGGAGTATCTCCCGAAAAGGTAATGGTCAATATAGAACGGTATGGAAATACAAGTGCCGGCACGCTTCCATTGTGTGTATGGGATTTCGAGGATAAGCTGAAAAAGGGGGATAAACTGATTTTTACAGCATTCGGAGCAGGATTTGCCTGGGGAGCTATTTACGTGAAGTGGGGATACGACGGAAAAGGTTGAGGCTCACTGATAAGATTTAGGTTGTTTGTTTCTTTTCTGATACAACTTTTAGTATCTTTGCGAAACAGCAGTTTTTTATTGTGACAGAAAATTGCATGTGTTTTGTTAACCATATAGAAAACTAAAAACAACCAGCGTATTATGAACCAGGAATTATCCATGAGCCCCAATCTATTGGTGGCTGCCCTTCAAAAACCGGCTTCCGAATTTACGAAAGCAGACATTGTTTCCTATATAAAGGAGAACGACATTCGTATGGTGAACTTCATGTATCCTGCGGCAGACGGGAGACTGAAGACACTGAACTTTGTCATCAATAATGAGGCATACCTTGATGCCATACTTACATGTGGTGAACGCGTAGACGGTTCCAGCTTGTTTCCGTTTATAGAGGCCGGTAGCAGTGATTTGTATGTAGTGCCGCGTTTCCGGACCGCTTTTATAGACCCTTTTTCTGAATTGCCCACACTGTCAATGCTCTGTTCTTATTTCAATAAGGATGGTGAACCGCTGGAAAGTTCTCCGGAATATACCCTGCGTAAGGCATGTCAGGCATTCACTACGGTTACGGGGATGGAATTTCAGGCTATGGGAGAATTGGAATATTATGTAATTTCTGAAAATGACGGATTGTTCCCGGCTACCGATCAGCGTGGTTATCACGAATCGGCCCCTTATGCCAAGTTCAATGATTTCCGTACGGAATGTATGTCATATATTGCGCAGGCAGGCGGACAGATAAAGTATGGGCATTCTGAAGTCGGTAATTTTACGCTGGACGATAAGATTTATGAGCAGAATGAAATAGAGTTCCTGCCGGTGCGTGCCGAGGAGGCTGCTGACCAACTGGTGATAGCAAAATGGGTTATTCGTAATCTGGCTAGCCAGTATGGATATAACATTACTTTTGCACCGAAAATCACGGCAGGAAAAGCCGGTTCCGGATTACATATACATATGCGTATCATGAAGGACGGGCAGAACCAGATGCTGAAAGATGGGGCACTTTCTGAAACAGCCCGTAAGGCCATTGCGGGCATGATGAAGCTGGCTTCTTCCATTACAGCTTTCGGTAATACAAATCCTACTTCCTATTTTCGTCTGGTTCCTCATCAGGAAGCACCGACCAACATTTGCTGGGGCGACCGCAACCGTTCGGTATTGGTACGCGTTCCGTTGGGCTGGTCGGCAAAAACGGATATGTGCATGTTGGCAAATCCGTTGGAGACCCCAAGTCATTATGATACTACACAGAAACAGACGGTGGAAATGCGTTCGCCTGACGGTTCGGCCGATTTGTATCAATTGATTGCCGGACTTGCTGTAGCTTGCCGTTATGGATTTGAGATAGACGATGCTTTAGGAATTGCAGAAAAAACATATGTCAATGTAAATATCCACAAGAAAGAAAATGAAGATAAGTTGAAACAACTGGAACAGCTTCCTGATAGTTGTGCCGCTTCTGCCGATTGTTTGGAAAGACAGCGTGCTGTCTTTGAGCAATATCATGTGTTCAGTCCTGCAATGGTTGATGGGGTTATTTCCAAACTGCGTTCTTACGAGGATAGAACCTTGCGTGCAGAGATACAAGACAGTCCGGAGGAGATGCTGAAACTGGTCGAGAAGTATTTCCACTGCGGATAGGAGAAGAAATGAGGGCATAACTCACCGCAGGTTACACAGATTGCTATAGAATTTCTGATAATCAAGAACTTTTATCTGTGTTAATCTGCGGTGATTGTGTATTTTGACACCTCTCCATTATTTCTTTGGCTTTGAATACTGGTTCTGCTTTTTGTATTTCCGATTCGAAGCCGAACCAATAACCATTTTGGGTATTGTCGTCAATGGGTAGAAAACATAAGCGGAGGCTTTCTTTGTAGTTTCCATAGATGACTTCCCAATATTCCGGTGGCATCTGGCGCTTGGTCTTGACTTTCTCTGCTGGTTTTTTCTTTAATGACATGCCTGCCTCTATCCAGGCAATGGTGACCATGATTTTATAGGCCGGATAATGCATACTGCAGAATTCATAGAGTACGAGGCCTCGCTTTTCCAGGCTCATGGGCTGGTCTATAAGATTTTTATCGATTAAAAATTCCAGAAAGCGACGTAGGAAGTCGTTGTCATCCAGAATCAGCTTGCGGGTGATGGCTTGCCAAGCAGTTGTGTTATAGAATCCATCCAGAAGACGTGACAGTTGCCGGGCTGTTTGAAGCTCGTTGACACTGATTTCATTTGTTTGAAGCACTTCATAAGGGGGGAGAGGAGAATATCGGATGCCTAGTTCTTCCGCCCTTCTTCTCATTTCTGTGCCGGGAAGTAACTTCAGGGATTCAAGCTGTATCTCGCCGGCATTGTATCCGGCAAGTGTACGCACATCTTCAAATATTTCGGATAGGCGGTATAGAGGCAAGCCGGCAATGAGGTCGGCGTGTGTTTCCATATTGGGTAGGGAACATAGGAAACGAAGACCTTGCAGTGAGTCCTCCAGGCTTCCCATCCGACGGCTTTTCTGGAGGACCGGTTCGCGCAGGCTTTGAATACCGGCCTCGAGATGGAGCAATCCTTTAGGTAGCTTTTTCAATTCATTTTTCAGCTCTTCGGATAATAGTGCAGGGTGTATTTCTAAGTGAAAGCATATGTCCGGGTTGAATTCCAGGAAAAGTTGCAGTAATTCTTTAGCACGGCGCGGATTATAATTAAAGGTCCGGTCGAGGACGCGTACGTTTTTTATTCCATGACTGTGGATAATTTGAAGGCGTTCACGGATACTTTCAATGGACAGTGTGCGCACCGGTTTTTCTTCACCGCTGACGCAGAATGCGCATGTGTTGAAACAGCCTCGGGTAGTCTCCAGTTGTACGAATGGTTTGCTCCAATTGAAGAAACTGCTGTTTTCCGGTGGTACGAGCCGGGAAAAGTTAAGTACACGGGCTATGCCGTTGTCTATATATTGCTTTTGAGGATTCATATAGCAGAGTCCCGGAATACTGTTCCATTTTTCCGGCTGGTTCCAGCAAGACAGCCATTGGGGGAATGCTTCTTCTCCCTCTCCCCTGAATACGCAGTCGATGAAAGGGTTTTTATGCAGAAAGTCTTCATTGTTTCCTAAGAATTCAGGTCCGCCCAAGATGAAGCAGCTATTGGGAAGCAATGCTTTTAATCTCGCTGTTATGTGCAACAGTTGTTCGTGGTTGAACAACCATGTTGTTGCGGCAATGATGTCGGGTTGGTGCCGGTATATTTCGTCGACAATCATTCCTACGTTTTCATTGATGGTGGCAGATACGATTTCCCATTTTACGGAATTGTTTTTTGCTATTTGTGCGTGCAGTGCAGGGAGTGCCAACGAAGAGTGTGCATACGAGCTATTGAGGTCTATCCAAAGAATTTTCATGTTTAATTGAGTTTCATCTTTGCAAAGATAACTGATTTTGCTTTTCGTATAAACAAAAAGGGTTATATTTGCATGACGGAAATCGAAAATAGTAAAGTGTTGGTATAGAATGTTCTTTGAAAGATGAAATATTTCTTTTGTATTCTTATTTCTATAAGGTGATAACGGGTTGTCTTATCACTGGCTTGATAAAGTAAGGAAGGAAGTACTATTAAGTGTGATTGATACAGAATGCAAAATATCGGAATAAGTTTCCAGCTATTTTGAACATTTTGAGAAAGTAAACTCTTTTGTACAAGGACTGGTTTAGGTAATTGATTCCTTCCTATGATGTAGGGATACTCTGTGAGGAGTATCCCTACAATTTTTTACATTGATTCCACGTTGCCTCCCTTTGGGGGATTGTTTGGACAATAACAAAAGAAGAGGAATATTCTTTCGAATTTCCTCTTCTTTGCGGGTGGCAGATGGGACTCGAACCCACGACATTCAGAACCACAATCTGACGCTCTAACCAACTGAACTACAGCCACCATGTTAGTGCATTTCTTAAATGCGGTGCAAAGATAGGGATAATCTTTAATATTGCAAAGAATGAGACGAAAATTTTTGAGATTTCTGCATTATTTTTTCTTCTCGTAGATACCTATATTGTGCTGCTGGAGCAGCTTTCGAGAGCTTTTGACAAAGATTTCCAGGTGTTTACGAGCTTCCGGCGTTAAATGTTCTGTAGGAAAACTGGCAGGATAAAGAATGTAATTTTTTTCTTTAGTAAGTTCCGGCCGGCCGGTCCAGACCAGATTATATCCACAATAGGAAACACGACAGTATGGAAAAGGCAGAGGATTGGAGTCTGGTAGAGGCGTCTGACTCTGACCGGTGTAAGAGGGACGGATGGGTTGGGGGAGAGGATGTTTCTCCAACTGCAAAGTGAAGATGAGGCCGCCGTCAGTGTTGGCCTTGCTCATATTGGAAATGAAGTTTCCCAAGGAGTAGACTATGATGTGCTGTTCGGTACCATTGGTACGTAGTTCCATCGGTTGAATGACGTGAGGGTGTGAACCGATAATATGTGTTACGCCTTGTTGGAGCAACCAGTTGGCCAGTTCGCGTTGCTCACGGTTGGGAAGGGACTGATATTCCTCTCCCCAATGCATGCAGGCAATAATGGCATCCGGTTGGCGTGCCTTGGCACTTTGGATATCTTGCAGGATGGTATTCTTATCAATATAGTTTACGATATTGGGAGAGGTAGCCTTGATACCATTGGTGCCGTAAGTATAGTTGAGTAGGGCAATGCGAAAGCCGTTTCTGTTGATGAACAGGGGATAGCGTTGCCTGCGCTCCGACAGATTCTTGTAGGTGCCTGCGTAACGAATACCGGAGGAGTCAAGTAATTGTATGGTACGCTCCATTCCCTTTTTTCCACGGTCCAGACAGTGGTTGTTGGCTGTCAGTAAAATATCGAATCCGGCGTCCTTTATGGCCTGAAGATATTCATCGGGGGCGCTGAACATAGGATAGCCCCGATAGGGCCTGCCCCCCAATGTGACTTCCAGATTTCCTATGGCGAGGTCTGCCTGGGATATTTGCTCTTTTATGAGGGAGAAGCAGGAGGAGTAGTCATATTTTCCTTCAGATACACGTGCTGCGTCTATTTGTGCCTGGTGCTGCATCAGGTCACCGACAAATAATAGCGTAATCCTTTCCTGGGAGGAAAGGGTTACGCTATACAGTAAGACAGCCATGAAGACGGCGAGCGTTTTCATTACGTTGTTATTGGTAGATTGCTTTCTTGCCGGCGAGCAATGTATTCTTCATAAGGGAAACGATAGTCATCGGACCTACGCCTCCTGGTACGGGGGTAATGAATGAACATTTAGGAGCTACTTCATCGAATTTCACATCACCGGTCAACTTGAACCCGGATTTCTTGGAGGCATCGGGCACACGGGTAGTACCTACATCAATAACGACAGCACCTTCCTTGACCATTTCCGCCTTAACAAAGTTCGGTTGTCCCAACGCAGCAATGATGATGTCCGCTTCCTGGCATTCCTTTACCAGGTCTTTGCTGCGGCTGTGGCATACGGTCACTGTGGCATCGCCGGGATAAGCCTTCTGCATCATCAGGGCAGCCATGGGCTTGCCTACAATGTTGCTGCGTCCCAACACCACGCACTTCTTGCCTGAAGTCTCTATCTGATAGCGCTTCAGCAGTTCGAGGATACCGTTGGGAGTAGCGGATACATAGCAGGGAAGGCCAATGGACATCCGTCCCACATTGATGGGATGAAAGCCGTCCACATCCTTGCGGTAGTCGATGGTTTCAATCACTTTCTGCTCGGAGATATGCTTGGGCAAGGGAAGCTGTACGATGAAACCGTCCACATCCGCATCCTCGTTCAATTCGCGTACCTTGGCAAGCAGCTCCTCTTCGGTAACGTCTGCCTCGTAGCGGATAAGTGAGGACTTGAATCCGCAAACTTCGCATGCCTTTACTTTGGCGGCAACGTAGGTTTCGCTACCTCCATCGTGTCCTACAAGAATAGCGGCCAGATGCGGGCGTTTACCCCCACGAGCCACTATCTCGGCTACTTCTGCTGCAATCTCTTGCTTTACTTGCTCTGAAATTGCTTTTCCATCAATCAGTGTCATAGGCTGTTATCTTATCTTTTAAGTTTCGGCATCATCTTACCCATCTTGCTGCCAGTGACCATCTTCATCATCTTGCGGGTCTGGTCAAACTGTTTCAGCAGGCGGTTTACTTCCTGAATATTCGTACCGCTACCTTTGGCAATGCGCTGGCGGCGTGAACCGTTCAGAATGGCCGGATTGCTGCGTTCTTCCGGAGTCATGGAGTAGATGATGGCTTCAATGCTCTTGAAGGCATTGTCGTCAATGTCTATATCCTTGATGGCTTTGCCTACGCCCGGTATCATGGAGGCAAGTTCCTTCAAGTTACCCATTTTCTTGATTTGTGCAATCTGGCTCAGGAAGTCGTTGAAGTCGAACTGGTTCTTGGCAATCTTCTTTTGCAGGCGTTTGGCTTCTTCCTCGTCATATTGTTCCTGCGCACGTTCCACCAAAGATACGATGTCACCCATACCGAGAATACGGTCGGCCATACGTGAGGGATGGAACTGGTCGATGGCATCCAGCTTTTCACCGGTACCTACAAACTTGATGGGCTTGTTTACCACCGAACGGATAGAAAGGGCGGCACCACCGCGGGTATCACCATCCAGTTTGGTCAATACTACACCATTGAAGTCGAGCCGTTCGTTGAATTCCTTAGCGGTATTCACTGCATCCTGACCGGTCATTGAATCCACTACGAACAGAATCTCGTCCGGATTGATGGCCTTCTTGATGGCGGCAATCTCGTTCATCATCTCCTCATCCACTGCCAGACGACCGGCTGTATCGACAATTACAAGGTCGTAACCTTTGGCTTTGGCTTCTTGGATGGCATTTTGGGCAATGGCTACCGGATTTTTGCTGTCCGGTTCCGAGTACATCGGTACGTCAATCTGTTCAGCCAGTACACGCAACTGCTCGATAGCGGCAGGACGGTACACGTCACAAGCCACCAATAACGGCTTTTTGTTCTTCTTGCTCTTCAGCATGCGGGCCAGCTTTCCGGAGAAAGTTGTTTTACCGGAGCCTTGCAAACCGGACATTAGGATAATGGCAGGCTTGGAGTCGAGGTTTATTTCAGAAGTCTCGCCGCCCATGAGCTGGGTCAGTTCATCGTGTACGATTTTTACCATCAGCTGGCTGGGCTTAACGGCTGTCAGCACGTTTTGTCCCAAGGCTTTTTCCTTAACGGTATCGGTGAAGTTTTTGGCTACCTTATAGTTCACGTCGGCATCCAAAAGTGCCTTACGTACGTCTTTCAGGGTTTCCGCAACATTGATTTCGGTGATTTTGCCCTCACCTTTCAAAATTTTAAACGACCTTTCAAGTCTCTCGCTTAAATTATCGAACATAGTATCTAATTACAATTACTAAATTACAAATTACTCTTATTGAGGCGCAAAAGTACAAAAAATCCCTTTAACTGCCTTCTTTTGAAGCAGAATATTATTGAAGACTTGCAGCGGGATGGGCGAAAAGAATGGAAGTGCCGGTCAAGGCACTGATAATCATCTATATTATTCTGTTTTTTTTAGTTCTTTTTGCTTACTTTCTATTGATAATGTCTCTGGCGCAGGGTCCTTCGTGGTTGGGATATCCCGGTGCGTGGCTGCGCCATCTCTTGTCGGCTTCAACTTTCAGGCTTCGGTAGTCGTCCTGTGTGCGGCGGATGTAGTCGTCCAGCAGTGCCCGGTGCTCGGCCAGAATCTTTGAGTATTTGGGGTCATGGGCAAGGTTTCGTCTTTCTCCTTTATCCTTCAGCATATCATACAGTTCTTCCCCGTTGCCTTCCAGATAGTGTGTGTATTTGTATCTGGGACTGCGTATCATCCGTCCCGGGCTGACGGTCACTTCGTATTCACTGTGCCATTCGGAGGCTGCATAGGGGTGCTGTCTCTTTTGCTTCTCGCCTTTCAGAAAAGGGGCAAGGCTGATGCCGGGCTTGGAGGAAGGCACCGGAATGCCTGCCAGTTCACAGAGAGTGGGCAGCAGGTCGATAGTGGGTTGGGTCAGTAAATCTTCCACTGGTTTTTGACGGGGATGAATGCCGGGACCGGCTATGATGAAGGGCACATTTGTCATTTCTTCGTAAAAGCTGACCTGCTTGGTTACCATGCGGTGTGACCCCATTCCGTCTCCGTGGTCTGCCAGTACAATGACAATTGTATTTTTGCCGGCGGGAGTGGAGTAGAGGGCTTCTAGTACACTCTCTATCTGTCTGGCCACTATCCGCGTGTAATGCTGGAAGGCGGCGACGTAGTGCCGGTAATTGTCCTCGTTCCAGTGGGCGGCTTGCATCATCCTCCGGTGGCTGCAGCAGATGTACTGAATGGGCAACGGAAGTTTTTCCCAGTCTTCCACTTCAAAGTTTTCGGGTAGTAGCGGGAGTGGGGTACTGATGGGGCTATCTATGTGCTCCCCTTTATTTTCGCCTACATATCCGCAGATATTGTGCGGGTTTTGGAAATCGGCTATGCAGATGAAAGGTTCTTGCGGCGGATTGCTGAGATAGGCCACGGCATCCTCGCAGGTTCCTACATCCAGAAAGCTGTCATTGTTGACGGGAAATTCGGGGTCGGTGAAGGGCTTGGCAACCGGTTCCTTGTGGCGGAATCCCCTTAGAGAACCCATGTCATGGGTTTTGCCAAAGTGGACGGCCTCATAACCGTTGGCGGTGAAGAGGCTTCCCAGGGTCGGAATGCTGTCGGGTAGCGGAGGATTGATGTGTTCGGCCGAGTTGGAACGTACATTGGTTTGATGCGGCATCAGTCCGCTCCATAAGGCAGCGCGTGACGGTTGGCTGAGGGGGCATCCCACGTATGCGTTGGCAAATGTTACACCTTGGGAGGCAATTCGGTCTATAGGTGGAGTGCAGCTGGGGTCGGCACCGTATGCGCCTACTACCCGCTGGGTCAGATGGTCGCATTGGATAATAAGAAAATTGGGCGATTGCTGTGCCATTACCGGAAAGCTGCACAATGCCATTCCCATAAAAGAGTGAATCGTTTTCATCAGATTTGGATTTTATTTGTTCAAGGTTATTGTATGGTGGCAAATGTATGAAAAAACGGATATAAAAAAAGCTTCCACCTACGTTTATGAACGTAAATGGAAGCTTTTGTACAATATCTGTATGCAGTTGTTGTTAACTGTTCATGCTCATCAGGAATTCGTCGTTGTCTTTGGTCTTCTCCAGACGGTCTTTTACGAAGTCCATGGCTTCTATCGGATTCATGTCGGCAAGGTACTTGCGGAGAATCCACATGCGGTCCAGTGTCTGCTTGTCTTGCAGCAGGTCATCGCGGCGAGTGCTGGAGGCAACGATGTTGACAGCCGGGAAGATACGCTTGTTGGACAAGTTGCGGTCGAGCTGCAACTCCATATTACCCGTACCCTTGAATTCTTCGAAGATAACCTCGTCCATCTTTGAGCCAGTGTCAATCAAGGCAGTGGCAAGGATGGTCAGTGAACCGCCGCCCTCGATGTTACGTGCTGCACCGAAGAAGCGTTTGGGCTTATGTAATGCGTTGGCATCCACACCACCGGAAAGCACTTTGCCGGAAGCCGGGGATACGGTGTTGTAGGCACGTGCCAGGCGGGTGATGGAGTCGAGGAAGATGACAACATCGTGTCCGCATTCCACCATGCGTTTTGCTTTTTCAAGGACGATGCCGGCAATCTTCACGTGGCGTTCTGCCGGTTCGTCGAAGGTAGAGGCGATTACTTCCGCATTGACGGTACGCGCCATGTCGGTAACTTCCTCCGGGCGTTCGTCGATGAGCAGCATAATCATGTAGACTTCCGGATGATTGGCGGCAATGGCGTTGGCTATGTCTTTCATCAAGATGGTCTTACCGGTTTTGGGCTGTGCCACAATCAAGGCACGCTGACCTTTGCCGATGGGGGCAAACAAGTCTACGACACGGGCCGACATAGAGTCGGAGTATCCGCCTTTGCAAAGCTTGAACTTCTCGTCCGGGAAGAGGGGGGTGAGGTGCTCGAACGGTACGCGGTCGCGTACGAAAGCCGGGTCACGTCCGTTTATTTTGGATACTTTTACCAGCGGGAAGTACTTTTCGCCTTCTTTCGGGGGACGGATTACGCCTTCTACCACATCACCGGTTTTCAGGCCGAACAATTTGATTTGTGATTGTGATACGTAAATATCGTCCGGTGAGGACAAATAGTTGTAATCGGAGGAACGGAGGAAGCCGTAGCCATCCTGCATGATTTCCAATACACCGGTTCCGGTGAGGATGTCATCGAATTCGTACGTCTTCTCGCGTTCTATTACGGGTTTGCGTTCCGGAGCGGCGGGATAGTTCTCTCCGTTGTTATACGGTTGTGCAGGGCGCTGCTGCACGGGGCGCTGTTGGTTATAGCCACCGTTGCGGTTGTTATTGTTGTTGTTATTGTATGGGTTGTTGTTGTCGCGGGCGCGGAGGCGCGGGCGTTGTGGCTGTTGCGGTTCGGCTGGGGCAGCGGCAGGAGTGGGAGTGGCGGGAGTTTCCGCTTTGGTCGCTTCGAATTTGCCGATGAGTTCGGATGGCAATTCTATTTTTTCCGTAGGGAGGTCTTCAATGGGGATGAAGTCATCTGCCGCTTCGGCCAGGATAGGGCTTTCGTCCGGTACGATATTCTTTTCTGCTTTGGCTTCTGCCTGAGGTTCTGTTTTCGGAGCTTTAGCCTCGAAGTTCAATTCCGGTTCGGCAACCTTCGGGGTTTCCGTTGCTTGGGGTGCAGCAGTCTCTTCCTTTACCTTGCGGGGGCGTCCCGGTTTGCGTTTGGGTACGGCGGCTTCTTTGGCTGGCGCCGGCGTTGCAGCTTCTATGGTCGGTTCTTGGGGTGCTTCCACAGTTTTGGGTTGTTCTTTCGCAGCCGGTGCTTCCTCTGTTTTGGCTTTGGTGAGGTCTCCGTTTTTATTGGCTGAGAACACTTTGTCGGCACCTTCCTTTTTTACGGTCTTTACAGTGACGCGCGAGCGTTTTTGCTTTTCCCCTTTACGCTCTTCCTTCAGCTTGTCGGCGGCAACTTTCTTGGTAGCGCCTGCGATAGCTTGTTCGTCAAGTATCTTGTAAACAAGTTCTTCTTTTTTGAGTGAGTCTGTTTTTTTTATACCCAGTTCTTGGGCAATAGTTTGTAGTTCCGACAAATTTTTGTCGTTCAGTTGAATGATGTTATACATACAGTATATATGTGAATGGTTTAAAATTTACTTTTATTGAAAGGCATAAGTGCACAGTTGCAGTTGTTGTAGGAAGCAACTTGGGCAAGTTTACCTTGTGATATATGATTTATATGGGATATTTATTATTGAACCGGAAATCTGATAAACAATTCTTGCCACAGCAAGAAGTCGCAGAATGTTTCAACGGTGCAAAGGTAATAAATATTTTTGGTTTCATAAACAAATCATCTTTTTTTTAAATTTAAAACTTTATCTTTGCTGTATTAACAACAACATGAAGGATTGGTTTATGAATATAGATGAAGTACAGTTGATAACTTTTTCACCTACTTGTACCTCTAAACAAGTGGGAGAGGCAATTGTTCACGGAACGGGAATTTCGTCTGTCTCCAAAGTGGACCTCACCTTGGAGGCGGCGGGTAAAAGGGAGGTACCTTCCCATGCTTTGGCGGTCATCACGGTGCCCGTATATGGCGGCCATGTGGCTCCTTTGGCATTGGAGCGGATGAAGGAGCTTCATGCTGACGGTGCACCTGCCGTGGTTGTGGTGGTGTACGGCAACCGGGCCTATGAGAAGGCTTTGGTGGAATTGGATGCTTTTGTCACGAAGTTGGGCTTCAAGGTAATTGCAGGTGCTACGTTTGTAGGAGAGCACTCTTATAGCAGTGAGAAATATCCGGTGGCAGCCGGACGTCCGGATGCGGACGACTTGGAGTATGCAAAGCTTTTTGGTGAAAAAATACGTGCTAAAATTGCGGCGGCCGAAGATATGGAGAAACTGTATGGGGTGGATGTGACCCGTATCCAGCGTCCGCGCCAGCCTTTCTTCCCGTTGCTCCGCTTTTTGCGCAGAGTCGTCAAGTTGCGTAAGAGTGGGGTGCCTATGCCCCGTACTCCGCAAGTGGATGCGGAACGTTGTACGCATTGCGGATATTGCGTGAAGCATTGTCCTGCAGGAGCCATTATAAAAGGAGACGAGTGCAATACGGTTGCAGAGAAATGCATCAAATGTTGTGCTTGTGTGAAAGGCTGTCCGCAGAAGGCGCGCACGTATGACATGCCGTTTGCCGTATTGCTTTCCGATTGCTTCAAGAAACAGAAGGAGGACAGAATCATTCTGTGATGGCTACTGGTCGATGGTTGATACGACCAGCACTTTCCGGGTTTTTTCGTCTATTCTGAAACGGTTGTCCACCCGTTCTCCCACCAGCCAGATGATGTCATCTCCGCAGCAAAGCACCCATTGCCGTTCTTTGCGCAGAAGGGAGAACTTGCGGTCGGTCAGGTAGTCGCTTACCTTCTTCCGGCCTTTCATGCCGAAGGGCACGAAGCTGTCTCCCTGCCTGCAAAGGCGTAGCGAGAGGGGATGCTGGAGTTTGTCGGCATCAAAGCAGGCGGTGGCTTTGTTGCGTGGAATCATGAAATCCGGTGTATAAGGATGTTCTTTTATTTCCAATAAGGGCTTTACGGCTTCCTGTACGGGTTCTATCAACAACGAGCCGCGGTCTTTGATGACACGCCAGCCGGGGGTGGCAAAGACTTTGCCGGGCTGTCCGTCCAATGTCCGGCAGATGTCCCTTACTTGTGCGGCGTTGAATCCAAGCGGATGCAGAATTTCAAATAAGACCGTTTCCGGTGCCGCTTCTTGCCTCAGGGCGCCGATACTTATGCCTTCCGGTGTCTTGACTCGCAGTTTGGCTTCTTCTATACCTATATTATATATAGAGGCGGCATCGTCCAGATGCTCTGCCGTTTTGAGGATGCTTTCCTTGACGGAGGGGTTTATCTCCTGCATCATGGGAAGCAGGTTCAAGCGTATTTTGTTGCGGGTATATTCGTCCTGCAGATTGGTGCTGTCCGTCACGTAGGCTTGCCCGATACTTTCCAGATAACCGACGATTTCCTTTCTGTCCAGGCAGAGCAAGGGGCGGACTATATGTCCGTTTCGGGGGCGTATACCCCGCAATCCGTTGATGCCGGTACCGCGAATCAGATTGAGCAGCAATGTCTCTACACTGTCATCTTGATGGTGGGCGACGGCAATGACAGCTGCACTGCATGCTTCCCTTGTTTTTTCGAACCACGCGTAGCGCAATTCCCTTGCAGCCATTTCGATGGAGATATGCCGTTCCTTTGCTTCCTGCTCCGTGTTGAAGTGGACGGTGTGCAGCGTCACCCGGTGCTTCAGGCAGAGCTGGCGTACAAAGTGCTCGTCGCGGTCGGATTCCGCTCCGCGCAGATGGAAGTTGCAATGGGCGGCTTCGCATGTGTATCCCAGGCTGAGGAGCAGGCGCAGCAACGCCACGGAGTCCGCCCCGCCGCTCAGTGCCACAAGTATCTTGTCGTCCAGCGAGAAGAGCTTGTGGCGCTCGATGTATTGTACTACCTTCTGCATATTCAACTATAGAGTGGTGCAAAGATAGTGCAAACGATTTTTATTGCCATATCTGCAAGTATCTATTTTCAGAATCTCTATCGGCTAAGGTCGTATTTGCTAAAAGCTAATCTTACCACAGCTGTGTTTTATGCATACCACACCTTTGTTCTTTTCTTACCACAGCTGTGGTAAGAAAAGAACAAAGGTGTGGTGAAGTTACGATTTAGTATCTCTGGAAGTAGTGTTCTGCCTTCTGGGCATTATTGTTTAGTGTCTCTTATTTAAAAACATTCTAAATTATTTGTGCCTTGCGGACATAAGTATTATCTTTGCCCCCAAAATAGAAAAGAAAGGCAGAAAGACTATGCGTTTGTCCGAATTGAATACCGGTGAAAAAGGTGTAATCGTAAAAGTGCTGGGACACGGTGGTTTCCGCAAACGGATTGTGGAAATGGGATTTATTAAAGGTAAAACAGTGGAGGTCTTGCTGAATGCCCCACTACGCGACCCTATCAAATACAAAGTAATGGGATATGAGATTTCTCTTCGTCGGCAGGAGGCTGAGATGATAGAGATTATCAGTGAGCAGGAAGCTAAGGAGCAGGCTGTGCAGCCCGATTACCACGAGGGGTTGGGCGAAAACATGCATCTGGGCGAAGATGAGCTGAAGCAACTGGCCCTCGGCAAACGCCGCACCATAAATGTGGCTTTGGTGGGAAATCCCAACTGTGGTAAAACTTCTCTTTTCAACATCGCTTCCGGTTCGCACGAGCATGTGGGCAATTACAGTGGCGTTACGGTAGATGCCAAGGAGGGGTATTTTGATTTCCAAGGTTACCACTTCCGTATTGTCGACCTTCCCGGAACCTATTCCCTCTCGGCCTACTCCCCTGAAGAAATCTATGTCCGCCGGCACATTATCAATGAAACGCCGGATATCATTATCAATGTTGTGGACTCTTCCAACCTGGAACGCAATCTCTATCTCACCACCCAGCTGATTGACATGAACGTGCGCATGGTGATTGCACTGAACATGTACGATGAGCTGGAAGCCAGTGGAAACACGCTGGATTATGTGAAGCTCAGCCAGTTGTTCGGAGTTCCGATGTTGCCTACGGTCAGCCGTAGCGGAAAAGGCATTGAACAGCTGTTCCATGTGATTATCAATATTTACGAAGGCGGCGACTTCCTCGACCATAAGGGCAGGATGCGCAGCGAGATATTGAGTGACCTTCGCAGCTGGCATCAGGAGTATGTTCCCGACCATGACTTCGGCAGCCATAAAGAAGAGATAGAACAGCCGCGTGGCTTCTACCGTCATATCCATATCAATCACGGTCCCGAGCTGGAACGTAGCATTGAGGAGGTGAAGCGCGTCATCAGCGTCAATGAGAACATCCGCCACAAATATTCCACGCGTTTCCTTGCCATCAAGTTGCTGGAGAACGACGAAGACTTGAAAAAGATTGTGGAAGAGTTGCCCAATGGAAAGGAGATTCTTGCCGTCCGCGACCGGGAAGAGGCACGGATTGCCGAGGTGGTGAACGAGGAGAGCGAGCAGGCCATCACCGATGCCAAGTATGGTTTTATAGCCGGTGCCCTGCGCGAGACCTATGTGGACAATCATCAGGATACGTCGCGGACCACTCAAATCATAGACTCAATCGTTACCCACCGCGTATGGGGCTATCCCATTTTCTTCCTTTTCCTTTATCTGATGTTCGAAGGCACCTTTGTGCTGGGCGACTATCCTATGCAGGGGATTGAATGGCTGGTAGGCGAATTGGGCGACCTGATACGCAACAACATGTCCGAAGGACCGCTGAAGGACCTTCTGGTGGATGGTATTATCGGAGGTGTGGGCGGTGTCATTGTTTTCCTGCCGAATATTCTGTTGCTCTATTTCTTTATTTCCTTGATGGAAGACTCGGGCTATATGGCACGTGCCGCTTTCATTATGGATAAGATTATGCATAAAATGGGGCTGCATGGAAAGTCTTTCATTCCGCTGATTATGGGCTTTGGGTGTAATGTGCCCGCCATTATGGCTTCGCGTACCATCGAGAACCGCAAGAGCCGTCTGGTGACGATGCTCATCAATCCGCTGATGTCGTGCAGCGCTCGTCTACCCATCTATTTATTGCTGGTAGGCGCCTTCTTCCCGAACAATGCGAGCTTTGTGCTGTTAGTAATCTATGCCATCGGCATTCTGTTGGCAGTGGTCATGGCACGTCTTTTCTGCCGCTTTCTGGTGAAAGGAGATGATACGCCGTTTGTCATGGAGCTGCCGCCTTATCGTATGCCGACGTCCAAGGCCATCTTCCGCCATACGTGGGAGAAGGGGGCGCAGTATCTCCGCAAGATGGGAGGCATCATTATGGTGGCATCCATCGTTATCTGGGCATTGGGATATTATCCCAACCACGATGAATATGAAAGTGTGACGGAACAGCAGGAGAATTCCTACATCGGCCGGATTGGTAAAGCCATGGAACCGGTCATCGAACCGTTGGGATTCGACTGGAAGCTGGGCATCGGCATCCTTTCCGGCGTGGGCGCCAAGGAGCTGGTGGTAAGCACGCTCGGAGTGCTTTATGCCGACGATGCCGAGGCAGATGCCGTAAGCTTGGGTGAACGCATTCCGATAACGCCCCTGGTGGCTTTCGGTTACATGGTGTTTGTGCTGATTTATTTTCCGTGCATCGCCACGTTGGCAGCCATTAAAGGGGAGTCGGGCAGTTGGAAGTGGGCTGTGTTTGCGGGGCTTTATACTACTGCGCTGGCCTGGCTGATGTCTTTCGCAATTTATCAGATAGGAGGTCTGTTTTTATGATGAATAGTTGGCAGGAGTGGGTAGTAGCCTTATTGTTGTTGCTCTGCGCTGTGCGGATTGGAATGAGTATTTATTCTTTTTTTCATAGGGTCAAAGAAAATGATAATCCGTGTGATAGCTGTGCAAGTGGCTGTGAACTAAAGAATTTGTATGATAAGAAGCGTGCAGAGTGTAGTGGAGTGACGAAAAAAAAGAAGAAAAGTTGTTGCGGATAGTTGGTAGTTTCAAAAAAAGTGCTACCTTTGCATCCGCAAACGAGAAATAAAGAGTTCTTGTAAGAACCGGTACCTTGGATGAGTGGCTTAGTCAGCGGTCTGCAAAACCGTGTACGGCAGTTCGAATCTGCCAGGTACCTCGAAGAATAAAACTCCGAAACTGCTTTTTAAAAGTGTTTCGGAGTTTTTTGTTATAGGGAATTGTTTACCCATTCTATAAAATATCATTCGCTGAATAGTTACAGCTTACTTATTAAAGATTGAATAAAATGAAAAAAGTTGGATTTCTGATTTTCTGTCTGTTTGCTATGTGCAGCATGGCAGGCAAGGCGCAGGATGTAGTGGCGGACAGTACCGGCTACATCGTTAAGGTAGGGGAGATGGCTCCAGATTTTACAGTGAAGCTGACGGATGGGAAAAGCATTACCCTTTCGGGACTTCGTGGGAAGGTGGTCATGTTGCAGTTTACCGCGAGCTGGTGTGGGGTATGCCGTAAGGAGATGCCTTTCATTGAGAAGGATATATGGCTGAAGCATAAGTCGAATCCGGATTTTATGCTGATTGGCATCGACCGTGACGAGCCGTTGGAGAAAGTGATTGCTTTTGGTAAGTCAACCGGAGTGACTTATCCTTTGGGTCTGGACCCGGGAGCGGATATATTTGCGAAGTATGCGCTCCGCAAGGCAGGTATCACACGCAATGTCCTGATTGATAAGGAAGGGCGTATTGTGAAGCTGACACGTCTGTATAACCCTGAAGAATTTGCTTCTCTGGTGAAGGAGATTGACGGGATGCTTTCTGAATAGTAGGAATAGGCAAGATATAAAAAAGGAAGTGCCCCCTAAAAGTTAGACAAAAACTTTTAGGGGGCACTTCACTTTTATGCTTGTCGGGATAGTTTGGCAAGATAGTCATAATGTGTACCCTCTTTCACCAGCTCTGCTTTGAAGCCGTTTTCGGCAGCATAGATGCTCAGGGTCTGAAAGTCGATATAGAGCCAGTCAAAGGAGTCGCCTTTGACATTCTTGTATTGCATCTGGAAGTCTACCTCTCCGTAGTAATCACCGGCAAGGTTGATAACAATACTGCCATCTTCCTCTTCGAACAGATAGCTCAGGTTGCTGGAATCCATTAAAACACAGCCTCCAGGCCGGAGCAGCAGCTTCATCTTCCGGAAAAAATCAGGCAGATTCTCCAATTTTCCGATAATGCCGGAACCGTTCATCAGCATTAGGATAGTGTCGTATTCATCGGCAAACTGTTCATTGAACAGATTGGTTTGTGACACGCTACGCACACCTCGCTGCTTCATCACTTCCACGGAAAGCGGGGAAATGTCGATGGCATGGACCTCTTTTCCGGCTTCTTGCAGGGTAAGGCTATGGCAACCGCTGCCGGCACCCACATCCAAAATCCTTCCGGTTGCCATTTGCAGAGCAGTACGCTCCAGCAAGGGCATTTGCTTTTCTGTGCGGAATAGCTCTTCGACGGGAATTTCGTCCTCATCGAATTGTGAAGAGAACACGCGTAGGCGGTCGGCTTTATGCCGTTTGAAGTAATCGGCTATGGCTGCGCCCATCGGGTCCTTGTCGGCAGGCAATAAGGCTGTATTTATCATTTCTTATGTCTGTTAGCGCGTTTGCGGCGGATTTCTGCTTTCATTTTGGCTGAGGCGGAACCGTGTTGCCCGGTAATGTAGGTTTTCTTCTTGGCTTTGGTCTTTATCTTGTTTTCTTCTTTAGGTTTGTCCTTTTTGCCTTTGAAGACAATACCACCCATCATCGCTTCTTCTATACTCATATATTTCGTTGTTTTAGTGATGTAAAATATCATTTCTCCGGCAGTACCTCAATCCAATAGTCATCCGGGTCATTGATAAAGTACAGTCCCATTGCAGTGTTTTCGAAGCATACCCATCCGTTTTCCTTATGGTATTGGCGTATGGCGTCGTAATCGCCGGATACGCGGAAGCAGAGGTGACTCTCGTTCTCTCCTAATTCGTAGGCTTGTGGGTGCTCCTTCAAGCAGGTCAGTTCCAGCAGGAAGCCGGTACTGCCGTCGGTCAGATAGACCAGAGTGAAAGAGCCGTCGGACGACTCTTTCCTATGATGTTCTTTCAGGCCCAGTGCCTTTTCGTAGAATGCGATGCTACGTTCCAGGTTGGTGACATTGATATTAAAATGGTCGAATTTACTTTTTATTTCCATTTGTTTATTCCTGATTTGATTATTTACAATTTGCAGTCTGCGTGTGCGGTCATTTGACCATTGCTTTCAGAATTTCGCCTACATACGTGCGTGGCATACCTTCCATCGTTGCCGGTGAAGGCAGCTTCTTACATTCCAGAATAACCGTAGGCTCTGTCTGTCCCGTAGGATAGAAACGGATGGTATAGCTTTCTGCTTTTTCCATTTGTTCATACGGCTGGTCGGGCGACAGTATGCTGAATACAACTGGTTTGCCGTTGACTTTGCCCAAAGAACCTCCGGAGTTTGCTGTCATCATGGTCATGTTGAAAGGCTCTTGGCCGATGACGATAACCAATTTGCCTGCTCCGGTCTGGATGGCATCGGCTGACAATTGCTCGGGGGCTATGGTCTTGTATTCTTGCTGCTGGCTCTTTTGGGCAGGAACCAGTGCGGCAGGTTTCTTGACTTGGGGCACTTCGATGACTTGGGCATCTTTCACGATGCCTTCGGATGCCTTTTCAGCAGCCTGGGCAGGTTCCACGGTAACTTGTTTCTTCGGGGTGATTACCGTCGGACCGGAATTGACGACAGCTTTCACCTCTTTCTTTTCTTCCTTCTTTTCTTCTACCGGAGCTTTGGCAGTGGTGGCGCTCAATGCTTCTGCTGCTCCCAGGCAAAGGTCATCAACGAAGTCTACGGTTTTTCTGCGCCACTTGGCAAGTCCGCGTACCAGTTTGGTCTTCGCCTTGTTCAAGGCATACTTGTCTACAATCCACTCCTCGGCGGTATATTTTTCTTTTCCTTCGCGGTAGTTAAACCGTATCTTTTCTACTTCGAGCACGCTCTTTTCGGGTTGGCAGGTCACAGTCAGCTGGTAAAGGATTTTGGTACGGTCTAATGACAGAGCCGTAGAACTGAATACAATCCATTCATCCCCGATACCTACAATTTGTCCTTTCTCTTTGTCTGAGAATACTACACGGCTGGTATTTTCATTCTCTTTCAGACGGGCATCCATCCAGCCGAGCAGACGTTCGTAGATTTCATCCTGAGACATGCCGGGGATGCTGAATTCTTTGGTGAATACCACTTTGCCGTCCACCTCGGGAACAGCACCGGCCAGATATTTACTGTCGTCCTTATCCTGCGCCTGCAGCATGGCCGGCAGACAAAGGCAAAACAGTGTAAAAAGAAGTTGTGTCAAATTTTTCATAATAGTATGTGTTTTAATTATTAATTTACGAATTATGGGCTACAAGTTGGGGAGTTCGAAACTTTCACCACGGTGTGCAATGCTCAGAAAGCGGCATCCCTTGCTCTCGGCAAACTGCCGGAAGGCGTTGCCTCCCTGATAATCTTCGCTGAAGTGCATCGGTACAAATATAGTGATTTTTATTCGTTCCACGAATTGTTCTGCTCCACGCATATAATCTTTTCCGATACGGCTGTCCACCGGAAACATGGCTACATCTACGGCAGGTGCAGTTTGCTGCAGCTCTCTCACTTCGGCCAGAAAGTCACCTTCGGCCTTGCGTATTTCCTGCGGAGTAGATTCCTCGCTCCAGTGCCAGTTGTTTAGGTCACCGGCATGGAACAGTCGCCTGCCCTGCAGGTCTATCAGGAAGGAGATACCCACATCGGTAGAACCGAAGGCCTGGATACGGATATGTTCGTCTTCGTAGGTGTCGCCCTTATTGATGTAGGTGGCATCTTCCGCTGAGGCGCGGCGGTGCTTCAGGATGTCTTTGGAGAATATGTAGCGGATGTCGGGCCGCAGTTTTTTCCATGAAAGAACTTCGCGATTGAAGTGGTCGGGATGGAAATGCGAGCATAGTACGTAGAGTACGCCCGGCTTTTCCAAGAGATAGTCGTGCACGATACCTTTATTGAAAACCTCTTCCGAGGAATCTTTATAGTAATCGATAATGACCGTCACTCCGTCCGCTTCAATCGCGAAGCCGCTATGGTAGATGTAATCAAGTTTCATTTACGGATTGAATTATAGCGCAATATTACAAAAAACGCTACACAAACTTCCGGTTTAAGCTGTTATTTTATGCAAAAGCACGCTACATCGGTACTTCTATGAAGAGAATGTGAGAGTCTTTCAATGTTTCCAGCTCAAAACTGCCGGTTTCGTATACTCCCATTCCGTCACGGCGTGAGAGTATTGTGCCGTCCACTTTGACTTCACCTTCCATTACGAAGATGTATACACCGGAATGCGATTGGTGCATGTGGTAGTCAATCTTCTTTCCGGCTTCTATTTCACCGATAGAGAACCAGGTCTGTTGTAGCAGTCTGGCAGGAGCATCGCCGTCAGGGGATACTATTAGTGCCATTTCATTTTTGCGCAGGAGTGGACGTACGTCGAAGTCCTGGTATGCGGGTGGTGTGTTCAGCTTTTCGGGCATCACCCAGATTTGCAGGAATTCTACCGCTTCAGTGTCACTGCCGTTCATTTCGCTGTGGTAGATGCCGGTGCCGGCGCTCATGGTTTGTATATCTCCCGGAATGATGATGCGGCTGTTCTGATGATTGTCCCCATGTTTCAGTTTCCCTTTCAGGGGAATGGAGATGATTTCCATATTTTTATGAGGATGTGTGCCGAAGCCCTTTCCCGGAGCCACACGGTCGTCGTTCAGTACACGCAAGGCGCCGAAATTCATCCGGCGGGGATTGTAATACTCGTCGAAACTGAAGGTGTGGTGGCTGTCAAGCCAATCATATAGGGAATGACCTCTGCTGTCTGATTTGTCTATAACTTTTTTCATAATTTATTCCTTTTCTTAAAATGGTTTATGTACTAGTAACGCTTTGGAAAGCTATAAAGTTTAAAAACCGATGTCTAAGAATTTATAAATGAGTGGGGACTATGCCTTGACCTCGTTCTCCAGTGGCTTATGGTTCATAAAATCTTTGATGTTCTGCAAGGTTGTCGAAGCAATGTTTGCCAGTGCCTCGCGTGTGAAAAAGGCCTGGTGCGAAGTGACGATGACATTATTGAAGGACAGTAGCCGCGCCAGGGTATCGTCATCAATGATTTTGTCCGATTGGTCTTCATAGAAGTATTCGCTTTCCTCTTCGTACACATCCAGGCCGGCAGAGCCGATTTTCTTGTTTTTTAGTCCTTCAATCAGGGCGTTGGTATGGATGAGTTGTCCACGTCCGGTATTGATAATCATTACTCCGTCCTTCATTTTACTGATGGAATAGTCGTTGATGAGATATTTGGTCTGTTCAGTCAGCGGGCAGTGCAGGGAGATGATATCCGAATTGTGATATAGCTCATCCAGGCTGGTATATACCACTTGATGTTCACGGGCGAAATTATAGTCGGGATAGAGGTCGTAGGCAAGAATATTCATGCCGAATCCACGCAGGATACATATCAGTTTCTTGGCTATTTTTCCCGTGCCGATGATGCCTGCAGTTTTTCCGTACATGTCGAAGCCCAGAAGTCCGTGCAGCGAGAAGTTTCCGTCTCGTGTCCGCCAGGTGGCACGTGGAATTTTACGGTTGAGGGATAACATCAGGGCAACGGTATATTCTGCTACGGCATAAGGGGAGTAAGCAGGGACACGCACTACGGTAATGCCACAGTCGGCAGCTGCCTTTAAATCTACATTGTTGTAGCCGGCGCAGCGCAACGCCAATAATTTCACGCCGTTGTCTGCCATCAGACGGATAACTTCGGTATCGGCCGTGTCGTTCACGAAAATACAGACTGCATCTACTCCTTGGGTTAAAATAACGTTGTGCTTGTTAAGATGCCCTTTATAGTAGCGGAGCTCAAAACCATATTCCTTGTTTTTTTCGTTGAAAGACGCTTCATCATAAGGTTTGCTGCCAAAAAATGCGATAGTGTATGCCATGAGATTTGTTGTTTTTTAAATGTTACATAATTATAGGGAGATAACAAGTGGAAAGTTGATATGGTTCAGTGGCCGGAAGGATTCATAAAATGATAATTATTTCCATTTGTTTCATCAGAAACTATTTGGTATTTCAATGAAAGTATTATATTAGGATAACTTTATGCACAAAACTATTTTTTATGTGCAATATTATTGTACCTTTGCGCCCGAAAACAATTAAAAAAGATTTAGATGAGAAAATTTTCGTTGATTGGCATTGCGATGTTAATCGTTTCAATTCCAACTTTTGCGGGTGGTATCCTAACAAATACAAATCAGCATGTATCTTTTCTTAGAATGTTAGCGCGTGGTGCTTCCATTGATATTGACGGTGTCTATTCTAATCCGGCCGGTTTGGCCTTTTTGCCGGAAGATGGTCTCTATTTGTCTTTGAATGGACAAAGTGCTTATCAGACCCGTAACATAAAAGCGACATTTCCCTTGTTTATTGAAGATGGGAATACACGTTATTATAAAGGAAAAGCTTCTGCTCCTTTCATTCCTAGTTTTCAAGGTGCATATAAAAAAGGAGACTGGACTATTTCCGGTAGCTTTGCTGTTGTAGGTGGTGGCGGTAAGGCATCGTTTGATGATGGTTTGGGTATGTTCGATTCAATGGTGATGGGACAAGTCCATACTATTTCGGGTGGTCAAATCACTCCCAATATGTATTCTATCAATAGTGCAATGGATGGAAGCCAGTTTATTTATGGTGTGCAATTGGGGTTGTCGTATCAAGTTAATGATTGGTTAGGTGTGTTTGCCGGTGGACGTATGAATTATTTTACCGGTGGGTATGAAGGATTTCTGACTGCAACAGCACACAGTAATATTCCTACTTATGGTGGCATGGAATTGGTTGGTATCGATTTAGACTGCGACCAGACCGGCTGGGGATTGACCCCTATCTTGGGAGCTGATGTGAAGTTGGGCAAATGGAATATTGGGTTGAAGTACGAGTTTATGACAAGTCTTAATCTCGAAAATAAAACCAAAAAAGCTGAAGTGCGTGCAATGGGAACTGCTATGGGAGATGAAGGGAATCCTTTGGCTGACTATAAGGATGGTGTGAATACTCCGAGTGATATCCCTGCATTATTGACTGCAGCTGTTGGTTATGAATTCCTTCCTACGCTTCGTGCAACGCTGGAATATCACCATTTTTTTGATAAAGCGGCAGGGATGGCCAATGATAAGCAGAAAGCGTTGAAGCATGGCACACATGAAATTTTGATTGGTGCAGAATGGGATATAGCTAAACAGCTGACCATCAGTGGTGGTTATCAGCGTACAGATTATGGCTTGGCTGATGATTTTCAGAGTGATATAAGTTTTTCATGTGACTCTTATTCACTGGGGTTTGGTGCTGCCATCAAAATGACAAAGCATTTGACTATGAATATAGCCTATTTTTGGACAAACTATGATGATTATACAAAGAAGATAAGTGAAACCACCAAGAATGTTTATAGCCGTACTAATAAAGTGTTTGGTCTTGGTGTTGACTATAAGTTCTGATTTCACAATCCTACCTTTATATATTAAGAAGCCGTCTCAAATATCGATTTGAGGCGGCTTCTTTCTTATTTTATATTGGATTAGAAAGAATACTGTACAAGCAGGTTCATACGGTTGGCATGGTTGGTGGAATTGTCGAAGTTGGTGCGCCAGCCACGCAGATATTCAGCGCCTACCTGCATGTTCGGGGTTACGTTCCAGAATACGTTGGCTACGAAATACTGTCCGTAGCGGTAGGTACTTGGCAGGTCGTTGGGATAACCGTCTTCAGAGTAAAGGCGGGACATGCTGTAAGTGCTTGAAAGGAATACCTTTGGAGAAATGTTATATTGTAGACCTGCATACCAGCCCAGCATGGGCAATGCCTGCATTTTGCCTTCCTTTTCGGGATTGGGGACAATATCGACGTTCAGATTACTGATGTCATTCAGGTATTGCCCGATACCTTTACCATAGTTGATTTGTCCGAATGCCTGCCATTTTTTACCGAGGTTAAAGGTCGTTGAGGCTTGTACACCGTATCCGGTGACGCTGGAAGCCTTGTCCCTTTCCGTGCTGGTATATGTCATGCTGCGGATGATACCTCCTACACGCAAATGACTGCTGCTGTTCCAACTGTATTGTGCCGAAGCTGTGAAGTCCGGCATGCGTTGCTGGGCAATTTCGAATTGGCTGCTTGTTGTGCCGTCAACGGCAGGCGCCTCGATGGAAGCTTGGAAACGAAAGTCTTTCAGCCCTTTATAAGTATATGACAATTGTGTAGCGCGGTAGAACGTGGCACCGTTGGGCCCCTGGAAGTCAATGGTGGAGGGGAGGGCGCCTAAGTCCATGAAACCGCCGTAAGTATATCCCACCGTTATATTTCGGAATGACATATAAGCATTCCGTAGCTGGAATGTTTTGTCTCCTCCTCGGAAATTTCCGGCTGTATAGACTGTGAAGTCACCCAATAGCCGGGTGTGTCCGACTAATTTCAGAAAGATAGTGGCCGTACTGGCATCCATTTGAAATTGATTTTTGATTTTACTAATGCTTGGAATGTTGGCAGGAACAAAGTCAATATCATCCACAATACCTCCAAAATCATACTCGCCGGTGGCACGGACATACCCTCCGATACCCAGGGCGAATTTGCCTTGTTTGTCCATCAATAGGAAGCGGGGAGCTTTCGGGTCATGGATGTAAGGCAATTGTGACTCATTCATGATGCGGATAATCTCGTCGCCCGCTTTGTCGATGGTAACTATGACAATGCCGTTGGGGGCTTCGTCATCGATGATCTCTTTTTTTTGTGCATGGATAGTGGACAAGGGAAGTCCGGCTACGCACAACAGAAACATTGCTTTTAAGATTGTTTTCATTTAAGTTAGGTTTTGATGAATGTGCTTTCAACAACTTAAATGAAAAAAGGTTTTGTAGTCTTGGAGGAGGAAAGGAGGTTATTCCGTCAGTATTCTTGCCTTGAATGAAGATCGTATGCAAAATTACCCTTACCCTAATTTCCGGAATAACCTCCTGAGAATGTGTGTTAAGTTACTTATTTTTTCATGACGGCATTCCACAGCGCTTTGCGTAGAGTTCCCATAGTGTCATCGCCTTCATAATCCCAGAACATCATGCCTTTCATGCCATTTTTTAATATCCATTCACCTTTTGCGGCAATACTGCGGGGATTGTCGTAACCACAGTAGAAACTGCCGTTTTTGGTGACATAGGGGACATTGCCTTCTGTATCCCAATTTTCGATGACATAGCCGTCATCCTTACTCAGGTTGAGAATATCCCGATAATTGATGCTGCCGCCGGCATTGAAATCGGCTCTTCCGTAGAACGGAATTCCCAACACTAATTTGTCGGCAGATACCCCTGCATTCAGGTATTCGTCTACGGAACGCTGGCAGTCCCAGTAATTACTTGGCTTGTTCAATGCTGATTGATGCTGGGGGGCACCAACCAGATCATAGGCCATGATATTGACGAAATCTACATACGGGTCTACAGCCTTTACATCAATATATTTGTAGCCTTCGCCTTGGGGACGCTTGTCCATGCAATAACCTGCATAGGTCAATAGGGTGGACTGCCCCAACTCTGCACGCAAGTCTTTCATCAATAGGGTGAAGTTCTCCACATCTACCAACTCGTCATAGGCATTGCTGCTGAAAGTCATACCGGGAAATTCCCAGTCAATGTCAATACCGTCTATGCCCTCACTCAGAACAAAGGCTCTGCAGTCTTGTGCGAATTGCTTGCGCATTTCCGGACTCTTCGCCAGGGCGGAGAAGCCTCCGTCCTGGGAATTGTCAGAATTGGAAACGCTATTGGTAAAAGAGAGTAATATCTTCACATGTGGATACTGGCTCTTTATTTTCTTTACCTTATCAAAACGGGATTTATCACCTTGCAGGCCAAACTTTTCATAAATTCCGTTTTTAACATATAATTCTGCAAAAGCGTAGTTTATGTGGGTCAGGTATTTGGCATCGGGTATGGATGTGCCATAATAAGTGACGTAGCCCAATGCAACCCGGCCTGCAACCTGCTCGGCCATTTCGGTCTCGTTGTCTTCATTTCCCGGAGCTGGCAGTCCGGGAATGTAGTCGTCATTGTGACATGCGGCTACTAGAAAGACAGTAGCTATTATAAATAGCAGTTTCTTTTTCATAGAGAGTGCATATTATTCAGAATCGGTTCCTGCTTCAGTCTTGAAGTAAGCATACCAGCCGCTGTCGTCCCAATCCACACCACCGCTATACTTGCCGGGATGATAGATTGTGATATAGTTCTCATCCAGTGTCAGCAGCCAGAATTTGTTGCTGCCTACGCTTTGTCCGTTGTCGTCATAATTCCCTCCGATGGTGGGGATGCTCGTTATCAGTTCACCCAGTACTCCGTCTTCCGGTTTTTCGTGTGTGAAGGAGAAAGTACCTTCTGCCTTCAGGTTTCCGCTGGCATCATAGGTTTTCATCTTGTTTCCGTCGAATTCGAATACCATGGACTGGTCTCCCGCTTCGGCGGCAGTGACATTGGCCCACCAGGCAAAATTTGATTCGGGAGTATAGCCTGCACTGGTATATTTCCAGCCTCCATGAGCCCCCATATTGCAGACGGAACCCCAGCTGACTTCACGGAATTTCCAGGTCTTCTTGGCAGATTTGTCACTCTTGTCGGTTGCACCGGTGAAGTAAGTGGACCAATCGTCGAATACATTGGTCACAGTCACTACAACCGGATCTGTCTTGATAATCTGATTGGCGGAAATGCCCATATAGTAGATGGAATAGTCCGCATTGGACTCCATGATGACCGTAGCGTTGTCCGTGACCAGAGTCTTACTTTGTTTACTTCCTTCGCCCCCCCATTCTATGTGCCATGAACCGCCAATGTCCGGGCGGGAGTTTTTCAGGGCGATATACTGGTCGCCTTCCACTACTCCGTCTTGGTTGGGGAAGGGTTGGGTAATGGATATGGCGGCTTGTAATGCCTCCTTGGTTATGGGTGTACCGGCATCAGTCACATATTTGTCTCGCAAGTCTTCGTCTTCGATAGGATCGCATGCAGTAACGATGAAGGCTGAAGCAAGCATTGCTATCAATATTTTTGTTGCTTTCATATTGTCTTTATTTATAGGTTAATACTCCTTACATATTGTTCCAATCCGAGAACTGGGCAGATGCATCCCAGCCTGGATTCTGCTCAAGGACTCCATTGGAGATGTCGATTTCGTCTTGCGGAATGGGCCAGTAGCCTTGGGTTGCCTGTAGGCGTTTCTTATAGTCGAATTTTACCATCGGTACCACCGTAGCGGCATTTATTATATTGAACCCGGTCTGTTTGTTGAGTATGTCACCGGCTTCCTCAAGCGAAGGACCCGACCAGCGAAGGATATCCCACCAGCGGATGGACTCGAATGCAAGTTCCCAGCGGCGTTCCTGCTTGATGGCTTCCAGGGAGTAGGCCACCGGAGCCAAGTGGGAGCGGGCACGTACCTTGTTCAGACCCGTAGCGTCTTGCTTCAGCTCGGACTGCATGAGCAGGACGTCGGCAAAACGGATATGAATCAAGTCGGCAATTTGGAGTAGCTGTTGGGATGTCTGCGAAGATATTCCGGGGAACATCTGCTTGCCGAAAGGTTCGATTTTGCCTTCATTGTAGGAATTGATATTGATGTATTTTTTCTGGAAATAGCCGGTTTGTTCATAGTAACGATAGGATACGGTATATTCCGGTTCACCCTCGTCCATGGTGCAGTCCATCAGTACGTTGCCGGCAACATTCGGATCAAGTGCTTTGTACGACCATATGGAACCGGTCAGACGGGGATCCTCCTTGTAACCGTCCGTATAGGTCTGCTTGGCGGCCCAGTCTTTCCATTCGTTGACCATTGCCGGAGATACTGGGCCAGCTCCCCAACCGGTGCCGAAGGGGTAGCTGTCTTTGTTGGAATAGTTGTCGGCAGACGGTGAATAGAATTGGGCGCAAGTGTTGGAGAACCAAGTATAGGTCCAGTCGGATTTCAGGTTATGCTTGTTGGCGAACAAAGTTTCGTCGGAACTGTTTCCTTCCCATTTCAAGTTATGGTTGATGACGTATTGGTAACGGAACCCTTCGGTATTGTCTTCGGTAGCATCGTTGGTATAGGCCCAAATGTTGCGTTGGTCGGACACCAGTTTATGACCGGAGTTGTTTACACAGTCATCTATCCAAGAGATGACCTCCTCTTTGGTAGTTCCGTTGGGAAGCTCGGTTTTTTCGTAGCGTCCGGTATAGAAAAGGAATACACGTGCCATCATGGCTTCGGCGGCATATTTTGTAGCGTGTCCGGTCATGTCTGAGCCTTTCGGATAAATCTTTGCGGGCATCATTTCGATAGCATTTTTCAAGTCTGCTGCAATCTGGGCGTAGATTTCGTCTACGGATGCACGCGGCAGGTTGGTGCTTTCCAGTGTGGTGCGTAAAGGAACTCCGCCAAAGACTTGTGCCAGCTCATAATAAGCCATGGCACGCAGGAAGTAGGACTCACCGAAAAGCCGGTTGCGTTCGCTCTCGCTGGACCATGATTTCACGTTCTCCATTGTGTTGATGGCATTGTTGGCACGGTTGATAAGGGTGTAGCAACGGTCCCAGATGCCGGCAAATGTATTCAGATTGCCACTGTACATAAGGAAGTTGGTGGCACAGTTGTTGGAGTAGGAGAGGTTGCCTCCCAGACAGTCGTCACCTGCCAACTGGGCAATGTAATACTGGGAAGAGGTTTCAGGACTTTCAAACAACAGATGGGCGTATATGGCCGTCACCATCTCTTGGGCATCCTTTTCTGTCTCCGGGAAGTTGGCGGTTGTCTTTTCGGTCAGAAGTTCCGAATCGAGGAAGTTTTCGCATCCTGAAAGAAGAATCAGTATTGCTGATGCTATGAATAATATCTTTTTCATAATTTCTTCGGTTAATTAGAATTTTACATTTAAGCCTATCATATAGGTACGTGCACTGGGGTAGTAGCCCAGGTCGATGCCTGATGCCCAACCATAATCGTCGCCACCGTAACCGATTTCCGGGTCCATACCGGAATAGCCGGTGAAGGTAAAGAGGTTCTGTGCGGTCAGATACAGGCGCAGCTGTTGTACCGGTAACTTCTTGAATGCTTTCTTGAAGTCGAATCCCACAGTGATGTTCTTTATCTTGAGATAGTCTCCATCTTCGATGTAAATGTCTGATACTCTGTTCCAGTTGGAGCTGGAAGCGCTGGACAGTCTCGGGAACTTGTTGGACGTACCTTCGCCGTGCCAGCGTTGGAATATCTCTGCTGTATAGTTATTCAAGGGTGAGGAGGAGAAGTCACGATAACACTTCAGAATCTGCTGGCCGAATGCGCCGTAAGTAGTGATTGAGAAGTCAATGGCCTTCCAGCTGGCATTCAGGGAAAGTCCCATTGTCAGGTCGGGATTCGGGTTACCTATCATAGTACGGTCATTGGCATCGAGCGTACCGCTATTGTCGGTGTCTGCCCAGATTACGTCACCCGGCTGTGTCTTGTCGCCATTCAGTTTCGGACCTTTGTAGTTGTCTATCTGTTCCTGGTTCTGGAATATGCCGTTACTCTTGTAGCCGTAGAAGTAGCCGATGGGTTTGCCTACTTCAGCACGGAAGCACTCTTCGGCTCCTTCCCACAGAACGCTGCCGCTACCGTGGATGATTCCGTCTTTGTTGGCAATCTTGGTCACTTCATTCTTGTTGTGAGCAAGGGTCAGGTTGGCTCCATATTGGAAATCCTTTCCGATGTTGTCGTTCCAGTGGAGTCCTACTTCAATACCCGTGTTTTTTACATTACCGCCATTGACGGACACTGCATTGGCACCGAAGGAAGAGAGTACCGGAGCCGTAACCAGCCAGTCTCTGGTATTTTTGTTATACCAGTCGAATTCAAAGCCCAGGCGGTTGTTCAAGAAGCGTGCATCGATACCGAAATTCAATTGCTCCTGTGTTTCCCAGGTAAGGTCCGGGTTGGTCAGTCGGTAGGCGTATGAACCGGTACTGATGAGGTCCATGGAGTCGCCGAACGTATAACCGCCATATCCGTTGTTGGAAGTTATCAGTGAAAGATATTGGAAAGTAGATACATTACAGTTACCGTTTTGCCCCCAGGAAGCGCGTAGCTTTAAGAAGTCCAGCCATTTGATTCCTGACATGAAGGACTCGTTGCTGATAACCCATCCTGCGGATACTGAAGGGAAGTATCCCCAGCGGTGTCCGCGGGCAAAAGTGGAGGAACCGTCCGCACGCATGATGACAGAAGCCATGTATTTCTCCTGATAGTTGTAGTTGACACGTCCGAAGAAGGAGGCGATGGAACCTTCCCCGTTAGGCTTGCCAGTCAAGGAGGACACACTGTTGGCGGTCAATGGAACATTGGACAAATAAGCGTGCTTGAAATCATAGAAGTTTGAGCCTATGGCTGAACCGCTCATTTCTTCTCCCATACCCCATTTTTCAATACTCTGACCTACCAGGACGTCGATGTTGTGGTCATCGATATTGAAGATGTAGTTGGCTGTATTGTCCCATGACCAACGGTTATACATAGACATGGATTGGGTAACCTTGTCTTCTGCGTTGTTGAGTGACGCACTCAGATAATCGAATCTCGGCAAATAGGAACGATAACTGGAGGCTCCCATGATGTAACCGAACTGGCTCTTGATACGCAGGTTCTTGATGGGTTGCAGTTCTGCATAGAAGCTGCTCTGCATGTAATGGGACTTGCTTAGGTTCTGGTTCATATAGTAGTCCAGATAAGCTATCGGGTTTTTATTGGCTCCGTTGGAGATATCCCATTTGTAGTTATCCTTTTCCTGGTCTGCATAGAGGTAGTAGCCCCCGTCTGAATTGTAAGGGTGCATCAACGGGCTCATGATGAGCATATTGTGCACTCCGTTCCAATAAATGCCGCCGGTTCCGAATGAACCTTGCGTTTGCGAATATTTGTAGTTGATGGTTTCGCCCACTTTCAAGAAGTCAAGATTGCCTTTTTTCATGACTACGTGGTCCGAGTTGACACGGAAGTTGTAGCGGTTCATTTCTGGAAATTCGCCGGGAACTCCCATGGTGGCTTCTTGGTTGGTGTATGAAATACCTATGGCATATCTGGAACGGTCTGTTCCTCCGGTGATGTTGACTGCGTGGTTCTGTACCAATGCATCTTCATTCAGCACTTCCTTCAGCCAGTTTGTCCCTTTCCATGTTCCGTTCTGTATGGCCTGCAAATCCCTTTCCGGAATATAGGTCGCCCAGTTGTACGGACTCAATCCGTCCATTACACGGCCTTCATCCTGCATCATCATGTACTCTTGGGCATTGAGGATAGTAGGGATTTTGTAAAGGTTCTGCACGCCGACATAGCCGTCGTAACTGACTTCGGCAACGCCGGTTTTACCTCGTTTGGTGGTAATCAGGATAACGCCGTTGGCAGCACGCGCACCATAGATGGCGGCAGAAGCGGCATCCTTCAAGACGTCCAAAGATTCAATGTCACTCGGGTTCAGCCCGTCGATGCTACCGTTGGCAACTCCATCTACCACATAAAGCGGGGAGAAGGTTCCGGTAGTACCGATACCGCGGATATTCACCTTAAAGCCCGAACCCAGGAAGCCGTTGTTCTGTGTGATGTTGACACCCGGTGACTGGCTCTGCAAAGCGCCCAGGGCATCCACAGTGTTCAGCTTGGCTATGTCTTCCCCTTTCACTTGTACAGTGGCGCCGGTGACAAGTTTCTTTTTCTGTACACCGTAACCGACAACAACTACTTCATCCAGTAGTTCGGAATCTTCTGTAAGGGTGATTTTCATGTTGGCATCTGCTTTGGCTTCCTGCGTCTTATAGCCGATGTAGGAAATGACCAGGGTGGCACCTCTTTTTACGTTTAGCGAGAATTTACCGTATAAGTCGGTAGTAACTCCATTGGTAGTACCTTTTTCCAAGATACTTGCTCCGATGATAGGCTCTCCATTCTGGTCGACAATGATACCGCGGGCTGTTTGTGCCTGCATCTGTTCTGTCACTCCGAATGAATTTTCCGAATAGGTCTCTATTGCCATGATTTTGCTGCTTCCTATAAATAGGGAGGCGATGGCAATTGCTGTGAGGATTTTGTTGTTCGATGTTCCTCGTTTACGATTTTCATTCATAATAGATGTTTTTTGTTTAAGCTAATGGATCTCAAAATAAATAGGTTGAATAGAAGATGACACTAATAGTGTCTTGGGGCTTTCGGGTAAATCATAGGCATTCATTGTTTTTCTAAGGTTACTATATATAATATGGTATATTCTTGGTTAATATCAATGTGCTTTCCAGAGCTTCCGGATTGTTGTTATCAAATATAATCCTAATTTTCATTATTTAAAATATAGAATCGTATGTATTAAAATATGTTGTCCATTATTTTATTTGCTTAAGAAATTTGCGTGAATGAAATCTTGTTTGAGAGCAAACTTGGTTGCATGTTTTTGATTTTGTGCTAAAATCAGTTAATATATTGATTTTTATGCTATTGGTTTATGTTTTTTAAAACTATTGTAAATAATATTCTTGGTTTGGGAAATCTTATTTAAGTCTCGTTAACTAAATATGCACTGTCTGTAATTACTTCGAATAAAAAAAAGGAGCTTTGTCTTGCTTGGGATTTAGTTAAAATATATGTTGTTTGTTCATTTGCAAAACTTGTTGTACCTTTGCAACCGGATTTAAAATGTATGATGCCGTGAATAGCGGTCGTGTATTCTAGAACACCACGTAAAAAACAGGAGTATGAAACAAAAAGTATCTGTACCTTTTATGTTGCTGGGCATTCTGTTCAATGTATGCTTGATTGCAGCCAATCTTCTTGAGACTAAAGTTATCCAGGTTTTTGGTATTACCGTAACAGCCGGATTGCTGGTCTTCCCGATTTCTTATATTATCAACGATTGCATAGCCGAGGTTTGGGGCTTTCGTAAAGCCCGCCTGATTATCTGGAGCGGTTTTGCCATGAACTTTTTTGTGGTAATGCTGGGACTGATAGCCGTGGCGTTGCCTGCCGCCCCTTTCTGGGATGGTGCCGCGCATTTCAATTTTGTTTTTGGAATGGCGCCCCGTATTGTCATAGCCAGTCTGACGGCATTCTTGGTGGGCTCTTTTCTGAATGCCTACGTAATGAGCCGCATGAAACTGGCAAGCAACGGGCGTAATTTCTCCGCACGTGCCATTTGGTCGACGGTGGTTGGTGAGACGGCAGACTCGTTGATTTTCTTTCCGGTGGCGTTCGGAGGAATCATTGCATGGCGGGAGTTGCTGGTGATGATGTGTATCCAGATTCTGCTGAAGTCCATGTACGAGGTATTGATACTGCCTGTGACTATCCGTGTGGTAAAAGCTATTAAGCGGATAGACGGTAGTGATGTCTATGATGAAGGCATCTCCTATAAAGTATGGAAAATAGGCGATATTTAAAGCCCCTTACCCGTAGTGAGGGGAAATCAGTTATTATGTCAAACAAATAATTAGCAATGCCCTCTCTGTTTCCCTCCCTACGGGGGAGGGCAAGGGGAGAGGCTTTTAACAAGATGAATAGGGACACTGCTTTGGTGGTATTCAGTGGCGGGCAGGACTCGACCACTTGCCTCTTTTGGGCAAAACGTGAATTTAAGAAAGTGTATGCGCTGAGTTTTCTGTATGGACAGAAACATCAGAAGGAAGTGGACTTGGCGAGGGCCATTGCCCGTAAGGCAGGTGTGGAGTTCGAAGTAATGGATGTTTCCTTTATCGGCCGGCTGGGACATAACTCATTGACAGATGCCGGCATGGAGATGGACCAGGAGAAGCCGGCAGACAGCTTTCCGAATACTTTTGTGCCGGGACGCAATCTGTTTTTCCTGAGTATAGCCGCCGTTTACGCCCGCGAGCGGGGGATTAATCATATTGTGACGGGGGTGTCGCAGACCGATTTCAGCGGTTATCCCGATTGCCGGGATGCTTTCATCAAGTCGCTTAACGTGACGCTGAACCTGGCTATGGACGAGCAATTCGTACTGCACACACCACTGATGTGGATTGACAAAGCGGAGACCTGGGCGCTGGCAGACGAGCTTGGAGTGCTCGAACTTATACGTCACGAAACGCTGACTTGTTATAACGGTATCCCGGGAGATGGTTGTGGACACTGCCCGGCATGCACGTTGCGCAGAGAAGGATTGGAAAAGTTTTTGGCTTCTACTAAATGAGGCACACTTGTATCACTAAAAATATATGGCTATGACAGAATTGAAAGACCAACTTTCCCTTTTGGGGAGAAAGACAGAATACCGTCAGGACTATGCCCCCGAAGTATTGGAGGCATTTGATAACAAGCATCCCGGCAATGACTACTGGGTGCGTTTCAACTGCCCCGAATTCACCAGCCTCTGTCCCATCACGGGGCAACCGGACTTTGCAGAAATCCGTATTTGCTATATCCCCGATGTCAAGATGGTAGAGAGCAAGAGTTTGAAACTCTACTTGTTCAGCTTCCGCAATCATGGTGCTTTCCACGAGGATTGCGTGAACATCATAATGAAAGACCTCATTCATTTGATGAACCCTAAGTATATTGAGGTGACGGGTATCTTCACCCCGCGCGGAGGCATCTCCATTTATCCGTATGCCAATTACGGACGTCCCGGCACGAAGTTCGAGCAGATGGCAGAGCATCGTTTGATGAACCGTGAATGAGGACTGTTTTTGAAGGCCTCCGTAAATAATAAAGGGAGGCTTTGGGAGCAAATGATTGTTGCGCCGCTATATTTTATATTCTTGCTTACTAAAAACTATTCGTCCGACATATGTTTAATTATCGTCCAACAGCTATCGGACGATAATTAAACATATGTCGGACGATAATGTAACGACTGTCGGACGAATAGTCTTTAGTCAATGAAACATTAACCTGCTACCATCTTGGAAAGAATCTTTCCTATAGAGGATAGTAGGGGATGACTTTTGCAAAGATATAGACGATTCTTTAATAAAAATAGCGCCTTTTCCCAAAGACGCTATTCCCTCTTTATGACTTATTCACTACAAAGGGTTATTTTATTCTTTTGTAGCCATAGACAGCAAGGTTACCCAGTTCTTCTTCGATGCGCAATAGTTGGTTGTACTTCGCCATGCGGTCGGAGCGGCTCAGAGAACCGGTCTTGATTTGTCCGCTGTTGGTGGCAACGGCAATGTCTGCAATGGTGGCGTCCTCGGTTTCGCCGGAACGGTGAGAAGTCACTGTGGTATAACCGTGGCGGTGTGCCATTTCGATAGCATCCAGCGTTTCACTGAGTGAACCGATTTGATTGACTTTGATAAGGATGGAATTGGCGCAGCCCATGGCAATACCTTTTTCAAGGAATTCCACGTTAGTCACGAACAGGTCGTCGCCAACCAGCTGGCAACGGTTGCCGATGCGTTCGGTCAACTTCTTCCAGCCTTCCCAGTCGTTTTCGCTCATGCCATCCTCGATGGAGTCAATCGGGTAGTTATTAATCAAATCTTCCAAGTAAGCTATTTGTTCGTCGGCAGTACGTTTTTTACCATTTTCGCCTTCAAAGATGGAGTAGTCATAGATACCGTTCTTAAAGAACTCGGATGAGGCACAGTCCATACCGATTTTCACATCCTTGCCCGGTTCGTAGCCGGCAGCCTTGATGGCGCTCATGATGGAGTCCAGCGCATCTTCTGTTCCTGCCAGTGCCGGTGCAAAACCGCCTTCGTCGCCTACAGCAGTGCTGAGGCCGCGGTCGTGCAACACTTTTTTCAAGGCGTGGAATACTTCGGCTCCCATGCGCAGGCCTTCACGGAAGGAAGAGGCGCCTACCGGCCGAATCATAAATTCTTGGAAAGCGATAGGAGCGTCGCTGTGTGAACCTCCATTGATGATATTCATCATCGGGACCGGCATTACGTAGGTATTTACTCCACCGATATATCTGTATAAAGGTATATCGAGATAATTGGCGGCGGCTTTGGCTACTGCCAGTGAGACACCCAGAATGGCGTTGGCACCCAGCTTGGATTTGGTAGGCGTGCCGTCCAACTCAAGCATCTTGTGGTCGATGGTACGCTGTTCCAGTGACGACCAGCCAATCAGTGCCGGTGCGATTATCTTGTTGACGTTTTCTACTGCTTTTAGTGTACCTTTACCACCGTAGCGTTGCTTGTCGCCATCGCGAAGTTCCAGCGCTTCGTGCTCGCCGGTAGAAGCACCGGAAGGCACTGCTGCGCGTCCCATAACACCACATTCCAGAATAACGTCCACTTCTACTGTGGGATTGCCGCGTGAATCAAGGATTTCACGGGCTACAATCTTTTCAATTTTCATACTTAAACTTTAATAATTTATTGTCCGTTGTCTTGTTTTAATTTGCAGCAAAGGTCGTACAAAAAGGCATATTGGGCAATACCTATAAATAGGGGTTTTTCATTTCCCGGCTCCTCTTTTTTTAGATTTATTATTGATAATACCTATCAATGGTGATTGCATAATATGATATATACGATAAATCCACTCCATATAATTACCTACAATAAGTGATTGCACAGCTGGCTGTTAATAATGACCTTTGCACCGGTTTACTAACAACATTATAATTATTATAAAATTGAAAGCATATACACTTAAATTCTCGCTGCTGTTTTTCCTTCTGTTGGCTTCTCTGTCTGTACATGCGCAGAGGAGAGGAGGGATGATTTCGGGTAGAATCATTTCTACGGAAAAAGAAACGGTGGATTTTGCGACTGTTTATCTGAAAGGGACGAGTTATGGAGGAACCACGAATCAGGAAGGCCTCTATCACATCAAGGCGCCTGCCGGCGACTATACGCTGGTGGTGTCTGCCGTAGGTTATACAAAGGTGGAGAAAAAGGTGAAACTGGTCAATGATGAGCGGATGAAGCTGAACATAACCATCGCTCCCGAAACGCAACAGCTGGACGAGGTGACTATCGTTTCTACCGGAGTAAGCCGGGTGAAGAGGTCGGCATTCAATGCTGTGGCAGTCGATACAAAGGAACTCCAGAACACCACGAAGAATCTGAGCGATGCCTTGACCAAGGCTCCGGGCATGAAACTCCGTGAGTCGGGTGGGGTAGGTTCGGACATGCAGTTGATGCTGGACGGTTTTAGCGGAAAGCACGTCAAGGTGTTCATTGACGGTGTGCCGCAGGAAGGTGTGGGAAGCTCCTTCAGCCTGAACAATATTCCGGTGAGCTTTGCCGACCGTATAGAGGTATATAAGGGTGTAGTTCCCGTGGGCTTCGGTACGGATGCCATTGGCGGTGTCATCAATATTGTTACCAACAAGAAACGCCGGAACTGGTTCCTGGATGCTTCTTATTCTTACGGCTCGTTCAATACCCACCGCTCATACGTTAACTTCGGACAGACTTTCAAGAACGGTTTCAGCTATGAAATCAATGCCTTTCAAAACTACTCGGACAACGATTATCATGTAGATGCGCCGGTAAAGGATTTTGAGACGGGCAGTTTCAACGAAAGTGAGAAGGTGCGCGTGAAGCGTTTCAATGATACTTACCACAACGAAGCCATTGTGGCCAAAGCGGGTATTGTGGACAAAAGTTGGGCAGACCGGCTGATGTTCGGTTTCACCTATTCGCACATGTACAAGGACATACAGACCGGTGTACGCCAGAAGACAGTCTTCGGAGAAAAGCACCGCTTCGGCCATTCACTGATGCCTTCGATGGAATACAGCAAACGCAACTTGATAATCAAGGGGCTGGATATGGTGTTGACAGCCAACTACAATCGCAATGCCACTACGAATGTGGATACTGCCCGCTACGAATACAACTGGCTTGGTGAGAAACATCCGCTGAACAGCCCCGGCGAACAGTCCCGCCAGTATTCCCGTGCCGATAATGACAATTGGAACGGTACATTGACCTTGAATTACCGCATTGCCAGAGTCCACATGCTGACTTTCAATCATGTGTTGAGTGCATTCCAGCGTGATAATACTTCACTGTTGGCGGTGGAAGAACAGACGGATGCCATTGCCAAGCAGACCCGCAAGAATATCTCCGGTTTGTCATACCGCCTGATGCCTTCCGAAAAGTGGAACTTCTCGGCATTCGGCAAATACTACCGCCAGTATGTGGCAGGACCTATGGCCGAGGATGATACCGGTAGTAATTATGTACGCACCAGCCGTACGGTAGACTCTTGGGGATATGGTGCTGCCGGAACCTATTTCATCCTGCCCGGCTTGCAGGCGAAGCTCTCTTATGAAAAAGCTTACCGCCTGCCCACTATCGAAGAGATGTTTGGTGACGAAGACCTGGAGAGTGGAGACATCGGCATCCGTCCCGAGAAAAGTGACAACATCAACTTGAACCTGAGTTATTCCCGGAGTTTTGGAAAACATTCCGTCTACGTGGAAGGCGGTGTGGTATACCGCAATACGAAGGATTATATCCAGCGCAATATCCAGGACTTGAGCGGAGGAAAAGAAGGGGCCACTTATACCAACTACGGCAAGGTGCTGACGAAGGGATACAATGTATCGGCACGCTATGGCTTCGGACGCTGGCTGAGTGTGGGCGGCAACTTCACGCAGATGAATGTGCGTGACAATGAGAAGATGCAAATCGGCAGTACCGGCAACTCTGTGGAAAATCTCGGTTACAAGGCACGCATTCCCAATGTGCCCTATCAGTTTGCTGATTTTGACGTAAACTTCTATTGGCGCGACCTCTGGAAGAAAGGGAATATGCTGTCCGTGACTTACGACAACCAGTACATGCACAGCTTCTCCTACTATTCGCAGGCCATCGGTAGCAAGAACAAGGATTTCATGGTACCCGACCAGTTCTCCCATAACCTGACATTGAGCTATAGTCTGAAGAATGGCCGCTATAATATCTCGTTTGAATGCCGCAACTTCACGAACGAGGATTTGTACGACAATTTCAGTCTTCAGAAAGCCGGGCGTGCGTTCTATGGCAAGGTACGTGTACATTTTGGTGATTAATAAATATAATGGTTTTAATAGGTGTAATTAATAAGAAGAACAAATGAAGAAGAATTATCTTTTGTCCGGCCTCTTGGCAATGGCAATGACCGGAATGGCTTTAATTTCTTGTACAGACACAGACGAACCGGGTTCCGGCTCCGGTTCCGGTTCAAAGGGTAACTATGTGATAGCTGCCACGGCTACAGTTTCAGGTAGCTCCGTTCCTGTCCTGCTGACAGCCGAGTCACTGGAAAGCGGTGAAATTACTGCTGCCGGCAATGGCCTTGTGAACGATGGGGCTACTTACTGGGTGTTCTACGGAAACAAATATCTGTATGCCTTGAACTATCACCAGGGAAATGCAGGCACTACCCAGTCGTTCATTATGAATACAAACGGTGAACTGGAAAAACGTAGCCAGGAGTATAACGTCAATCGTTTCACTACCTACGGCTATTATGACCAATTTATAATGACGACTTCTACCGGCGACGGCCCTACGGAACTGAATGATGCAAATGGATATACTCCCCAATCTTTTTTGATTTCCTATCTGGATGTCGAGAAACAGACTTATACAAAGAACTCGGTAACAAAGGATACTCCATTTCTTGCCGAAAATTTCCTTGAAAATGGTGAATACGTAACACTGGCCGGTATAGAACAAGTGGGCAGTAAGGTTTATGCAGCAGCCATTCCCATGGGGCTTAGCCAGTATGGTTGCATGCAGAAGAACGAAGACGGTAGCTACAAGTGGGTGCTTTCCGGTAATGAGGATTTAATAAAGACAGAATCCGGCGGGCAGGGTAGCGGTGCCTATGAGAAGGACGAATTGCAATGGACCCAGTATCCTAATGAATGCCATATCGCTATCTTTGGTGATCAGACACTGAATTCTCATAAGGTCATCACTACAGACAAAATCAGTTATGCTGCCGGACGTAACCGTTCACAGTACTACCAGATGAACTGGCTTGCCGACGACGGCTATGTATATGTATTTTCTCCGAGCTATGCCAAGACCATGAGTGATTCGCGTCAGCAGACTACATTGCCTGCTGGAGTTGTACGCATCGATACCAAAGCAGAAGAATTTGATGCCGCTTATTACTATAATCTTGAAGAGAAAGCCAATGGCGCCTCTTTCTTGCGGACTTGGTATATTTCAGGTAATTATTTCCTGCTGCTGATGTATGATAAGGCAATTACGGCATCAGACAAGGTTGCCAACCAACTTGCCGTCTTCAATGCCTCCACCGGAGCTTTGACTTATGTGAACGGCCTTCCAAGCGATGTCTCTGGCTTTGGTAATACCCCGTACATGGAAAATGGCAACGCATATGTGGCAGTCACTACCTCTTCCGGCTATCCTGCCATCTATAAGGTAGACCCTGCCAATGCAACGGCTACCAAAGGGCTGGTGGTCAATGCAACCCAACTGAACGGTGTAGGTAAACTGGAATAAAGGTTCTGATATGAAATGAATAAGAGAACATACTTATGAAGAAAATTTTCAGTAAGATACATTTATGGCTTTCAGTCCCCTTCGGACTGTTGATTACCCTTATCTGCTTCTCCGGTGCCATGCTGGTATTCGAGACGGAAGTGATGGAGCTTTGCCGCCGCGACCTCTACTATGTAGAAAAAGCCGGACCGGCACCGCTTCCCATGAGCCGGTTGGCCGAAAAAGTAGCCGCTACTTTGCCGGATAGTGTCTCTGTGACGGGTATCACTGCATCGTCCAATCCGGAACGTGCCTGGCAGGTGAATCTTTCCAAACCTCGTCGTGCCTCCGTCTATGTGGACCAGTACACGGGTGAGGTGAAGGGCCGGTATGAGCGTGCGCCGTTTTTCATGACCATGTTCCGCCTGCACCGCTGGCTGTTGGACAGCATGAAGCCCGATGGAAGTATCTTCTGGGGGAAAATGATTGTGGGCACTGCCACACTGATGCTTGTCTTTGTGCTGCTGTCAGGCGTTGTCATCTGGTGGCCCCGTACAAAAAAGGCTTTAAAGAACAGTCTGAAGATTGTTGCCGGTAAAGGTTGGCGCCGGTTCTGGTACGACCTGCATGTGGCAGGCGGCATGTACACGCTGATTTTTCTGTTGGCGATGGCACTTACGGGACTGACATGGTCTTTCTCCTGGTATCGCACCGGCTTCTACAAAGTTTTTGGAGTGGAAACCATGCAAGGGGGTGGAGGACATGGTGCTCAGGCACAAACTGCTGCCCACGGAGGAGATAGGGCTCAAGGCAGGTCTGGTGGCGAGAATCGTGAAAGAAAGCCTTTCTCTCCTTTTGCAAACTGGCAGAAGGTTTACGAAGAACTGAAGGAGCTTAGTCCTGATTATAAACAGATAACCGTATCGCGTGGCTCTGCTACAGTCTCCTTCAATCGGTTGGGCAACCGTCGTGCTGCCGACCGCTATACGTTCAATCCCCGTAATGGTGAAATCACCGGGACTACCTTATATAAGGATGCCGACACTTCCGGGAAAATCCGTGGCTGGATATACTCCGTCCATGTAGGCAGTTGGGGAGGATGGGCCACCCGCATCTTGAGCTTTCTGGCCGCTTTGATTGGCGCAAGCCTGCCGTTGACGGGCTATTATCTTTGGATTCGAAGATTGGTCCGGAAGAGTGGCAGAAAAGTGAATGTTCAATTAAAGAAAGCAGCTTAAAAAAAGCAGGCAGTTTTATAAAAGGATGAAGATGTCCACAAGATGCGCAGGCGTGCGTGTTTTGTGGACATCTTCATATAGGTATGCGTGAGAATGAATGCTTTATTAAAAATACCGAAAAATAAATGGAAAAATGTAATCATGATTACACTTTTTTAGATTGTAACTGCCTATTTTTGCTGAAAATATTCATTTTATGGCGAAGTTACCAATCATAAGTAAACTATTTCCATCCTACAGGTGGAAAGTAACGGCACTCATTGTTTGCGGTGTCCTCGTCGGCAGCGGAGGCTTGTTTATGTATCTTCTCCGGGCGCACACTTATCTGGGAGATGACCCTGCGGCATGTGTCAACTGCCACATCATGGCTCCCTATTATGCAACCTGGATGCACAGCTCCCACAGCCGGGATGCCACTTGCAACGATTGCCATGTCCCTCATGAGAATATGGTAAAGAAATGGATGTTTAAGGGAATGGACGGCATGAAGCACGTAGGTGCCTTTCTCACTAAAAGCGAACCGCAGGCCATCCAAGCCGAGGAAGCCAGTGCGCAGGTCATTATGAATAATTGCATCCGTTGCCATACGCAACTGACCAACGAGTTTGTGGATGTCGGCAGGATAGACTACATGATGACCCTCATCGGCGACGGAAAGGCATGCTGGGACTGCCACCGTGATGTGCCTCATGGTGGAATGAACAGCCTCTCGTCCACGCCCGCTGCACTGGTACCCTATCCGGAATCTCCCGTACCGGAGTGGTTGCAGAAACTGATAAAGGAATAATAACAATAAATCTTCATATATATGGAAAAGAGATTAAAATCGTGGCAAGGATGGCTGTTGTTCGGTGGTTCAATGGTCGTTGTATTTGTCTTGGGTCTATGCGTTTCTGCCTTGATGGAGCGCAGGGCCGAGCTGGCAAGTGTATTCAATAACCGCAAAACTGTGATTGAAGGAATTGAGGCACGCAACGAAGTCTTCAAGAGTGACTTTCCACGTGAGTATCAGACGTGGACTGAAACCGCCAAGACCGACTTCCAGAGTGAATTCAATGGAAATGTGGCTGTGGATGTATTGGAACAGCGTCCCGAAATGGTGATACTTTGGGCTGGATATGCCTTCTCCAAAGACTATTCCACTCCGCGCGGACACATGCATGCCATCGAGGATATTACGGCAACCCTGCGTACCGGTGCGCCTGCCACTGATGCAGATGGTCCGCAACCGTCCACTTGCTGGACTTGCAAGAGTCCCGATGTCCCCCGTATGATGGAAGCCATCGGTGTGGATGCTTTCTATAATAATAAGTGGGGCGCTTTGGGTGGTGAAATTGTAAATCCGATTGGTTGTGCGGACTGCCACGAACCGGAAAATATGAATCTGCATATCAGCCGTCCGGCTCTGATAGAAGCTTTTGAACGTCAGGGCAAGGATATTACCGAGGCCACTCCGCAGGAGATGCGCTCGCTGGTATGTGCACAGTGCCACGTGGAATATTACTTCAAGGGTGACGGCAAGTACCTGACTTTCCCCTGGGACAAAGGTTTTACGGTGGAAGACATGGAAGCCTATTATGATGAGGCCGGTTTCTACGACTATATACATAAGTTGAGCCGTACCCCCATCCTGAAAGCGCAACACCCCGATTTTGAAATAGCCCGGATGGGCATTCACGGTCAGCGTGGCGTATCGTGTGCGGACTGCCACATGCCCTATAAGAGTGAAGGTGGCGTGAAGTTCAGCGACCACCATATACAAAGTCCGTTGGCTATGATAGACCGTACCTGCCAAACCTGCCATCGCGAAAGTGAGGAGACTTTGCGCAACAATGTCTACGAACGCCAGCGCAAGGCCAATGAAATCCGCAACCGCCTTGAACAGGAACTTGCCAAAGCTCATATCGAAGCTAAATTTGCCTGGGACAAGGGAGCTACGGAAGAGCAGATGAAAGAAGTGCTGGCACTGATTCGCCAGGCGCAATGGCGTTGGGACTTCGGTGTGGCATCTCACGGAGGTGCTTTCCATGCACCACAGGAAATCCAGCGTGTCTTGTCTCACGGCTTGGATAGAGCTATGCAGGCGCGTTTGGCTGTCTCCAAAGTGCTGGCAAAGCATGGATATACGGACAATGTTCCCATGCCGGATATCTCTACCAAAGACAAGGCGCAGGAATATATCGGCCTCGATATGGATGCCGAAAGAGCTGCAAAGGACAAATTCTTGAAGACTACCGTACCGGCTTGGTTGGAAAAAGCCAAAGCCAACAACCGGTTAGCACTAAAATAAATTTATTTACGATTGGACGATTTACGATGTACGATTGGGATTACTCCCCGATATGTACATCCCGGATTGACTCTATCAACAATCTAACTCCAATCGTACATCGTACATCGTCAAATCGTAAATCAGAAGATGTGGAAGAAACCGTGGAGGTATAAGGAAGGTTTTATCTGTGGGGCAGGACTGTTCGTCACGGGCTTGCTGTTGCAGTGGAGCGTTGGAGATATTCGTTGGGGCTTGTTTGCGTGGCCGGTCAATGTCATCGTTCTGGTGTTGTTCCTGCTATTGTTGGCATGCATGCATGGATTTCGTAGACGGGTGTACTGTTTCGGATGGCTCAGTCATTATACGGCTGCAGTTTCTTCCCTGGTATGTGTGGCGGTTGTCACTGTCGTTATGGGATTGGTGCGGCAGGTTCCTTCTACCCAGCCTTCGGCAGATGTCATCGGCTTTTCGAAGATGCTTTCTTTCTGGCCGTTCGTGTTGCTTTATATCTGGCTGGTTACTGTCTTGGGACTGACCATTCTCCGTGTATGTATTCCTTTAAAATTGCGTAAGATTCCTTTTCTGCTGAATCATGTCGGCTTGTTTGTCGCCCTCTTGACGGCAACGCTGGGCAATGCAGATATGCAACGACTGAGAATGATTACCCAATTGGGCAAGACTGAATGGCGTGCCACGAATGAGGATGGCAAGCTGACGGAGCTTCCGCTTGCCATTGAACTGAAAGAATTCACCATACATGAATACCCTCCCAAGCTGATGCTGATAAATAATGAGACCGGGCAGGCACTGCCGAAGGATGTGCCGGAACATTTGCTGTTGGAAGAGAAGGTAGAACGGGGGAGGTTGCTGGATTGGGACATCTCTATCCTTCAATCCATTCCGATGGCTGCCTCTGTAGCTGCGGAAGATACCTTGAAGTTTACCGAATTCCATTCGATGGGAGCTACCTATGCTGTTTATCTGAAGGCGGTGAATGCTACCTCCGGACAGTCGAAGGAGGGATGGGTGAGTTGCGGTAGTTTCATGTTTCCTTATAAGGCATTGCGCTTGTCGGAACAGACCAGTCTGGTGATGCCCGAACGTGAGCCGCAGCGATTTGTTTCTGCTGTAACGGTTTATACGCAGTCAGGAGAGGTAGTGGAAGACACAATCGAAGTGAACCGTCCTTTGAAGATATTCGGATGGAACATTTATCAATTAAGCTATGACGAAACGAAAGGACGGTGGAGTGATGTCAGTGTTTTTGAACTGGTACGCGATCCCTGGCTTCCGGCTGTATATGCCGGCATCATAATGATGGTGCTGGGGGCAGTCTGCTTGTTTGTCAATGCACCGAAAGGAACAGAAGAAAGAAAGGAGGAGACGGTATGAGTTGGGATTATTTTGCTCTGTTTGCCATTGTCGCTTTACTTTTCTGGGGATTGGGAGCTTTCGCTGCATGGCGTGGTAAACGTCCGGTAGTGGTATACACTTTGACTTGTCTGGGCTTGGCTGTCTTTTTCAGCTTCATTGTCGGCATGTGGATTTCTTTGGAGCGTCCTCCGATGCGGACGATGGGGGAGACGCGTTTGTGGTATTCATTCTTTCTTCCATTGGCAGGAATCATCACTTACAGTCGTTGGAGGTACAAATGGATTCTCGGTTTCAGTTCCGTCTTGTCCTTGGTGTTTGTCTGCATCAATATTTTTAGGCCCGAAATACACAACAAGACGTTGATGCCCGCTTTGCAGAGTCCGTGGTTCACTCCTCATGTCATTGTCTATATGTTTGCCTATGCCATGCTGGGTGCCGCTACGGTGATGGCTGTCTACCTGCTGTGGTTCAAGAAAAAAGGAATTGAACGGCATGAGATGGCTTTGTGCGATAATCTGACTTATGTAGGACTTGCCTTCATGACACTGGGTATGCTGTCCGGTGCTGTCTGGGCGAAAGCTGCTTGGGGACACTATTGGGCATGGGATCCCAAGGAGACTTGGGCGGCGGCTACCTGGTTCTCCTATCTGGCATATATCCATTTCCGATTGGGATGCCCCGCGGCCTATCGTAAGGCACTGTTTGGCTTGCTTGTATCTTTTCTGTTGTTGCAAATGTGTTGGTATGGCATCAATTACTTGCCCTCGGCACAAGGAGTGAGTGTACATACGTATAACTTAAATTAAAATACTTATGAAAACAGTTTATTTGGCATTAGGCTTATTGCTGTTGCCCGGAATGTTGTGGGCACAAGGTTCGGAGAAAGAGAACGAATTCACCATGTCGATGCAAATCAGACCCCGTGCAGAATACCGTAACGGAGCACAGTTACCACGTTTCGAGGGAGACAAGGCTGCTTCATTTATCAACAACCGTGCACGTCTTTCCATGGAGTATAAACGTTCGGATTTGAGTATGAAGATTTCGGCCCAACATGTAGGCGTATGGGGGCAGGACCCGCAGATAGACACTAACGGGCGTTTCATTATGAACGAAGCATGGGCAAAACTCAACTTTGGTGCCGGTTTCTTTGCACAACTGGGGCGCCAGACCTTGTCTTATGACGACGAACGTATTTTGGGAGGGCTGGACTGGAATGTGGCCGGTCGCTATCACGATGCATTGAAGTTGGGCTATGCCAAGAATGCCCACCAACTGCATTTCATTCTTGCCTTCAACCAGAACAAGGAAAAGGCAAAAGGCGGTACCTATTATTATGACGGTGCACAACCTTATAAGAATATGCAGACCCTTTGGTATCATTATGCGGCGCAAACCCCCAACCTTGATGTCTCTTTGTTATTCATGAATCTGGGCCTGGAAACCGGTGATGCAGAAACAGAAACTTCCCATACCCGCTATTTGCAGACGTTCGGTACTTACGTGACTTATCAGCCGGAATCGGGAAATTGGCTACCTGTGCAGGCTGCTTTCTATTATCAGACCGGAAAGAACAAGAATGCGCAGAGTGTATCTGCCTTTATGGTAAGCGTGAAGGCTGCCTATGCCATAGACAAGCAATGGAGTGTGAGCTTGGGTTATGATTATCTGAGTGGCAGTGACGGGAAAGGTGACAAGTTCAAAGCATTCGATCCTCTTTACGGAACACATCATAAGTTCTATGGAGCGATGGACTATTTCTATGCTTCTGCTTGGCAGGGAGTAGCTCCCGGTTTGCAGGATGCCCAGTTGGGTGTCAACTTCAAGACATCCAAGCAGGTGAGTATGCAACTGAATTATCACTATTTTGCTACTGCTGCCAAGCTGGATGATGTAAAAAAGGGATTGGGTTCGGAGATGGACTATCAGCTTGACTGGAATGTGATGAAGGACGTGAAGCTTTCTGCCGGTTACTCCATTATGCGGGGTACGAAGTCTATGGACGTGGTGAAAGGCGGCGACCATAAACGCTGGCAGGATTGGGGCTGGGTATCTGTCAACATCAATCCGAGAATCTTGTTTGTAAAATGGTAGTTTAGATATACTCTTTCAGAGCTGCTTCATTCAATACCTCAATTTTCTTACCCGTCATTAGGATAATACCTTCTTTGGTCATCTTATTGATTTCCTTTGAAAGTGCCGGGCGGGTTACATTGAGGTATTCTGCCAGCTCAGATTGGGTATGCGCAATGGTGATGCTGGTAGAGTTGGAAATTCTGTTTTCAAACAGATAGACGACAAACCTTTCGCGGACTGTTTTGCGGGAAAGGGTTTTTAATCGCGAAACCGTGCAGGCATTGCAATTTCCCGTTATGCAAAGGAAGTTGTGCAGCACTTTGGGATCCTGGCTGATAAGCTTGAAGGTGGATTCTTTGGTGGCAGTGAATAGGATACAGTCTTCAATGGCAGTAAAAGTTGCCGGCAGTGTGGTGTTGCTGCCGAAGAGATGGGGAGTGGCAAAGGCCCGGGGGGCAACGATGTATTCTACCATAACTTTATTGCCCAGACCGTCTATAATATCTACACGCAATTTACCTTCCAATAGTATATATAGCTTCTTGCAGGGGGTGCCTTGCCGGGCAACTATATCTTTCTTGTCTATAGAATAGACTGAATATTCCAGTTTCTCAAGCAGCGATTGCTTGATATTATGTGGCAAATCCCTTAGTAGAGGGATTTGGAACAACAACTGTTCGTACTTTTCATCCAGTAGAATCTTTTCCATAGCTTTTTATTCTTGGACAAAGGTAAGAATAATATATAAGTGCGGACGTTTTTTATAAATACTTTTGGGCGGAGACTGCATTTATCCGCATTTCCTTCTCTTCCATTCGGATGCACCCTTCGCTTGCCAGTTCCGATAAGGCACGTGCCAGCGAGGGACGCGCCACTCCCAGTATTTGTGCCACTTCCTGCTGGTTGAGTATCGTGCCATGCATGCGTAGATAGTTCAGTATACGCGATTTCAGACTTTGTAGGGCAAAGGCATTTAGCTTTTTGGAGAGAAATAGGGTTCTGTCCGATACCAGTTGCAGAAAGTTGCGCATCACAGCGGGGTGTTGATGCAGGAATTCCAGGAAAATGTTCTTGTTTATAACGAGTATCTCACATTTCTCTTTAGCTTCGATATTTACCGGGAAGCGGTTTTCGGAGGCAAAGACAAAAGCCGGGGCAAGCAGTTGCGGGGCTTTCAGCGTTTCGATGGTGAGTTGCTTCCCCTCCGCACTGACCATTTGGGTACGCACACTGCCGTTGCACAATATGAATAGAGAACGATATGCTTCTCCCTGCATGGCAATGAAGTCAGCAGGTTTGTATTGCCTGTGTGCATGTTCGGGTGCCAGGATGAGGGATAATAATTCTTCTTCTGTTATGTCTTGGAAAGGAGGCATTTCCAATAATGTATGGATTTCCATTCTTTTTTTACTTTTTTGTGATTCGATGTAACATTCGTGACAGTTTGTGCGTTGTAGAACTCTCATCTTTGCACAAAGATAATGCAAATCGAATGCAATAGAACATAAGCCTGCTTATTTTTATTGCTGAGGTGCTGCTTATCTTATCAAAAGATTATGCAAACTTTTAAATGAATAGGAATATGGAACCAAACATGTTTTGTTATCAATGTCAGGAGACAGCCAAAGGAACCGGCTGTATATTGAAAGGTGTATGTGGAAAAGAAAGTCATACGGCTCAAGCTATGGACTTGTTACTGTTTGTAGTCAGGGGTATCTCTGTTGTTGCCGATACATTACGCAAGGCAGATTCTCCAGTCTCTGAAGAAGTGAATATTTTTGTGACGGATGCTTTGTTTTGTACTATCACGAATGCGAATTTCGATGATGAAAGCATCTTGAAACGGGTGGATAGGGGACTTGCTTTGCGTAATGGATTGATTCAAGAGGCCAAGCACAACAAAGTGTTCCTACCCCAAGTAGATGAACTGACTTGGCAGGGAACGCGTGACGACTATGCCGAGAAAGCGAAGACAGTAGGTGTTCTGCGTGAACAGAATGAAGACCTCCGTTCGTTGAAAGAATTGCTTGTCTATGGTTTGAAAGGTATGGCAGCTTATCTGGAGCATGCTATGCGCTTGGGATTCAATGATGATACAGTTCATGTTTTCATGCAGCGTGCACTGGCTACCATTGCGGTTGAGTCTCTATCGGCAGAGGAATGGGTGAAGCTGGTTCTCGAAGCTGGTGAGTTCGGAGTAAAGACAATGGCTCTACTGGATGCTGCCAATACCGGTACTTACGGTAATCCCGAAATTACAAAGGTGAATATCGGTGTGAAGAATCGTCCGGGAATTTTGATTAGCGGCCATGACTTGAAGGATATGGAAGAATTATTGAGACAGACAGAAGGTACGGGGATAGACGTCTATACACATGGTGAAATGCTGCCTGCCCACTATTATCCTGCTTTCAAGAAATATTCTCATTTTGTAGGCAACTATGGCAATGCCTGGTGGAAACAGCGTGAAGAATTCACTTCCTTCAACGGACCGATTCTGTTTACCACCAACTGCATCGTTCCTCCTTTGGCTAATGCAGTGTATAAAGAGCGTATGTTCATCACCAACTCTACCGGTTATCCGGGTTGCAAGTATATTGATAAGGATGCGGAAGGCAGGAAAGACTTCTCTGAAATCATAGAGATTGCCAAACAATGCCAGCCGCCGGTGGAGATAGAGCATGGAGAGATTATCGGTGGTTTTGCCCATAACCAGGTACTGCAACTGGCAGACAAGGTGGTAGATGCCGTGAAGACCGGAGCCATACGCCGCTTTATCGTAATGGCAGGCTGTGACGGACGTATGAAGAGCCGCGATTACTATACGGAGTTTGCCAAAGCCTTGCCGCAAGATACCGTTATCCTGACCGCAGGTTGTGCCAAATACCGCTATAATAAACTTGGTTTGGGAGACATCAACGGCATTCCCCGTGTATTGGATGCCGGACAGTGCAATGACAGTTATTCACTGGCCGTGATAGCCATGAAGCTGAAAGAAGTATTCCGGCTGAATGACATCAACGAACTTCCCATTGTCTACAACATAGCATGGTACGAACAGAAGGCGGTTATTGTATTGTTGGCATTACTGAGTCTCGGGGTGAAGGATATTCACTTAGGCCCCACATTGCCCGCTTTCCTTTCTCCGAATGTTGTGAAGGTACTGGTTGATATGTTTCATATCGCAGGTATCGGTAGTGTGGAAGATGATTTGAAAAAATTCGGATTATAAATAAAGATGGTAGGGTGTTATATCACCCTATCACTTTATCCTTTTATCACGTTATTTATCGCTTCTTCCGTTCCGCAGAATGGCCCGTGTGATTGTAGTTTTATGGTGCACATGGCGGCAGCAAAGCATCCCGCTTCCCGGTGGGATGCACCTTTGTTGCGCATATACAGATACCCCACCATATAGGTGTCTCCACATCCTGTTGCATCTGTAATCTGAAGGGCAGGATAGGCGGGGATTTCGTGAAATTCTCCTTGGGCATATATCAGCGAACCTTTATCTCCCAGGGTCAGCAGCACTTCCTTGACGCCCCAGTCTGCAATCAGCAATGCGGCTTCGTGCGGTTCACTGCATCCGGTCAGTACTTCCATTTCAGCTTCGTTGGCTTTCAGAATATGGATATACTTCAATGCTTCTTTCTTTTCCGGCCAGTCTACTGCCAGCACTTTTTCATTATCCACTTTGCGGAGAAATCCCTGCACATCTACCGAGAGGAGTCCCTTTCCGGACAAGAACTTGATGACCTCCAAAGAGAAGTCGTCGGCAAGCAGACTGCCCAAGTGGATAATCCGTGCATCGGTATCTTTCAAACCTTCCACGGTGAAAGGGTCTGCTTTTGCCGTGACACGTTGTGTACGTTCGTTCTGGTTTTCTCCATAAATATTCTCGAAACAGACGGAATGTGTGCTGTGCAAGGCTTTGACGGAAATACCTTCTTTCCGAATGTCTTCCACAATGCCCATGTCAGTATCAGCCAAAGCTGTTACCAATAAAAAATCGTTAGCATTCAAGTGCTTGATGGCATGTGCGAAGTAGAAGGAGGTGCCTCCCGGCATATATATGGTATTTTTAGGGGTTACGACTTTATCTTGGGTAATATAACCGATGCAACATAGACTGTGTGTGTTCATTTCTTTGTTGGCTTTTTATTGCTTTATTGTATTGATTCCGTAAATTGGGCGCGAAGATAGTGATTTAATAACAATTCGACTATATTTGCAGCTGTAAATGTAGCCTCATTGAATATGAATTCATTAAAAACGAAAAGAGTACGTATGATAGTTGGCATTATAGTGGGTATTGTGGCTGTTGCGGTCATAGTGGGATTCGTTTTTGTCAATCAGCCGAGTTTCGGGAGGGCTCCTCAAGGAGAACGGTTGGAGAGGATTAAGAAGTCGCCTCATTACAAAGACGGAGAATTCCGGAATCTGCACAGTACGATGATGATGACTTCCCAAAAGGGACGTTTGGGAGCTTTCTGGGGATTCTTATTTAAGAAAGAAACCGATTTGCGTCCTGAAACGGAGATTCCGGTTATAAAGACGGACCTCAGCAAGATAAGCAAGGACGAGAATGTATTGGTATGGTTCGGACATTCATCCTATTTTATCCAGGTAGACGGAAAGCGTATACTGGTAGACCCCGTATTTTGTGTGGCTTCTCCGGTTTCGTTTGTAAACAAGCCGTTCAAAGGGGCGGATGCCTACAAGCCTGCCGATATGCCGGAGATTGACTATCTGGTGATATCACATGACCATTGGGACCATCTGGATTATGAGACGGTGATGCAGCTGAAAAACCGGGTAGGCAAGGTGGTCTGTCCTTTGGGGGTAGGCGAACATTTCGAGTATTGGGGATTTGACAAATCATCCCTGGTTGAGCTAGATTGGTTTGAAGATACTGTACTGGATAAGGGATTTCTGCTTCATTGCTTGCCCGCCCGGCATTTTTCGGGCCGCTCGTTGAAGGCAAATCAGGCATTATGGGCTTCTTTCCTTATCGAAACCCCTTCGCAGAAGATTTATATGGGTGGTGATAGCGGATATGACACGCATTTTGTCGAAATAGGCAAGCAATATCCCGGCATTGACCTTGCCATATTGGAGAATGGGCAGTATAACGAAGATTGGAAATATATCCATACCATGCCCCAATATTTGGGGCAAGCGGCCAGGGACTTGAATGCGGAAAAGATTCTGACTGTTCATCATTCCAAATATGCTTTGGCTAGACACCGCTGGGACGAACCGCTGAAGAATGCCATGAATCTGAAAGAGAAAGACTCATTGAACGTGTTGATGCCTATTATAGGGGAAGTGGTCCGGTTAAAATAATGAGTGATATTGATTATAATACACCTGGCAACACGGCTATTGACGAGTTATTAACGGAAATATATATCCCTATCGAAAATAAAAGTAAGATAATATGTTAGAATTACCCGAAGTTATCACCTTGAGCAAACAAGTGAACAACGCCTTGAGCGGTAAAACAATCACGCAGGTATTTAATGCCACCAAACCGCATAAGTTTACGTTCTATAACGGTGAACCGTCGGAGTATGGTAAACTGCTCGTAGGCAAAACCATCCTTTCATCCGAAGGATATGGCATGTTTGTCAATTTCAATCTTTCGGATAATGTGATCATGAACATAGGCGACGGAGTCAGTGTCCGTTATTATAGTGCGGGAGATGAGATTCCTGCCAATTACCAGTTGTTGCTGACGTTTAATGATGATTCATTCCTTGTCTTCACGGTTGCAATGTATGGTTTTATCAATGTTTACCCTGATAGCTATATCGACAATAAGTACTATAAATTGAGTCGGGAAAGCATTTCGCCGTTGAGCGATAAATACACCGAAGCGGAATTTGAGAAACTCGTTGCCGAAGCAAAGAAGACCCTCTCTGCTAAAGCTCTATTAGCAACCAATCAGCGTATTCCCGGTGTAGGTAACGGCGTAACGCAGGATATTCTGTTCAATGCACGGATAAATCCCAAACAGAAAGTGCTATTTCTGTCGGATAATCAGAAAGAAGTTCTTTTTAATGCTCTAAAAGAAACATTGGTGGATATGACGTTCGAGGGTGGACGCGATACGCAAACAGATCTTTATGGCAACGCCGGAGGTTACAAAACCATTCTTTCTGCCAAAACATGGAAGAATCCTTGTCTCCGTTGTGGCAGTACCATCATAAAAGAGGCTTATATGGGTGGTTCGGTATATTATTGCCCAACGTGTCAACAGATAAAAGAATAAATGTCCACATTCTGTTAATATCGTGTCTACACGATATTAACAGAATGCGAACACGATATGAATATCTTCTTTTCTTTATACTTTGTACGGACAAAAGGGGTGTTTTATAAAGCCCGCCCTTTATAAACGTTTGACTGGGACAATGGAACCAGGACTCCGTTCAGCGTCAGGGTATTCGAATTGAAGTTCGGGCTGATTCTTGCCGATGCATTATTGCCGCCGTTGGTCAGTGTGATATACACTTGTGCGGATATTCCGATGCCTTGTACGCTGAAGCTGCAATTCACGTTTCCCTTTTTGTCGGTCGTGATTTTCATTTCCTTTCTGCTGCCGTCCACTGTGATGCCGCCTATTCCGTTGGGGCCTGCAAGGGCATTGTTGGCAGCTATTTGTACGGATGCGTGTTCACCGTCCATCAGAACGAAGTTTGTTGTCGATGAAACAAATGCGCTCCGTCCTCTCTTGAACACCAGCTGGTCTGCTTCCAATACAAACTTGCCCTCTTTCAATGCCTGGACGGCAATGGCATAGTTCCTTTCATTTTCCGCTTTTTCGCGTGCTTTCTGGGCTTCGCGTTGGGCTTTACGCTCTGCTTGGCGTGTTTCGCTGCTACTCTGTGCATACATCAGGGTCGATGCACTTACCAACACCAGTGTGATTAATGTAATGATTCGTTTCATAATTGTTCTTTGTTATTTAGTTAAGACCTTCTGGTTAATTAACAAATGAAAAACCAAAAAGATGCAGCTTGAATCTTAAATAAGCGTAAGACTTAACACTTCTTTGGTTTTGTTGGAAGTTCGTATTAAATTTCTTCCAAGGCATAATACTGGTAATCCCGGAGAATGGTCTGAAGAAAGTTTTCCGGGTTACTGTCATGAGGAGTGATGGAGAGAAGTTCCTGCACTTTTTTCGCAAGGGAGGCAATGCGGCGTGTACGGTCTTTCTTACCCGATTGCAGGGTCCGGGTAATGACGTTGATTTGCTCCAATGACAAGTCGGAAGCTTGTGGATAGGTAGGTCGGTAGTCTTTGGTCAGGTAGTCGAACTCATCGAGGCTGACGTGTATCTTGCGGTAATTCTTTTCCTTGATTACCATGGTGCCGGCGGCAAGGTCTCCCATTCGCTGGCTGTTTTTGGTCAAAAGGACGACCAGAAGTCCCAGACCACCGGTCACCGGTCCGTCGATAGGGAAGAGAAGCCATCGGAGCAGGTACGAGCCTATGCCGGGCGTGGAGCCGTCTGCCTTTACGACACGAATGTTCATCAGCCGCTTGCCGAAACTTTGTCCCTGGTTGAACATTTCGCAGAGAAATGCATAAAGCAAGACTGGCAGGTAGACAATGGCAAAAAAGAAAAGCATCGTGAAATCAGAGGGTAGATGAATCCGTGAAAACAAGGCCAAAGTAGAAAATACATAGAATCCGAGCAGAATATAATCTATGGCCAGTGCAATGAGCCGCTCACCGATACTGGCAGGCGTTTGACTGATGCGGACAAATTGTCCGGTGATAATTGTAGATTCTGCCATTCCTGATAAAACATTTTTAGTATTTCATTGCAAATATATCATTATTCTCTTATTTTTGTTACCTATTTCAGACAAAACTTCTCTGAAATAGTCATGGGGTATGAAAGAAGTGACGTTTATCCGGCAGAACATCGAAAAATGGAAACGAGCAGAAACAATGGTGAAGCAGGCGGAAAGTCTGTCTCCCGATGAACTTGCCGACGCATATACGGAGCTTACGGCAGATCTGGCTTTTGCCCAAACGCATTTCCCCGCTTCCCGCATCACTATCTATCTGAACAATCTTGCCTCGGCATTGCACAACCGCATTTATAGAAACAAGCGCGAGAAATGGTCAAGAATTATCACCTACTGGACCCGTGAAGTGCCTTCGGCCATGCACGATGCACGCCGTGAGCTGGTGGCTTCCTTCATTATATTTGTGGTCAGCGCATTGATAGGAGTGGTATCCGCTGCCGGAGACCCCGATTTTGTGCGTTTGATTTTAGGAAACTCCTATGTGGATATGACTTTGAACAATATCGCTAATGGTGAACCTATGGCTGTATATAACGGTTCCTCCGAGTTCCCCATGTTTCTGAGTATCACGCTGAACAATATCATGGTCTCCTTCAACTGCTTTGCCATGGGGTTGCTGACCAGTTTTGGCACCGGATACATGCTCCTTAACAATGGTATCATGATAGGGGCTTTCCAAACCTTCTTTTATCAGCACGACTTGCTTTGGGAGTCCTTCCTTGCCATTTGGCTGCACGGGACACTCGAAATCTGGGCGATTATTGTAGCCGGTGCCGCCGGTCTTGCCCTGGGCAACGGATGGCTCTTTCCCGGAACCTATTCAAGGCTGGAATCTTTCAAACGGGGAGCCAAAAAAGGATTGAAAATAGTGGTGGGTACGGTACCCGTATTCATCATGGCAGGATTTATAGAAGGATTCGTTACCCGCCATACCGAACTTCCGGATGCTTTGAGGTTCGGCTTTATTCTACTCTCTTTGTCGTTTATCTTTTTTTATTATATTTATTTACCTAACAGAAAGAAGCATGGAAGCACAGAAACCTAAAATCGCACTGTATGTACAACGTTCTTTTGGAGAGAAACTAACTGCTACCTTTGATTTTATCAAAGAGAATTGGAAGCCGTTGATGAAATTCACCACATATCTGATGTTGCCGCTTTGTCTGCTTCAGGGACTGAGCCTGAACGGGCTGATGAGCGGTACAATGGCTCTGGGTGATATGACCGGAGGCTCGTTCGACTCTTCTGTTGTCGGAGCGTCCATCATGGCACTGGTGACTTATTACAGTCTGTATGCCGTTCTCTATCTGCTAGGAACTGTCATGCTGACCTCTTTGGTCTACGCATTGGTCCGTACTTACAATGAACGGGAAAAACGCTTGGAGGGAGTGACGTTAGGGATGCTGAAGCCCTTGTTGTTCGGTAATGTCAGAAGGGTATTTCTGATAATGATTGTCGGTGTGCTTTTGGTGCTGTTTGTAGGGCTTATTGTTGGTTTTATAGCCACCGTCATTCCGTTCATGGCGATTGCGTTCTTGTTCGTTCTGCTCGTTGTGGTGGTGTCTGTGCCACTTGCTATTTGGGCTCCAGTCTATCTGTTCGAAGATATCTATATCATAGATGCCTTGAAGAAGGCCTACCGACTGGGTTTCGCTACCTGGGGAGGTATCGTACTGATTTCCATTGTTATGGGATTCATCGCCGCCATCTTGCAGGGAGTGACGATGATTCCATGGTATATCGGGACTATTGTGAAATATATCTTTGCAATGACTGATGCAGGTGGCGGTGCCACTGTATCGGCAGCCTATAGCTTTGTGCTTTATCTGCTGGCGGTGGTCCAGGCATTCGGCGTTTATATGTCCATGATTTTCTCATTGCTGGGACTGGCTTATCAATACGGTCATGCTTCGGAAAAGATAGATTATGTGATGGTGGAGAGTGATATTGACAATTTTGATAAACTCTGATAACGGACTATGAATATGGCTCCGGCTGATACACTGGTTTGTGATACTGCACAGGTTGCCGCTTGGCAGTCTGACCCGGCGTTTGCTTACAGTCGTGAGTTGATAGCTCCCGAAATTAATGTACTTGAGTGGTTCAGCAGATGGTTCGGCAAGCTGCTGGACAAGATATTCGGGAATACGTTGGTGGCAGAATATTCGGAGGTCGTATTGATATGCATTGCCGTTCTTATCCTGGTATTGGTCATTTGGTTTGTGTACAAGAAGCGTCCGGAACTGTTCATGCGTTCGCGCAAGAGTACCCTGCCCTATACAGTGGGGGAGGACACCATCTATGGAGTGGATTTTGCGGAAAGAATTGCCGATGCGCTTGCCCGGACGGATTATCGGGAGGCGGTGCGTTTGCTCTATCTGCAGACGCTGAAACAGCTCAGCGATGGAAAACGTATAGACTGGCAGTTATATAAAACGCCAACACAATATATCTATGAAGTCCGTCTGCCAGCTTTCCGCCAAATGACCAACCATTTTCTACGAGTACGTTACGGAAATTTTGAAGCGACCGAAACTTTGTTCCATGCGATGCGGGATTTGCAGAAAGAAGTGGAGAAAGGAGGGGCGGCATGAAGGGGAACCATTGGTTTATAGCCGGTATCATTGTTTTTCTGGTGTTGATGTTTGCGATAGAGTGCCGTCTGCCAAAGAAGTTTGTCTGGAACCCTACGTTCAGCCATTATGACAAGCAACCGTTCGGCTGTGCCGTGTTCGATAGCCTGCTGTCTTCATCGTTGCCGAAGGGATATTCGTTGTCGAGAAAGACTTTTTATGAACTGGAGCAGGAAGATACGACGCTCCGCCGCGGAATACTGGTTGTTACCGATAACCTGCATTTGACGGATGTAGATGTGGAGGCGATGTTGAAGATGGCGGGACAGGGAGACCGGATTATGCTGGTGGGGAGCTCTTTCAGCCGTATTTTGAAAGATACGCTGGGATTTGAGTGCAGCTATTCCTATTTCAGTCCGTCGGCTTTGAAAAAATATGCCACTGCATTGCTTTCGAAAGACAGTTTGTGCTGGGTGGGGGATTCGGCGGTTTATCCGCAGCAGACTTTCTGTTTCTATCCCCAACTTTGTCAGTCTTATTTCTTTGCAGATTCCATTTCTAGTAAAGTGTTGGCGGAAAAAACTGTTACCGGAGAAGCTGCTCATCCGGTTGCCATGTCGGTTTCTTGGGGAAAGGGGGAAGTTATACTGGCTTCCACTCCCCTGCTTTTTACGAACTATGGTGTGCTGGATGGGAAGAATGCGGCTTATCTTTTTCGTATATTGTCCCAGATGGGTGGATTTCCCATTGTCCGTACCGAAGGCTATATGAAAGAAACAGCCCAGGTACAGATGTCTCCTTTTCGCTATTTCCTTTCGCAGCCGCCGCTTCGCTGGGCATTGTACTTGAGTATGGTTTCCATCCTGCTCTTTATGATATTTACAGCCCGCAGGAAGCAGCGCGCCATTCCGGTTATCCGCGAACCGGAAAATAAGTCTTTGGAGTTTGCAGAGTTGATAGGTACTCTTTATTATCAGAAGAAGGACCATGCTGACTTAGTCCGCAAGAAATATCTCTATTTTGCGGAGGAACTGAGGAGGGAAATACAAGTGGATGTGGAGGAAGTGGCAGAGGATGAGCGCTCTTTCGGCAGGATTGCCCGGAAGACGGGTATGGAAGCGGGGGAAATAGCCGCGTTCATCCGCGAGGTGAGGCCGGTGGTGTACGGAGGGCGCAGCATCTCTGAGAAGGAGATGAAACGGCTTGTCGATAAAATGAATGAAATAATCAATCATATATAAAGAAGATATTTATGGAAGAGAACACAGAAAAACGGGTGGACTTGACTCTCTTTTCCGAGAAGATACAAGCGTTGAAGGACCGGATTGCTACGGTCATAGTGGGGCAGGAGCAGATAGTGGACCTGGTACTGACGGCTGTCCTGGCAAACGGCCATGTGTTGCTGGAGGGAGTGCCGGGGGTGGCAAAGACACTGCTTGCCCGTCTGGTGGCACGCTTGATTAAGGCGGACTTCAGCCGCATTCAGTTTACTCCGGACTTGATGCCGAGTGATGTGTTGGGTACTACGGTCTTCAACATGAAAACCAATGACTTTGACTTTCATCAAGGACCGGTGTTTGCCGACCTCGTGCTGGTGGACGAGATAAACCGCGCTCCCGCCAAGACGCAGGCAGCCTTGTTCGAGGTTATGGAAGAACGGCAGGTCAGCATTGACGGTACCACGCATCAGATGGGAGAACTCTATACGATTCTGGCAACCCAGAATCCGGTGGAGCAGGAGGGGACTTATAAGTTACCTGAAGCGCAACTGGACCGCTTCCTGATGAAAATAACCATGGGATATCCCTCATTGGAGGAGGAGGTGGACATCCTGGAGCGCCACCACGCCAATGCTTCGTTGGTGAAGTTGGAGAGCCTGGCGCCCGTGCTCACAAAAGAAGAACTGCTTTCGTTGCGCAGGCTGATGGAACACGTGTTTGTAGACCGCACGCTGCTTCAGTACATCGCGTTGATTGTACAGCAGACGCGTACCAGCAAGGCTGTATATTTAGGAGCTTCTCCGCGTGCGTCCGTGGCAATGATGCAGGCCTCCAAGGCATATGCACTGTTGCAGGGACGTGACTTTGTGACACCGGAGGATATTAAGTTCGTTGCTCCGTATGTGCTTCAGCATCGCTTGATATTGACAGCGGAAGCCGAGATGGAAGGCTATTCGCCGGTAAAGGTGACGCAACGTCTGATTGATAAGGTGGAAGTGCCGAAGTGAGACTGGGCCGCCGATTCTATATTGCTCTTGTTCTGATAGTCCTGCTGATGGGTATCGGGTACGTCTTTGCTCCATTCTTTGCAATCGGGCAGTGGGCGCTTTTTGTTTTGGCGGTGTCGGCGCTGGTGGATGGGGTGATGCTCTATCGCATTCGCGGCATCCGGGCATTCCGCCAGTGTGCTACCCGCTTCTCCAACGGAGATGAAAACACCGTGAACATACGTGTGGAGAGCAGTTATCCGCATCCGGTGGCTGTGGAAGTGGTGGATGAGATTCCTTTTGCATTCCAGTTGCGGAATATTGATTTCCGGATGAGGCTCCAGGCGAATGAGGGCAGGACGATTACGTATCATCTGCGTCCCACGCGGCGGGGGATTTACTCTTTCGGACGGATTCGGGTGTTTGTGGCAGGCAGAATGGGATTGCTTTCCCGCAGATATACTTGCGATGCTCCGCTGGATGTCAAGGTATATCCGTCCTATCTGATGCTCCATCGTTATGAGTTGCTTGCTATCAGCGACAACTTGACGGAATTGGGCATCAAACGTATCCGCAGGGTGGGGCATCATACGGAGTTCGAACAGATAAAGGAGTATGTGAAAGGCGACGATTACCGCACGATAAACTGGAAAGCAAGCGCCCGGAGGCACGAACTTATGGTAAATGTCTATCAAGACGAGCGTTCCCAGCAAATCTATAACGTGATAGACAAGGGGCGGATTATGCAGCAGGCATTTCGCGGGATGACCTTGCTGGACTATGCTATTAATGCCTCCCTGGTTCTTTCGTACGTTGTCATGCGGAAGGAGGATAAAGCCGGACTGGTAACGTTTAATGAGCACTTTGATACATTTATCTCCGCCTCCCGACAGCCCGGACAAATGCAGGCGTTATTGGAGAACCTTTACAGCCAGCAGACTACTTTTGGGGAGACCGACTTTTCCTCATTGTGCGTACATTTGAACAAGCGCGTCAACAAACGCAGTCTTTTGGTGCTGTATACCAATTTTTCCGGCATCGGCAGCTTGAATCGCCAGTTGGCTTATTTGCAGCAGTTGAACCGCCAGCACCGGTTGCTGGTCATCTTCTTCGAAGATGCCGCTCTGAAAGAGTACGTCGCCACTCCTGCGAGGGATACGGAAGGGTATTACCGCCATGTCATTGCCGAGAAATTTGTATTCGAGAAACGGCTGATAGTCTCCACCTTGAAGCAGCACGGCATCAGTTCTGTGCTGACTACACCGGAAAATCTTTCTGTGGACGTGATAAACAAGTATCTGGAGATGAAGTCACGTAGCCAGATATAAAAACAGTAACTAAGGTTATATAATCCGTAATAAGGGTAGTGAAGATGTCTGGATTTTCCTCTAATTTTGTAATTGGTATATTGTGAAGGTGTGGAAAACATATCCTTAAGATTTTATATATCTGAAGTTACAATAATGAGAATGACTTTATAGGTGATGAAAGACAATACATTGGACATAAAGACCGTATGTGAATGTAACCGGTGCCTGGGATGTAAAACGTTGCATCCTCAGGTAAGCATTATTAATCTGGAAAATCCTAGTGTGTATCAGGATGCTGTGAAGTTTGAATTCTATGCCATCCTACTGATTGAGGACTGTGAAGGGGATTGTGACTGCTGCGGACGGAAATATTATGATTATTCCAATGCTACGATGGTATTTCTTACTCCCGGCGAGATATTCCGGATGAACAAGAACAATACGCTTCCGGACAAAGGTTGGCTGCTGGCATTTCATCCCGATTTATTGCTTTGTACTACGTTAAAGAATCATATCGACAACTATACTTTCTTTTTCTACCGCAAGGAGGAGGCGTTGCATCTGTCACAGCGCGAAACGGCCAAAGTGACGTGTTGCCTTGAGAATATTGATGATGAACTTCATCATTCCATTGATACGCATAGCAATACCATCCTGTCCCGTCACATCGAATTGCTGCTGGATTATTGCTCACGTTACTATGAGCGGCAATTCATCACCCGTGAGAATAAGAACAAGATGATTCTGGGGAAAATGGAAGGGATATTGGACGAGTATATCACTTCCGGAAAGTTGCAGGAGGGGAAGCTGCCCACTTCCGGATGCTGTGCCGAAAAACTGAATCTTTCGACGGCTTACTTTGATGATTTGCTGAGGTTTGAGACGGGTAAGACATTGGCTGAATACTTCCAGTTCAAATGCTTGTACACGGCCAAGAAAATGTTATCGGAAGGCGGTAATACACCTGCTGCCGTAGCGCGTCGGCTGGGCTATCCGAGTGTGCAATATTTCAGTCTGGTGTTTAAGAAAGCAACGGGAGTTGCACCGAATGAATATAGATATTCACAAAATTGAGATGATGCAGATAGAATGAATTTATTAGACCAAAATATTTTATAATGGAGACCAAAGCTATATTTTTAGATGTAGACGGAACATTGGTGAGTTTCGACACTCACCGCGTTCCGCAGTCGGCTATCGAAGCGTTGCAGCAAGTTCATGAATCCGGTATAAAAATCATAATAGCAACTGGGAGGGCGTTTACCGATCTTCACGAACTTGAAGAGATTCCATACGATGCAGTGATAGCTTTGAATGGGTCCGATTGTGTACTGAGAGATGGCACTCCTATATCTCGTAAACAGATTCCCGAAAAGGATTTTCAGAGGGTACTGGTATTGGCTCAACATTATGGGTTTGCTCTGGCTATCGAAACGAATAAAGGTATTTTTGTCAACGAACTCAACCCGACCGTCATCGAATTGGCCAGGCTGGTCAATCACCCTACACCGCCGGTGGCAGACATCGAAAAAGAGTTTATGGGAGGCGAATGTTGTCAGTTATGCATATATTGTGATGAAGAAATGGAAAAAGAAGTAATGGCACAACTTCCCGGACTTTCTGTTTCCAGATGGAACCCTTTCTTCGCGGATGTCAATGTGGCGGGAGTAAACAAGGCTATGGGTATCAATGAGTTTGCTTCCTATTATGGATTTGATGTTTCAAGAACCATCGCTTTTGGTGATGGCGGGAATGATATTTCCATGATTCGTGCAGCCGGGATGGGAATAGCTATGGGAGGAGCTTCCGAGGCTGTGAAAAGCGTTGCCGATTATATAACGGAGGCGGTGGATGAGAATGGTGTCCGGAACGCCTTGGTTCGTTTCGGTATTCTGGAATAAAAATCGGCTATCAAAACTGATGAAAACTATAGTCTGTAAATATTATGCTTTTTAGAAAAATTACTTAAAGGATTTAATTTTAGCATCAATATTTTTAATTTGGAGGAATCTAAGTCATTTGACCAATATTTTGAGCGGATATTGATTAGTAAAGATACATTTTTGATTAAGGAAGGAGAAATAGAAAGATATAGTTATTTCGTTTTTGATGGGATGTTGCGTTGTTGGCTTTTGAATCATAAAGGGGAAGAGTAAATTTTTTGGTTTTGTAAAGAAGGTACGTTTTCAATGTCGAACATATCTTTTACCTTACAAACAAGATCTGCATTTAATGTGCAGACAATTGTAGATAGCGTTATTTACCGAATAGACAAGAAGCGAGTAGATGAACTGTATACTGCTATTCCTAAGGTAAAAACTGTATTTGAAGATTTGAATGCTATACTACTGAGTAAACTCTTGAAAAGAAATATCGACTTGATTAAATATTCTCCTGAATAGTATTATCTACAGAGATGATTGAAGGATATGGCATTACATTAAACTATATACCACTCAAAGATATAGCTTCTTATTTGGGTATCATGTCACAAGTACTAAGCAAAATCCGTAAACGTATTTTTTAACTTGGGTTCAGTGTATTGAATGTATAAGTTCCGAACTTTGCGGTTTTAAATAGCAATTACAATTATGATTAGAAAAATTAAAGTTACGGATTATCCACGTTTGATAGAAATTTGGGAAAGTGCAGTATTGAGTACACATGATTTTCTTAAAGAAGAAGATTTTCTATACTATAAGGAACAGCTTCCGGTATATTTTCAGTATGTCATTCTATTCGGGTTTGAACAGGAGGGAATCTTAATCGGATTTATGAGAATTGCAGAAGGAAATCTTGAAATGTTGTTTATTACCAATAATTATTGAGGCACAGGAATTGGGGAAAAACTGGTTACTTATGCCATAAATCATTTGCAGGTAACGAAAGTCGATGTGAACGAGCAGAATATTCAAGCTGTCGGTTTTTATAAATATATAGGCTTTAGCGTATACAAAAGGTCCGATTTGGACGGAGAAGGTAAAGAATATCCTATTTTACACATGCAGTTGTAGTTCGTAAGTCAGACCCCGATTTTAAAAATCATCATTTTTGCCAGCACTACTTTTTCTTCTCATATTCGGCTTTAACTATCTGACAGCAAGAATTTAACCACGTGTTTTTTTCTGTTTTTCGTTTATAATAAATAACATTTGTTAATGTCTATTTCGGGCTTATTTTCCGTTTTCTTCGTGCAAATATGGTGATTAAGGGGCGAACTCCGTTGTCTATAGTGCCGGAAGTATGGCTTTTGCTCCCCGTATATGGGCATTTTTTCCCTTCATGTCCTGTGTGTAATGCAGAGAAGCTTGGCGCATAATTCCCGAAACCTTATTACAAAACTTCGTCCCACGCATGTGTGCTCGCCGGTTTGCCTGCGTGAACTGTCGAGCCCACGTGCGTGGGACGAGGGTTTACATGAACCTTCATAATAAAAAGCATGGGACATACGTGGATTCTGCCTATACCTTCTTCCAGTTTTGTCCCTATCCGGAGGACGGTCTGCCCATTCATTGCTGCTCAGTTTCTTATTCTTGTGATGTAAGTCTGAGAAAGCTGAAACTCGAAAATTGCTTATGCACCGGATATTTCGGGTCCCCATTTTTGCCGGAGCGAGAAAAAGAAAAAGCTCTGAAATCCTTGAATTTCAGAGCTTTGCTTTAATTTGCTATTTGCTTTCGCGGTGCGTACGGGACTAACCACCTCAAATTTAATATTTGATATTCAGTAAGTTGTAAAACCATCTCTGAAAAAGGCTCCCGATTTTGCACCTATATAGCCTCTATATTCTTCTGTTAGGAATTTGCCTTATTCCGTTTGGCAAATATACGAAATTTTGTTGATATGGCAATGATTATAAGGGGAAAAGTATGAACTTCAATAAATAATAATATATCTCCATGATTTCCATAAAAAAGGCCTGCCCTATGGGCAGACCTTATTAGTTCCTTTTATAGCGCAGTATGAAAATCGTAATTAACAAGTGCGCTGAATATTTCAATGCAAAGGTACAACTATTTTTTTGATGAGCCATAAGAAATCCAATATCTTCACAATCAATCAGCATCAAGAGAATATTCAAACGAGGTAAGTATCTTAATAATTATGAATTTATTGGATGCAATTGCCCATGAATTAAGACTATTTCTTAACTTTGTTTATTAAGATAGACGCAAATAGCATTTTATACTTTTATAAAAGAACAGAATTGTGTATGGCTTCATTGCATATTAAAAACTTTGGTCCTATATTGGACTCAACGAAGATAGAACTGACTCCATTAATGGTGCTCATTGGTCGTCAAAGTTCCGGTAAGAGTACCTTTATGAAGGTGCTCTGCTTCTGCCGTTGGGTTGAAAAAAAAATTATGGTCTCGACGGATGATATAGTGAGCCAATATACTCACTATAACCGATTCATAAAAGATTTGAAGTCGTTTCATAGGCTGAACGATGAATACTTTAGGGCTGATACAGAACTGAAGTATGATGGAGATGTCATTAGTATTGAATATACAGGCATAAACGGTAATGCAAAGATTGTACGTAAGAAGTCCTTTGCAGAAAAAAGGTATAACAGTAAACTGTGTTACATTCCAGCTGAAAGAAATCTTGTATCGGCTATTCAAAACGTAGATAAAACATACAAAGCTACGGGCAGGGATGTCCTTTTCAACTTTATATATGAATGGGATGAAGCAAAAGAGCCATACACTAATGAACATCCTTTCAAATTGGCTGCTACTGGAGGTTTCAGCTATGTGAATAAGTTTGGCGCAGACGTGTTGGTACGGGAAGACGGTAGCGAAACGCCTGCTTTTTATGCTTCCAGCGGAATGCAGAGTGTGATGCCAATGGACGTGATGGTGAACTACATTACAGATTGCGTAGGGAAAAATGCCTCACTTTCGATGCGTGAACGCAATGAGATAAGTGAAACAGATAATGATTATGCGGTCCGCAGGCTGTTTTACCAATCTGCCCAACTGTTCATAGAGGAGCCCGAGCAGAATCTGTATCCTGAGTCTCAAAAACTTGTTGTAATGAGTATTGTACGCTCGCTAAAAAAAGCTTTGGAGAACGGCTCAGAACAGAGCCTGGCATTAGTAACCACGCACAGCCCATACATTATGTCTGTGATGAATGTGCTTTTGCTTGCAGCCATTGTCACAGAGAAAGGATTGAGGCAGGAAGTGATAGACGGAGATAGTGTCTTGCCTTCCTCTTCCATCTCAGGCTATTTTATTGACGAGAACGGTATTTTCCAAAATATTCTCGATGCTGAAGTGCCTATGCTCAGTGGCAACGATTTGGATGGAGTATCAGACTGGGTGGATGATAGTATCAGTAAGTTGAACGAAGTCTTGTTTGCAACAGTATGAAGCAGAAAGCAGTGACATATAAATCCACCCACGAACAATTGGTTGCTGAAGGCTTCTCTCCAGAACAGGCACTCATGGTTCGAACCAAGGTTAGTACGGTTGAGAAAGGCAAACGATATACACTTGTGACGGCAGGGAGGGAGAAATCTGTGGTATATGCTGTGGATGGCAATATCGTGAAAGAGGGTCAACGCTGTGACAAGCTGATTCTTGTAAAGCGTTCAATAAGTGGTGTGGAACCTGAACAATGGACAGAAACTTTTATTGAACTGAAAGGTGTGGATACGAACCATGCCATTGATCAGTTGCGTGAAACTCTGAAAAAATCCATTTTTAAGCACCCCTCGAATGATGTAATCCGTGCCCGCATCGTAGCACAGTCTTTCCCTTCAAACAAGTCTAATCCTGCAATGGAAAAAGCGAAACAAGAGTTTCGTAAAGTTTATAATTGCGACCTCCGGGGTATGAAGTCTGGTCAGGAAGATAAACTTTAAAAATCATAACTGTAAACTTGTTTCTATTTGATTATTATAACTATGGACATTCAGTAAATACTATAATATTAGCCAACTGATTCATATACAAAGTGTTATGAATTAGTTGGTTTTCCCTATCTTTTAGGTATTCCCCCGAAAATAAGGTTTGACGGCCAAAACGGGGGAAATACATTAACCAAGATATAGCTAAGATACAAAATATTTCGGAAATTCACCCGACTCTAGGCTCTACAGAATTTGATATTCTGGAAAAATATCGCAAGAGTTTTGACAAGAGTGAGCTTGGGCAGACTTCATTCGGTCTTTCCGTTTGAGCGTATGGCGGAAACCTCCGGTCTGTCTGAACCCCATCTGGGCCGCAGGAATATATTCAGTCCCTGTGCAAAGATCGTCCTTATGGTCCTGAAGGCATACACCGGCTTCCCTGACAGGTAACTGGTGGAACATCTCAGCGCAACATACACTACCAGATGTTCTGCGGAATCATGATAAATCCGTCCATTCCCATAAACAACTACAAGATAATCAGTGCCATCCGTAATGAGATAGCATCCCGTCTTGACGTTGATTCCTTTCAAGAGATACTGGCCTCACACTGGAAGCCATACCTTGATAACCTTCATGTGTGCATGACCGATGCCACCTGCTATGAGAGCCACATGCGTTTTCCGACAGACATGAAGCTCCTTTGGGAAAGTCTCGAATGGCTTTACGGGCATATCTGCCGGCATTGCAGGGATCTGGGTATAAGGCATCCGCGCAACAAATATACTGATGTTGCGACATCCTATCTGTCCTACTGCAAGAAAAGAAAAAAGAAGGCTTCGAGGACAAGAATGCTCAAGCGTCGTATGATCAGACTTCTTGAAAAGCTCCTCATACAGAGGGATGAGATTCACCGGGAGTACGGAACCTTACTCCGCTATACCTGGGATTATCGGAAGCGTCTTTCTATCATCAGAAAGGTTCTCGTACAGGAAAAGGAAATGTTTGTAGGCGGAAGGTCAGTGACCGCATCGTCAGCCTTGACCGTCATTATGTACGTCCCATTGTAAGAAGTAAGGAAACCAAGTCCGTCGAGTTTGGTGCAAAAGTGAACAATATACAAATAGACGGCATATCGTTCATCGAACACATCTCGTTCAAGGCTTTCAACGAAGGTATACGCCTGAAGGACTCTGTATTCGCATGCAGCAGAGACTCATGCATGTGAGGGTAAGATGCGTGGCTGCCGATTCCATATATGCCAATAATGCCAACAGAAAGTTCTACACAAAATATGGAATATCCACATCCTTCGTACGCAAGGGAAGGGTGGCCAAGGATGAATCCTTGAGAAAGGTTCTCAGAAGGGAACTCTCCAAAGAAAGAGCCATCCGGCTTGAAGGCAGCTTCGGCACTCAAAAGCAACGTTACTCGCTCTCAAGGATAAAGGCACGGTACAGGAAGACGGAAATCCTTTGGATTTTCTTTGGAATACATACGGCAAATGCCATACTGATGGTAGATAAGGTCAGGAACAAAGCGGTAATAGCGGCATGATATGATTTAACTGAAAAAATCAGAAGAGGTTATCAGACTTCTTCCGAAGTGTTATGTCCTAACGGATAAGAATATTTATGAAACAAGAATAATTACAATAAAAATGGCATAAGGAGTCATTGTCATCTATCATCTCCATATGCCATTTATTATTTTTTACATTTACTGAATATCCCTAACTAAGAGATACTTAAGGGAACGTATAATAGTTTTTCTAATTAGAATGAATGATAGCCGAATGACTTTTTCAATATTATTGGTTGTATAACTATGTTTTATGGCAATCTTTTGTATTTCAGATTTCTGAAACTCAAATTTCATAATAGCAATCCTTTTGAATTTCTAACAAAATTTTTTTTCATTTGCTCGCTCCCTTCTGGGGTAATAGCACTAATTTTTAATGGAAAATCATCTAATATGATTTCTTGTCTGTCATTAAACACATTAGCAAAAGATTTTCTTCCGAGAATACGTTTCTGATAATAACATCTGAGTATGTATGTTGTCCACTCACGTACATTACTTATGTTGAGTGAATAAATCTTGCCATCTACTTTTATAGCAACATTGCCATATTCTTTAACTCCTGTTTCTGATGATTCACTTAATAGGGGAATAGTCCTTACAATATTTGCATCTGACGCCATTCTTCCTGTATGTAAGAATTTCGATCTATATGCATATAGTTTATGAAACACTTTACCAAGATGTTCTCCTAAAAACTCAGTAGATAAGTTACGGACTCTATCCGCAATCTTATAAATAACAGCTCCACATTCTTTACACGTTTCGTGATTTGTCTCTGTGGCTGTTGCACATTCTATAGCAGACAAATACGACATAAGTGCTGATGTCATATGTTCTACCTTATTTCGTTGGTCTCTTTGGCTTAAAGCAATAGTCCCAAATGGAATACTAGCAATTGCAATATCCCCTATTCTCAATTCGGTTTCAATACCAATCTGTAAATGCTTGCACGCAGAGATGAAAAATTTTTCAACCTCACATCTTTTTTCAAAACGACCAATTGATAGAATATTTTCATTTATAAATTTATATGCGTAACTTGAGATACAAATTTGCCAATTGTCAATAGCAGGATAATAGTCTATATAGTCATCAATGAATTGGGATGAAGATTTATTTTCTAGCAATAGTTCATTTTCTATCACGGTAAACTCATCAAACGAACAATAGATGTTTGTTTCAACAGAAAGAAATGCACATATTTCATATAATCTTTCAAGCGCCTGTTGTTCTGCCTCGAACTTATCTATTGCATTCACATAAAAACAAAGATTGCAACCTCCATCGCTCGGTGTAATACAAAAATTGCTTGCATTATACTCTGCAAAACGTATATTTTTTAATTTTGCAAATATTTTCGCTTTACATAAAAAACTTTTTGTTTTGTCCATATTGATTTTAGCATCATTAACTAAAAGCCTAAGTCTTTTTATTTCATCATGTTTCAGTGCAGATGTAGGACGCATTACTAATAATGAATCTATATCTCCTTTTCGGTGATACTCTAAAGCGAAGTATAATTCTCCGATAGTTGTTTGACAAAATCCAAGAACAGAAACTGCACTCTTTTTCCCAATGAACTTTCCTGGGAAATATGCCCAAGGTGCTCTATCTACACTATGATTCGGACAGATTTGCGTATTCACTTGATTCCATAATGAAACCAAAAACTTATTTGAGGCAACATAGCCAGATGTATTGACAACAATTTTTTCAAAATCCTTCTCTGTATCAGCAAACATTTGTGTTTGTGTCAGTTCAAAAGGAAATACATAAGATATAATCATTTTAAGAGCCTGTTTAAATTTTAAAGTTTGATATTGAAAGAGTGTTTCTTCTTTCCGCGAAAATGATTATTTTTAAGTTACCACACTTGAAATAATTATGTATTCGACGGATTTAGAAGAAACACAGTGGCAAGTTATCAAGAAAATCTTGAACCTGCAAGAAAGTAAGCGAGAATATGATTTGCGTGAGATATGGAACGCCATATTCTATCTCGTCAAGACGGGTTGCCAATGGCGTATGCTCCCTTCCCATTTTGCTCTTTGGGAGTTGGTTTATTACTATTACCGCAAATGGTCTTCCTTAGGCGACTTTGACTTGCTGCTGAACAATTTACGCGAGAAAGTGCGTGTCAAGAACGATCAAAATGCCGAGGCGAGCGTGTGTATTATGGACAGCAAAAGCGTCCGTTGGGGCGATAACCGTTCACTTAATGGCATTGACGGCAATAAAAAGGTAAAGGCATCAAGCGCCATATCGTTATCGACAAGAATGATTTCCTGATAGCCGTCATGGTAACAATCGCTTGCGTGCACGGCGGAAAGGCCGCTTACCTTTTGGACAGATGTTTGAAGGGACTTTGCTGTATTTGCACAATGTCCATGCTGCATGTCTTATGTTGGTTGATATGGTTGTGGAGTCCAACGCATAGATTACATTGTCTATGGTTATTTCGGATAGCTTGACCTTTGAATACATGGGTCTTACCAATCCTATGAGATAAATCCCCAACCCCTCAAAAATACGATAATCCCGACTTTCGCTGGCACGTGACAACGATGTGTGGTCAACTGTTTTTTGAAAACCGAGATGATATAGAATTTTTTGAGTGATCCTCCAGACATAGGCATATGTCTCGTAGCGAATCACACCCTGTCAACTGCCCGAAGAGCAGATGAAGGAGGTGATTGTAACTATTGAGATTCTTTGCACGCCAATCTCCTTTATACAACCTTACAAGTTTATCGAACTGGTAGCGTGGTATAAATTCGATTACCTGAGAGAAAATATACTTACCCTGATTCATAGTCTTGATGCGTTGGAACAGCAAGACTAATAAATCTATTTCAAATCAAAAAATCAATGGACTTTTGGATTTGACTAAATACTAATATTTTAATAACAGTGGTTAGATTTTTATCGCACCACTACTATTTGATTAATGAATGTCCTTTAAGGGAATGATAACGCTCTAATTTTTGGGACGTCTGAGATATATCCATACTTAATGTTTTATGCAAAGATACGGTTTTTATTTTGATTGCACATCATCCTAAGTATATAATCTACTGAAATAATTCTTCTTCAAATTGATGAAAAGTAACATTGTATTATAATCCATATTTCTCTTTCTTACAGCAAATCTAGCCCCCTGCCTTTGGATTGAGCAAGGCCATGCCCCGTTGGGGTTGGCCGGGAAAAAATCATCCTCGCTTCGCTGCGGTATTTTTTCCCGCCAAGCCTTGCACAATCCCGGCAGGAAGCAACCTTGCACGTAAGAAACAGAAATACTGGCTCCGGGAGCCGGTCATGTCTAATTGTATAAAAGATAGCAAATATGAGAACAGAAGTAAACCAAACGAGAATTAACGGCAAGTATCCTACAGGCAGCGTATATTATTTCGGAATAGCATATCCTGTGCGTGAAGTGGACGGATATAAGGTCTCCACGGAACGGCTGGAAGCCAGACTGGAATTTGACGGTTCTTTGCTGATGGAAGCGGCTGGAATGCTGGAAGAATTCGCCTGTTTCCTGAGCGATGAGGACATTCACGCACTGAGTGATAAAGAAATACTTGAAATCATCCATTCATAAAACAAAGTAATATGGAATACAAAATCGCCATTGAAGAACTGCTCCGACGTGTAGTGACGGTGGAAGCGGAAAATCCCACACTTGCCGTATATGAAGTGGAGGAGGAATATAATTTAACAAGACACGTACTCTCCGAAAATGACTTCATCGGTGTTGATATCGTGTTGGCTCCCGAAGACAAGGAGGCGCAGGAATATTTGAACAACGGCACTTTCCGCAGTTTTGTCGAAAAACGTTTTAACATCCATTCAGCGGACTTTCCTTTGATAGACAAGGTCCGTTTCGTATTCGGCAGCATGGACAACGCGATTTATGAATTTAGCAAACGGGCAAGCAAGCCCTCTTCAGAAGAAAAGGAAATCTGGCTGCTCTACCGTTGCGATGCCTGGCTGAGCACGGCCAGCATGGAACTGGTCGCCCCCTTTTCCTCCAAGGAAGCCGTGACGGATTACCTGGCAGGTAACCGCAAGCGCTTCCGGCTGACGCAATGGGACCTGGACTTCTTCCGGGAAAACAACCAGACCCAACGGGGCGGTACCAATTACATTGTTTTCAGCCACAGCCTTGATCCCGCGCCCAAGCCCCAGCCGGCTGACACGGACGATGCCTTTTACAAAAAGCCTTTCCGCTATGGCACTACCGTCCTGACCCGTTACGACCTTGAAAACCTTTCCTGCCCGTTCTGTACAAAGGATACGGATGATGAGGCAATGCGCAAGATAGTCCGCCGTATGCACCGGAAGATTAACGGACGGATAAACGGCAATGCCGGTGAAACACCGGATATGGAACCAATCCGTTTGGAGGAGATGGACGAGGCGGCGGCGCATTTCAATGTCCCTTACTATGAAGATTTGCAGGAATGACAATATAATTACAACAGGCAAATATGAGTTATCAGATAATTACCCAAATGGTTTATAACGCCCATACCCACCAAATAGAAACGTGGCAGCATTCCAACAATGTATGGCCGAGAACCGACCATTTCCATGTGCTGGACGTACGTACGGACGAACAACTGTTCCGCTTCATTACCCTGGTGGCGGAAGGCTTGTGGCAGACACGCAAATGGCGCAAGGCGTTTGAAACGCTGTTCCGGGAATACCCCGAACTGCGCATGGATTCCTACCGGGATGAATTCATAGGCAAATCCTGGCCGGAATATTGCGCCATTCGCTGCAAGTATAAGGAACTTGCCTGGAGCAAATGCGGGGAAATAGCCGCACGTTTCAGGCAGCTTGCCAAAATAAAAAAGGAAGAGAAATAACGGAAGGGCGACCGCAAGGCCGCCTTTTTTCATTTATGCACTTTCATACACATCATGTACGGGAAATCAAATCCTGCCGTACACAGGTAACTCCGATGAAGAAAAAACTGACAATGGAATTGGTGAAATCACTGATGGAAGAATCCTATACGCTGGTATGGACGGACTACAGGGACAATCTTGACGGCAACCGTGACCTGCTCCAGGAATGCCTGGACAAGAGAAGTCCGGAACCTCTTTGGGAAAAGGCGGAAGAATGGTGCGGAGATTCCGAATGGGAGGCGGCCAAAGAGATTATGGAAAAACTCAAGGAAAGATGCGTCCTTTTCCATGATTTCGATGAGGAGGAAGTGGAAACTTTCTTTGGGGAACACGATGATGAAATAAGGAGCGAGATTTATGCCCGTGATGATTCAGACGTTTTGACGGAACTGATCAAACATACGGATGACATTCCGGTACGGGTGGAGATGCTTTCCGATTATGACTGCATCAATTCCAACTGGTTTGAATCACAAGGAGGGTACCGTTACGAGAAGTCCTATTTCGGTGACATGGTGGACGCCTTGAAGCTCAATCCCGCCAGGGTAAAGAAGATGCTTGTAGAAAAGGGTTACACGGCACATGGCCGTTTCCCGGACAGGAAAAGCCTGTACGGTAAGGAACAAGTGTCCTACGAACATTTCTATCAGGAACTTATCAATTCCTGTTGCGGTGCAAACCTGCTGACCTATATCGGGAAAGTAAGCCTGAAGGACTTATATGACATCGGATTCTCATTCAAGGAAGTCATTATCCCTAAAGGTAACTATTGCGGCATATTCAGTTCCATATACGGCGGCGGCAGCCTGTTCGGAATGGAATTGCAACAGGATGTAAAGTTGGAACTGAAACCAAAAGACCGTTACGGTTTCCGCTTCAGGCTTGACAACGAAAAATCAGAGACCGAATGTTCCATTCAACATGTATATGGAGCATGTGACTCCTTCTTCGGTGAAACGTTAAAGATTGTCTCTTAACCAATTTGACAATCATTGTATAATTCTCAAAAGCAGATAAAATGGAAAATAAAACAGAGCCAAGACGGGCAGGAATGTCTGAAAGCAAACAGGGCTATTTTGAAGAAGAATTGTGCTGTTCCGGCAACAGCCCTCTACAAAGTACCCTTTACGATAAGAAATTTGAAGAAATTAAATCCGGTTATGGTGACAGTGAAGTATGTATGGGTGAAATGCTGGCATCCGTACCGGCGGATGGATTGACATTGGAAGAAGCGTTCTATCTGTACATGCGGGCCATGCAATGGGCTGAAGGAGACCGCTTTTTCCGCTGGACATATGACGGGAAGGAAGAACGTTTCTGAAGTGAACTATATATAACCTCAAATAGAAGAATTATGAATTTTCAAGCAGAAAATGCAGTTTCCAGTTTCTTCTACTATATGTGGAATACCTGGAGCCAGGAAGAGTGCAGAATCGTGTACGGGAACATGTCCCGTCATTTTTGGGAAAAATGGTGCCTGTTGTCTGACAAAGGCGTATTCGGTGCGGCTGAACGTTTCTATGCAGAGTTGTCGGACACATATCGGCGACCTTTGGTGGAACGGGCAGTCAACCTGTATGACGGCAAGTCACTCCGGAATATACAGAAGCGTCAACAAGTTATGACCGGTATTGATGAAAATATGAATATTGAAACAGTCCAATAAGACTTATGTTTAACTAAAACAACAGAACAATGATGACAACAACGACACCGAAACCCCGTGAAGGACAAGTAGCGGGCTTTCCGAAAGAACAGGCTGTCATGCTCACGGAGAGCAACGCCTACCGTGCGAAAAGCATCAGAAGGACAGGGACGGACGAAGTTCCCGTCCTTTTTCATTTCCGGAAACGCTGTATGGGAATGCATTCGTATGTGCACACCATAGAGGCGACTGATGGAATAGAGAAGGTAATCCGTCCGGCGGATTTCAAGGAATGGGAAATTGTCGAATGCAGATATCCCGGCTATCTGGAAGACCTGTATGACAGTGCATGCAGTGCCTACCGGTGGAATTCGTTTGACCCGGAGGAACGTGCCCAGACAGACATCTGCCGCCATGAAAAGCAGTTGTGTGCCGACCTGCCTTCCATTCCCGAAGAAAAACGGGAACAATACAAGGAAGGCTACCGGAAGCGCCTTTCCGACTTGTTCGGCAGCCTGTCACGGTGTGCGAGCCCGGCTGTGACCGGACCGGCAGGCATCGACCGCCGGAAACAGGAAAAGGCGGAGCAGGCCTGCCAGAACAGGCAGGAGGAGCTTGAAAGCTGGCGGGAACGATTCCTTGCCGCCATGAAGCGGATGCAGGAGGAAGCGCGTCCGGAAGAGGAGAAACAGGAAGCCGCCTGGAAAAGTCTGAAAAGGGATATCGCAGACAGTGCACAAACCATTCACGAACTGGATACCGGGAAAATCCGGGGGTATAACCGGGCGCTTTTCGTCAGCAGCATCCTGAACAAGGTGATGACCTACGTCAACCGGGGTGAAGTGGAAACCGTACAAAAAGCCGTTGACTTTATCCGTACCTGTAATGCCGATGCAAAAAAGCCGATTATCACCCCGCGCAACCGTTTCTTCCAGTTCCCCGAAATGGCGGCCCGTGTAAGAGAGAAAATGCAGGCCTCCAGACAGGAGGAAAACAGTGAAATCCTTTTTGAAGGAGGCAGGCTGGTGTGGAACCGGCAGATTGACCGGCTTCAGATCCTTTTCGACGGCATTCCGGACGATGCCAGACGCAAGGAGCTGAAGTCGAGCGGTTTCCGCTGGTCGCCCAAACACAAGGCGTGGCAGCGGCAACTGACCATGAATGCGGTGCGGGCGGCAAAAAGATTGTTGAACCTTCAAAACGCATGACAATGGGCCATGATAAAAGAAAATATGTGGCAGATTCCCGGTATTTCCGGGGAGATGTCCTGACCGTCATGTCTGACGGAGTACATTGTGACGATTCCGGACACACCCTCATAGAATTGCGTGAAAAGGAACATAACCCGTACCTGTATGCTTTTGGAGCGAAGGAGTTGCAAAAGAAAAACCGTATTTACATGGAATCCCTTTGTGCGCCGTTCAGGGAAGTTCACCGGTCATGGTATGAGGAACAGTGCGGTTTCCCTTCCATTCGCCGGAACCGGAACTGCTTCTTTAATGCGACACCTTATTACTGGGAGTTGCATGACTTTTATTTCAAAGTATCCGGCCGGTGCTTTACCGGTATCCGTCCTGTCAATCTGCCCCACGAGGAACTGCAGCGTCAGATAGGCGAACATTACCGGCGTATCACCTTGAAACCGGAAATCCGTAAGTGGAATATTGTTTCTTCCGGAACAGACGAAAACTGCTGGAGAATGGGAACCGCCTATTTCTTCATTACAGGCAAAGGCGGTCCACGCTTCATCTGCAACCTGACCGTATCCGGAGAGATGGAATCCGTTCAGGAGGCACGCAAGGATGTCGCCCGTATCCTCCGAAGCCTGCGCAGACATCATTTCACTTACTACGCGGGAATGGGAGGCATCGATGACCTGGACCGATTCATGGATTATATGGAGAAGGACGGTTACACTTTGTTAGCGGCCGGGACATTCTTCCAATATCCGGCAGGCAGGGAGTCCGTCACCTTTACGGGAAAAATCAAGGAAACGGGCAAAAGGTTCCTGTACCGTATCTACGACCGTGAAATTTTCCTGCACCTCTTGAAACGCCTCCGGAGCGTCAAGAGAGAAACGGAACATACGGAACGCAGAATGACTTGAGTGTGATTAAAACGAAAGCCCTGTCCTGTCGGATGGGGCTTTCATAATTTTAATAATGATTGGAAACATAAGATGAGAAAGTTCAAGGAAAAACAGGCAGTGTACTGGAACGACCCTGCCGGAGAAACATCAGGCGTCTATGAGGTACTTGATACGAATGAAGAATATAATGCAGGAATAACGGAAGCTGAAATATTGGAATTTGACTCCCGGGTGCTGCTGATAGAGAACGGCGTAAGCGAAGCGGAAGTTTATGCGGAAGAGCTGGCCATTATTGACCCGCCGTCAGGTGAAGGCCAGGCTCTGGTTCAAAAGGAGATGGAGAACGGTTTCAAAATGTTCATCAGGAATAACGGCTGTAAACCGGATTATGCAGTCTGTGTCATTGTTTGGAATGATGGCAGCATCTATCCGGAAGTGAATATCAGGCTTTCCCAAACGGTGGATCCGGCTACAGACGATAACATTTTTTTCTATTGTGACGGGCTGAAAGAGCTCAAGTCGCTCGTTTTCCCCGGTGGGGAAGATTTTTGCATAGCAGACATCCTGTATTTTAAGGGCCTTTGTAAAAGAACGCCCAATAAAAAGCATCATATCAAATGTCATCCTCATTTCTTGCGGCAAAAATAGCCGTTTGCCCGATTGACCGGGCAAGGCGGCCCCTTTGGGGCTGGTTGGCGGGAAAAAATCATCCTCGCTCCGCTGCGGTATTTTTTCCCGCCAAGCCTTGCGCGGTCCCGGGTCAAACGCCAACATTTGCGACAAGAAATAAGAATGCCTGCAAGCAGGCAGATGTCTCATTAAAAATTAGAATATATGATCACAATGGACTACAGACAAATGCTGGTTGTATCCTTATGGCAGTACAATCATCATGCGAGCGAAGGACTGACCCTTCCGCTTTTTCAGGAAACCTTCGGGAAAGCCTGCGGGCAGCACTATTATGAGAAATGGACGTTTTACTTCAACCGCAACCTGTGGGATATGCTGGCCTATTTCAGGAGCGAGGAGGGAAACGGACAGAAATTCTGCGACATGGTGGCAAGGCAGGTAGAACTTTACCTGCATAACCGGGAACTGACAATTAAAAATTGAAGGCTATGGCACAATACCCGATTCCCAAAGAGATACAGCCCCTGGCAAGGCTGATGACGGATTTCTCCCATGCCTGTGGTTATGATCCGCTGACCGTATTCAATGATTTTCTGGCATTTGTCATCCACGGTTTCTCCCCCGGCGCACCCCCGCTCAAGAGTTGGAAATACAAGCGGCAGCAGAATGCCGCGTTCATGGGCATGGTGAACGAATGGGTGCGGCTCATGCAAAGCCGTCTGAAAGAAGATGACAGCTGGTATGACCCGTTCGGCGACATTTACATGGCATTCTCTTCCGCCGGTTCCAAACAGGCACAAGGACAGTTCTTCACTCCGGTACCAATTTGCGAACTCATGACGGCCTGCACCGATACGGGAGAACATCTGCCCGGACAGCGGATGGGAGATCCGACCTGTGGCAGCGGACGTTTGCTGCTTGCCTGGCACGTACGCAACCTCGGCGGCTATCTGGTCGGGGAGGACATCAACCGAACTTGTTGCCTGATGACCGTATGCAACATGCTCATACACGGTTGCGTAGGCGAGGTCATCTGGCACGACAGCTTGCAGCCTGAAAAGTTCAACGACGGCTGGCTGGTCAATCCGATACTCACTCGCACAGGCATCCCGACCATATCCAAGATGAGCGGGGAAGAATACCGGACAAGCCGGGAACTTCCTGTAAACAGAACAATAAATTCTAAAAAATGACAGCTATGGCAACAATCATTATTGCCCGGATCTGCAACTCATGCGGCTGCACTCCGGAAGAAGCGAAGGAGTATCTGGACAGTGAGATACGCAACCTGTTGGACTACAGGGACGCGGATGACCTCCGTGCGGAGGATTTCGCACAGGCATGCGACAGCCTGGGTCTGGAACATGACTTCATTCCGTATTTCATCGAACGGATCAGTATGTGTTGAATTTATGAATAATCCATTATTAAACAGATAAAATTATGAAAGTGAATGCAAGCAATGAACTGAAATCCCGTCTGGCCCATGCGGCAGAAAACGGGAGCGTCATCGCAAGGGACATCCTTGCCGAATTGAAGAAGAATGTGGATGTCACAGAGATTGTACGGGGATTCTACAACCATTTTTCCACCAAACGCAAACGGGTATCCTGCGACGGGTTCCAGAAAATCCGCATCGTGTTCACCGCCTGTAACAAGGACCTGTCCAACGAGCATTTCCCGGACCGCAACAATCCGCAGGCTCCCCTGTTCCCGGAAAACCGGGTGGATATGGAACCGTCCACGTTCATCAGGCAGTTCAAGAACCTGCCAGAGTATCCGGAAACAGACATGGCCTATTTCGCCAGCGCCATCTGTGTGGACAGCAAGGTGACCGTGCGCCTGCTGGAAGGGATGCAGGACATTTACGAGGCATACGACGGGGATAATTATTCTCCGATAGCGGACGATACCACATCAACCCTGCACAATTCCTGCATGCGTTATCCGGAAAAGGCACGCAATGCGGCAGACTTCTATGCCAACTTCGCGGGGGCGAAAATCCTGGTGGCAAGGGACGAGAGCAACAATGTGCTCGGACGTGCCATCGTGTGGGAGAATGTACGCTGTCCGGGTAACAACTATGGGTTGGACACGGTTTCGCTGACAGACCGGATATACTCGTCCCATACGTTTGTCATAGGAATGATGCAGAATGAGGCACGCCGGATCGGGATTCTCCTGCGCAGAAAGTTCAACGATTACCACCATACCAAGGAATATGTGGCACTGAACAGCCTGCAAGAAACAGGCATTGTGGCAGGACAAGAACTCCAACTGGCACTCGTCGTGGAAGTACCGGTTTTCCGCTGGCATAAGAAAGGGGCACCTTATATGGACACATTTTGCAGCATCGCCATGAAATCCGGGAAAATGGAACTGAGAAATTATGAGGGGGAAGGACAGATTGCCAACTGCCGGACTACAAGCGGAAACGCCGTCCGCATGATGCAAGTGTGCCCGAACTGTAACAGGATACATAATGATTTCGAAAAAGTTTTCTGTCCCTCATGCAGGACATCCTTCTATACAAATACCGTTTTCGGAGAAGTGATAAAAGGCACTGCACGGGAATACAAAGGAAAAGTTTACCCTTCCGTGCTTTTCAAGAAAGGCCGGCCGATCCCGCCGTTCAGGACTTATTTGCAACTGGAGAAACTTTTTATATCATAAAGGCTGTCGCAGGCGTATATCCGCAAGGGTGTACGCCTGTACTTGATGTATTATATTCAAATATCAATTTTATGGAAAGACTGATGACACTCTATAACATAGCTTCCCCGTCGGGGAAGGAAAAGCCCATGCTCCGTTACCTCAAAGCGGAGATGAAGCGTATGGGCATAGCTTGCAGACAGGATCGTCTGGGTAACCTTTATGCCGTAAAGGGCCAGGCAAAGACTTATCCGTGCGTCGTGGCGCATGTGGACGAGGTGCACCGCCACAGGACAGGCACTTACGGGGCATACGTGGTGGCGGATGCCATGGTGATAGGCTATGATTATCGCCACAAGCGTATGACAGGCATCGGCGCCGATGACAAGAACGGCATCTGGATCTGCCTGAAATGTCTGGAGGATTTCAAGGTGATGAAATGCGCTTTCTTCGTCCAGGAAGAGAACGGATGCATAGGAAGCCGGGAGGCGGACATGGCTTTCTTTTCGGACTGCCGCTTCGTGCTCCAGTGCGACCGCCGGGGCGATTCGGACTTTATCACCCGCATACATGGCACGGAACTCTGTACACGTGACTTCATCGGGTGTGCCGCCGCTCCCAAATACGGCTACAAACCGGCCGAGGGTGCCACAACGGATGTATATATACTGAAAAGAAGGGGACTTCCGGTTTCCTGTGCCAATATCTCCTGTGGGTATTATGAGCCGCATACGGACCGTGAATATACCATACTGGAAGACTTGCACAAGTGTTACCGATTTGTGCGTCATATCGTCATTGCGCATAAGACGGTCAGCATTCACTCTCCGGAGGCGGAACAATATCCCTTTTCCGGATATTATGAACTGTTCGGCATTGGCGGGTATAGCGAGGAAGAATACCAACGGATGCTGGGGCGGTTCAAAAGCGGCTGCTCCCGAAAGCTGTTGAAAAAAGACTTTATCTGACAATATTAAAACAAGAATCATTTATGGAAGCAACATTGACAATGCCGGCAGCTGCGCCGGTACAGAAGCAGCAGGGACTGAATCAGGTAGTGATCAACAAGGTACGGCGGATGGTCGAAGGCAGGCAACAGGATGTGATGGGCACCATCACCCGGCTGCTCGAAGAAGGGAAAATCGCACAGGACTATATCGCACCCATCGGGGTCAGCCGCAGAAACGGAGAGCAACGTCCTGTTGTGTCGTTCAAGGCGGCGGGCCGGGTGCAGCTTTCGATGCCTGAAGGTGATTTCAGCCTGCACGCCAATGCCATCGGCCAGGTTTCCGAAAAGATGGGCATCCCGGCCAAATACCTCCGTGAACTTTCGGCGGGAGCCGCATGGCAGAAACAGTTGTGCGCCACCATCCTGAACGAGCATTCGGGCTGGACGGAACGGACGCGCGTGCTGGTCCGGGCGGTAGGAACCGAAGTGCGGGGCATATTGTCCGATTCCTACCGGAGGCTCAATTCGGTGGAGATCCTGACCGCATTCATCCGGGAGGCGGCAAACCAGGGGGCGGTCGTTTCAGATGCCTACATGAACGATACGAAGGTCTGGTGCGAGACTATCCTGCCCACTCCCATAGAGATCCCTACCCGCAAGAACGGTACGGTTGTCATCTTTGCCGGGGCGCGTTTCTCCACATCCGATTACGGGAACGGTTCGGTGGACATGCGTTCCTTCCTGCTCAACGGGGCGTGCCTCAACGGGATGGTGCGTGAGTCCGTCATGCGGCAGGTACATTTGGGAGCGAAGCTGCCCGATTCGATGGCCCTTTCCCAAAAGACTTACGAACTGGACACGCAGACTACCGTCTCTGCGGTTTCCGACCTGACCAAAGGGCTGTACAGCCGGGACACCCTCATGCAGAAGGCCGTGGAGATTCAGGGAGCCGCCGAGGTGGACGTGGATTTCGACAAGGAACTGAAACAACTGGTACAGCGGGGCGCCTTGCTGAAGAACGAGGGGCGCGAAGTGGAAAAGCTGTTGATGAACAATAACCCGGACGACGGGGTGACAGGCGGCGCTACGCTTTGGAAGTTGACCCAGGGTATCACGGCATTCGCACGGGCACAGCAGCCGGAACGCTGCCGCGAACTTCATGAGATTTCCGGCCAGTTGTTGAACCGGGTGAAGGTGAACTGAAAAACGGATGCGGAGATGAAAGCCGGGGACTTTGCCACGCTGGTACGCCCTTATAAGGGGTATCGCAACATCGAACTGATCAAGCGCCTGCCATATACATGGCTGGTTCGTATCTGCGGAAACGGATTGGAACTGGAAGTTTACGAGGACGAATTTGTCCTTGATTGAATATAAACCTTATAAAGAAAACGAGTATGAAAATTTTATGTAGACAGGAGCACTACGACAAGGTGGTGCAGTACGCCGAATCCATCGGCGACACTACGCTCCAAAGATGTCTGGAGCGGCTGAAAAGTTGGGAGAAGAATCCGAACCGTCCCTGTGAGATTGAGTTGTATTATGACTTTGCTCCTTATTCATTCGGTTTCAGAGAGCGTTATCCGGATGGCAGGATTGGCATTGAGGGCGGACTGCTCTATCATGGCAGGCCGGACGAGTCCTTTGCGGTTCTGTTAGAGCCTTTTCACGGGTGGAGCATACATACCTGATGTTTAGTCATTGCATAAAGAGAATCTCAATTTTGAACGGAATCTAAAGTTTAGATAGACTTTAAGGCACAGTTCAAAATTGAGATTACATTTCGCATTTAATAGAATGATACAATTGCTAAAGTAAGGCGATTTGTTAAACTATCTCAATATGGATTATTGGATAATCAGATAATATTGGTTTATATTAACCTTATCACTGGATACACATCCGCATAGGTATGCAATCAGGATTATACCAACCTCAATTGTCTTCTTTAACATATTACTGATTAAAATCTGAGTGTTTTCGTTATTGTATATAAAAATATTACTACGGATAAAGTCCTAAAAATTTCTTTTTGGTATGCCTTATATAATATCCTTTTTCATCTAAATAAATATCTAGTCTCCAAAAATCTATATCCCTTTTCTGAAGTAAATTATCGTAATTGCGCATAAATATTGCAATTTCATCGTCCTCATTCCAACACCATGTGTATGGAATCCTATATGTAGCAATCTTGTTCACAATGTATATTTTGTCAAGATTTCCATTATATGTACATACAATCTTTCCTAAATATCCATTTTCTTTAGGGCTATGAAAAATAATTGCTGGTTGGAATACATAATATCCATACAATATAATTATAGTACCAAATATAATACTTAATTTGATAAAAAATATTTTTTTCCTCTTTGTCATTTTAAACATATATGTTTTAATTTACTTTCTGTCATAGGGGCAGAATCCAATGCATCCAAAATGGCTTGTGCAGTCAATCCTTTAGCATATCTACCATATTTGTAATATAAAGCAAATCCTATTTTTATCGAAATTTTATCATCATCTGTATCTTCTACATTTTTAGCTCGGCTATCTATTATTTGAGCTAAATCAGCACCATCTAACAAAGTTTCTTCGTCGAAACCTACACTTAATCCAACATAACCATAATGAATGTTTGACCATACATCATAGAAATAGTCGAAGCCTTTATATTTATGATAATAACTTTTATATATAACTTTTGTTCTCGGATTAACTCTTTCAACAGCTAAATCTTTAAACATCTGCCGTATTAAGTCTTTATGGTCCCAAGGCCTTTTTCTAAAAACTCTTTCCGTCCACAAAATTTTAGCTTTGATTAAATTTAGAGGTTCTGGCTGCGTTAAGGCTTGCACTAATATATTCTCTTTTTTCCATGAGTCATACCTTTTTTGATATTCTTCCTCTAAAGTCCAATATCTAATACTGCTAGCTACTTGACTATTTACATTTTTCTTTATTTCATTTACTATAAATTCTTATCAATTTGATGGATTAATTTGAAAGACAAACGCTTATGGAAGTTCTGAAAAGTCTAAGGTAACGATTTGGAGATTGTGCTAATTTCAGTACTTTACAGTCTCATACTTATGAACAACTTTTATAGGACAAAGATACTATTTTTTTTGAATAAGAGAATAATTTCACAGGAAAAATAGAAATTTTATGGGGAAGTGTTCTGATAGCATGTCGTTGTAGATTGTAGGGAGGGGATGTAAAACGGCAGGCACATAGAATTTCCGATATTCAGAAAGCCGTATTCCCAAAATAGAGATTATTTTTGAAAGAATCACATAATCCGCTAAGAATAAAAGTTTATGCGGATCATCAAAAAACGAGGTAACGAGTTGGCAACCGTTCTGGTTTCTACATACTTGCATCAATTGCGTTGATGTGCAACTCACTTTATGTAAAGGTACGATTTTTTACGGAACATGCAAAACACCTTTGATTTTTCTTTTTTAGCAACCGTCAAAAACAATCTTTCGGTTTCATATCCCGGTCACAAAGGCGGTACAGTCTCTTTATGAAAAGTAAACAAAGGTCAGGCAGGATTGAAACAGACTGTTACGAGAACAGTCAGAAAAGGATTGCATACAGGAATTACAGTCTGATACCGGGCAGGGGACGACTTTGTGCCAAAGTCCAAAAAGAGGTTCTTTTTCCAGACGGCAAACTCCCTCACCTCTAAAAAACAGTCTGTGGCTGGCGCACGCAAACGTCCAGCCTTTATGCGGACAGTCTTAATGCCCGCAGCCTGTACAAGTGCGTAAAAAACAGGTAAATGGAATCTTCATCCGCTTCCCCGCGCCTTGCCGACACTCCTATATTCCCGTTCCAACACCTGCTCGATCTCGCTCCTCTTGTACAAGACCTTGCCACCAAGTACATAGTAAGGCAGCGTGCCGTTGCTCCGATACTCGCCCAATGTCCTGCGGCTGACTTTCAGCATACACGCCACCTCACTGTCGCACAGGTACACGTCTTCTTTTGGCGGAACCGCGCCATCTCCGAAAATGCCGTCAATCATCGCCGACAGCCGGTCGATACGCTCGTGGATGGACTGCATCCACGCATCGTCTTTCGTTTTCAATTCATTAAACATTATATAGATTAATTTGTTATATGACTCATTTTGTGACTGATTCTGAAGTTGTGTAATCCACAAGCAATAAGAATCACCATATCTTCGAAACCGAATTTATGGCATCTGAATCGTTCTTTGACAATACGGCATTTTTTCATACCACCTATGGCATGCTCCACTTTAATCCTAACTCCGGAAATCCGCTTGTTCTCTTGTTTTTCAACACAAGTAAGCTCTTTCCCTTTAGGTTTCTTTTTGGGCATGCATATTTCAACTCCATCCGGTTTGTGTCCGATGAAACCTGTATCCTGCCAGAGCCTAATACCTTTGGGAAGTAGAAGAGGTTCTTCATCACAAATCTTTTTGTCATGGACATGACCTTTGTATGTGGAGCTCAACCATACAATCCGAAGATTGTTAGTACATAACAGGTTATTCTTTATGCTATGAGTTTTTTTTACCACTATAGCATGCAGACTGCCAGTCTTCATCCAAAGGACGCTGAATAGGTCGCTCGGTTCCGTCCAACAAGACTTCTTCGCACCCTTGAAGAATGTGTATCAGACGTTTGGAGTTACGGTCAGGCAATTCACCAAGCGTTTTCAATGTACGCCGGAGAATCTCAGAAAGAAGGTGAATCCATCTATTGGCCTGGGGCTGGGTCATCTCAAACTGAATAGCATGGAGTTCCTGAAGGGGATTGATCTTCAGATATACCAATATGAAGAACATTTTGTCCTGAATCAGAGACAACACTGTTGTAAGATATACGTTGGCGCACTTTACCTTCCAAGGTAAAATGGCTGTAATATTCATCCCAATGGTACTTGAAAGTTATTAGCAAAGCGTCAAACTCTGCAGGAGTTAATCCTGTCGCAGCAAGCACTTGGCTATGACGGTGGCGAATCTTGTCGTAATACATCAATTGAACTTTTTAGATCACAAAGATAAATCAAAGAACGCTTTAATCAATTATTCGATATAAACTCTATTATACATACTGCTCATTTGTCTTTTGTTGATACTTCAGTTCAATTCCTTCAAATGGTGTGCCCCCTGTAGCGTGCATCCTTGCGTCTGTCCTCCACTTTCGTGACGATACGCTCCACGTCTTCCGGCAGGTAATAGGTACGGTTGCCTATCTTGGTATAGGCGAGCGTGCCGTTATCCCGCAAGGTCTGCAAGGTGCGCTTGCTGATTTTCAGCTTCAGGCAGACATCCTGGTGGTCGAGCCAGCCAGCCGTCCTCTTCACGCCTTTCAAATCCAGATGGGGATTCCCTCCACCCTATGTATGAACCGTTCGATTTTCATGGCAAATTCCTCGAACGCCTTCCTTTCAAAACATACGGTTTCCATAACAATCCGATTTTATGTTGATACTTCAAATTCATACCATCCGGAGAAACGGTCACTCGTGGTGCCGGTATAACAGCGCATGGAAGAATTTAATCTGAAAACTGACCGTGCAGATGTTATTGTTCCCGCCGCTGAGATATTTCTGATAATTGCAGGTATTGTCAAAGCTGAGTATATCCATGTTCCGGTCATTGGCTTAGCAGATGGTATTATTGACAATTTGTATGCCATATACCTGAAAACGGAATAAAAGGAATTGTGCATAGCTGTTTTAACTAGGGGATATTCAGTAAATCCTATAAAATTAGCCAACTAATTCATACTAAAAGTATTGCGAATTAGTTGGCTTTTTGTATCTTTAGGTATTTCCCCTAAAATTTTGAAGAACGATTGACAAATGCTTCAGCGGAGTCGTTCAATGCTAAAATCAAAGCTCTTCGAAGCCAGTTTAGAGGGGTGGCTGATCTGAAATTCTTCATGTTCAGACTGGCTAGGCTATACGCTTAAAGGAAAGCTTGCCAACCGGAAAAATCCGCTGCCCCTGGAAAAAGCAGCATAGCCAAAAGAAAATATAGCAGAACTGTAAAATATAAAAGAGTTTGTGCCAACGTTTTGACACAAACTTAGCAGATTACTATTCAGCTGATACCTATTCTGAAAGATGTAAACAACTTGTTTCTTAGATAGCCTTATAAATATTCTACTACTTATTACAGTTCATTTAGAAATGTTATTCTCACTTTTATTCCTCCGCTTTTTCACTTGCTCCACTGCTTCAGATATGATTCCCTTGTTTTCAAAACGCTGCGTGTAATTGGTGTAATCCGGGTGAATACGTTCGTAAGTTGGGTCAGTGAATAAGGGACTCGTAATAATGTGGTCCGCAGTCGAACGGTTACAGCAGAAAACAATATTTTCAACTCCAGCCAGTCTGGTCAATGCTTTCACATCCGTATCATGCGGCTGTAGTGTCATCGGATCTGTAAAAAAGAACAGATAGTCTATTTCTCCTTCTACGATCCGCGAACCAATTTGCTGGTCACCTCCTAAAGGACCAGATTTCAGGATTGTGATATCCCATTTGATTTCAGGATGTTTTTCTTCAAGGGCTTTTTTAATTAGTGTACCGGTTGTACCCGTACAATAGAATTTATGTCCTATCAGACGTTCCGAGTTCCAGAGAACCCACTCTATCATGTCTTTTTTCATTGCATCGTGTGCAACAAGTCCAATTCTACGAACAATTGTTTCCATAAAGCTAAATTATTTTATTTTTATATGATAATTATAATAACAAAAAAACTAATTCTATTGAAGGCCGGAGGATGACCGGATAAATCTGAGCAATTCTTTGTTTGCCTGGCTATCCATGACGGTTTCCCGTTTTTCTTCAAAAAGATTGAGTGTTGTGGAGCATTCCCCACAGATGTCAATGCCTACTACCTGTTCTTTCTGAAGAATAACAGCCAGCAGTTTCTCCAATTCCCATAAGCTGAGAGAACCTTGATCCCAGTTTGTTGCTGCCGAAGCCGGATTCAAGACATCCTTGTCTATGGAAATGTAAACCGGTCCGTTGATATGTCCGGAAGAAAAGTTCTGCCAACCCTCTTCGTGCATGAGCGTAGTTTCACTGTAAAACCGAACTTGTCTTTCATATCCTTTCGGCACAGCCTGTATCAGTTTGTCTGAAGAACCTACGATAATTACTTTCTTGCAGTTGTTGTTATGGTCCAATATATCCTTTACCCAACTTCCGCAAGAAAGTATGTTGTCAAACAACGGTGGCTGCATATCGGGATGGTGGTCGAACACAATCAGCGAAAACGGAGTTTCAAGTTTGTCTGTCCAGAATTTAGTCAAATAATGATAATTGCCTGAATCGATGAAATGGACTCCCTCCGCCGGATAATCAGCAATCATCCCCTTCAAAGCCAAAGCCCCCTCCCTGTCACAGTAGCCATCTGTACCATAAAGATGACGACAATCCAGCCATATAAATTTATTGTTCCAGGCAAACGCCTCGTAGTCATACACTCCCGTGAAGTTCATGATGATGATCGGCCATGCTATCCGTTTATCTGTTTTTTGATTTTGCCCGCTCATACGTTGTTTTTGCATATCCTTTTACTGTTCATTAAAACCATCGTACATAACAGAAATCTTGTCGGTGAGGTAACAAAGCATTCTTGGGATACATACGGAAGGCCTGCTTGAAGCTTCCAGCGTTGAAAATGCCGGATGTCGCCTTAAAGGTATATAAATTCCCATTCTTGGAAACCGGCAAAAGGGGAATAACCTCATATATGTGATCCTGACCGTCTTCACGCCTGATAATGACCGATTCTATTCCGATTGCGTCATCCAGGCCTTTCTCATCAACGACAACCGTCACCTCATATTCCTTTCCGGCTTCAACCGTGGCATTCAGCCCATTCCCTGCCTCTATGGATTTGATTTCTATGGCATCCCATCTGCTTCGGACGTTTGCTTTCCAGTCAGCCATCATTTTCGCCTTCGCAAAGTTGTCGGCTGCCAGAATGTGGAAATGCTCTGACAGTTTGTTATAGAACCTGTCATAGTAGTCGTCCAACTGTCTTTTCATGGTAAAATGGGGAGCGATTTGTGCGATTGAGTTCTTGATATACTTGACCCAGTCTTCCGAATAGTTCTTCCCCCCATGCTCGTAATACAGTGGCAGGATGTCATGCTCCAACAAATAATAGATGGCTTCGGCATCCAGCTGGTTTTGGTACTGTTCATTCTGATAAGTCCTTTTATCAGTCAGTGCCCATCCAGCATCCTTACGGTATCCTTCATACCACCAACCGTCCAGCACGGAGAAATTAAGCACACCGTTCATCAATGCCTTCTCGCCCGACGTACCCGAAGCTTCTGCCAACCGCGTAGGGGTGTTCATCCAAATATCCACCCCCGAGATAAGATGGCGTGCCAGGTCCATGTCGTAATTCTCCAAGAATATGATTTTACCTAAAAATTCCGGACGCCGGGATATTTCCACGATTTGCTTGATCAGCCCCTGCCCGGCACCGTCATTGGGATGGGCTTTGCCTGCAAAGATGAACTGTACCGGATATTTCGGATTATTCACAATCCTGGCAAGTCGGTCTATATCCGTGAACAGAAGATGAGCCCTCTTATATGTAGCAAAACGGCGTCCGAAGCCTATTAGAAGAGCATCGGGATTGAATCTCTCAAAAATGGAAACGCTCAATGCCGGATCAATCTGACTCCTGAGCCAGTCCTTGCTGCATTTGCTTTTGATATAGTCCAGCAATTTTGCTTTCTGTTTTAACCGGGTATTCCATATCTCTTCATCCGGGATGCCATAGACGGCCTCCCAGATTTTCTGATTGGACTGGTCGCAGAAAAAATTCTCATCAAAATTGTCCTTGAAAAGCTTTTTCCATTCTGCCGCACACCAGGTAGGCAGATGTACCCCGTTGGTTACATAACCCACATGGTTCTCTTCCGGGAAGTATCCCTTCCAGATCGGCGCAAACATTTGCTGGGATACCGATTTATGCAACTTGCTGACACCGTTTACCTCCTGGCAGGTCTTGCAGGCGAAGACAGACATGCAGAAACGTTCCTCCTTGTCTCCCGGATTGTGACGCCCGAGATCCATCAGGTTATCCCAGGTTATACCCAACTTGCCAGGATATCCCTTCATATATTTATTGAAAAGCCCTTCGTCAAAATAATCATGACCAGCGGGTACGGGAGTATGTACGGTATAAAGTGAGGAAGCACGTACCAGCTCCATGGCCTGCCCGAAATTCAAGCCGCCATTTATGTAATCACAAAGCCGCTGGATATTGATCAGTGCGGCATGCCCCTCATTACAGTGATATACATCTTTCGTTATACCTAAAGCTCTCAGCGTTATCATCCCGCCTATGCCAAGCAGTATTTCCTGTTTTAGCCGATTCTCCCAGTCGCCTCCATACAGATGGTGAGTGATAGGGCGGTCAAACTCGCTGTTGAGTTCATTGTCCGTATCCAGCAGATAAAGGGGAATACGCCCCACACTGGCTTTCCAGACATTGGCATGTACCACAAAACTGTCGGCATAGGGGACGTGGATTACCAGTTGTTTCCCATCCGGTTGCATTACCTTTTCAATCGGGAGCTGCCCGAAATTCTGCGCTTTATAATTGACTGTCTGCTGGCCGTCCATGGAAAGCGACTGGTCAAAATAACCGTAACGGTACAAAAGTCCTATGGCACAAAGGTCCACATTGCTGTCCGACGCCTCTTTCAGGTAATCCCCCGCCAACATTCCCAAACCGCCGGAATATATCTTAAGGACTTCATCCAAGCCGTATTCCATGCTGAAATAAGCTATTGACGGGCGCTGGTGATCCGGTTCCACATCTACGTATTTTTTGAAGGCGGAATAGACGGCATCCATTTTATAGACAAAGTTCTCATCATGTGCCAGCGCTACAAGCTTCTCATAATTTATCCGCTCCAGAAACAATACCGGATTCTGTTCCACCTCTTTCCAAAGTTCCGAATCCAAATCACAATACAGTTTCTTTGCGTCATCATTCCATGTCCACCAGAGATTATGTGCGATTTCTGCAAGTTTTCGCAGTTCTGCAGGAAGATGTGAACCTACTGTAATCTCCCTCCACTGAGGGGTATTTACATTATAACTTGAATATTCCATGACATTTTAATTAAATAAGTCCTAATCTTTATTCAGTCCTTTTATTATTTTTCGTTTACCGACAATCCATACCGTATCATTCTCCTTGAAAATTGTATCAGGGTCTGGATTCATAATATTCACGGTACTCCTCTCTATTCCGATAATGATGCTATCCGATATGTCTGCCTCCCGGATCGTCTTTCCGATCAATGGTGAACCTCCTTCGACAGGAAATTGCCCTATTTCCATCTCATCCTGCGAGGATGTTCCGTTCCCGTTCCTTTCTACCTTCTTTTGCTCCATGGATGTCCGGAAGCTTTCCAACTGTCGGTCCGTACCTACGACCGTAACCTTGTCATATGGATAGAGATGTTCTTCCCCTTGTGGTATATCTAGGCGTTTTTCTCCACGGGTGATTGAAATCACATTTATCTGAAACAAGGTGCGCAAGCTGCTTTCTTTTAATGTTCTGCCCACATATATGGAATCAGGGGATACTGTGAAATCCGCCAAATGTAATTCCTTGAACGGGATATTGCTGCCAAGGGTGGAGCCTGTATCACTTTCTGTAGAAAGTCCATTCCCGTCCGTCCCCTGAAAGTTTGCCATAAATTGTCTCTCTATAGTCAGCGACCGTTTCTTGATCCGCTTGGAAAAATAAATGACGGCAATGATAATGGAAGAGACTACCAACCCGGCTCCCAAGGCAACATTGAAAAGATGGGTAATGATACTCATCATGATAATCGTGCAGATCAGTATTTTGACAAGTACTATTGATACCAAAGGCCCTCTGTTGAACTTGTTGTCCGTCCAGAGTTTACGGAACTCGGTTGAATTGTTCCTTTTCATGATGATGGCCCATAGAAACGGGGATATGACAAGAAAGATGATGATGAAGCCCAACAAGTTCCCTTCCATTCCCGGCAGACTTTTCCTAATCAAAGGATGCACATAGGAAAAATATAAAGTGATGAAAAAAACGCATACGACCAGATAGAGTGTGACAGACACCAGCATAGACCGGATCAGTTTATGCCAAGTACCCTGGTGTTTTACAGTCATTGCCCCGGACGTATAGTGTACGAGATAATCTTTCAGGGATTCAGGCATGTGGATGTCTATAAACCGGTATGCTGGTTCCGAAAGCCGTATCATATAGGGGGTAAGAAAAGTCGTTATGACAGATACTGCCACTATGACCGGATAGAGATACTTGTCCGTAACATTCAGACTGACGCCTAAAGATGCGATGATGAATGCGAATTCACCGACCTGTGTCAGTGAAAAGCCGGACTGTATGGCAATTTTCAACGGCTGGCCGGAAAGCAAGACACCAAAGCTCCCGAACAGTACCTGACCGGACAGTACCAGCAATGTCAGGATGAAAATAGGGACGGCATATTCCCACATCATGGCAGGATCGATCATCATTCCTACCGACACGAAAAATATGGAAGCGAACAGGTCTTTTACCGGCTGTACGATATGTACGATTTTTTCCGCTTCAACGGTCTCTGCCAGCAGGGACCCCATGACAAAGGCTCCCAATGCGGCAGAAAATCCCGCTTTTGTCGCAATCATCACCATTCCCAGGCAAAGTCCCAGAGAGGTTATCAATAAAATCTCGTTGCTGGTGAAACGGCGTATCTTCTTCAGCAGGGTAGGTATCAGATAGATACCCAATGCCGACCAGAAAATCAGGAAAGCGGCCAGCTTCAATATACTTTCCAGCATCTCCTTCCCTTCAAAATGTTTGCCTACCGCCAACGTGGAAAGAACAACCATCATCACTACAGCCACCAGATCTTCGATAACAAGAATCCCCAAGACAATGCCAGTGAATTTCTGTTGGAGAAGTCCCATGTCATTGAAGGCCTTGAATACGATGGCCGTGGACGACATGGACAACATTCCACCCAGAAAAATACTGCTCATGTGGGAGAACCCCATTGCATTCCCCGCTGTATAACCTATGAACATCATGCCACATACAATAGTGACAGTGGCAACGATAGCCGTAATGCCCACATTTATCAATTTCTTGAACGAAAAGTCCAGTCCCATCGCGAACAGCAGAAAAATGACACCGATGTCCGCCCATATTTTGATATTGGCAGGATCGGAAACAGTCGGGACCAGAGAAACGGAAGGACCCGCCATAATACCGGCTACAATGTAGCCCAATATGACCGGTTGCTTCAGCCACTTGAAAATGACGGTTACAATACCGGCAATAATCAGAATTATGGCAAGATCCGATATTAAAGGAGCAACTTCTGACATATTAACGGTTATTTTAGATCGATAATTCGTTAAGGACCCGGATCAGGCTTTTGTCAATAGGCTTGTCCTTTTTGATTGCCTGGACAAAAGGAACATAAACAATCTCGTTGTTCCGTATGCCTATCATAACATTTCGCTGGCCTTCCATTAAGGCCTGGATTGCGGCTTCACCCAGCCGGCTTGCCAGTATACGGTCATTGGCACTCGGAGCACCACCCCGTTGCAGATGGCCCAGGATAGAAACCCTGACATCATACCCGGGATATTCCTTCTTTACCCGGTCGGCGTAATATATGGCACCTCCATTCTTGTTTTCAGGACTTTCGGTCACAATTACGATGCTGCTGTTTTTCGTCTTTCTGAATCCGCGCCCGATGAATGTTTCCAACTGGTCCACGTCCGTCCTGTCCTCCGGGATGATGGCCGCTTCAGCACCGGAAGCTATTGCGCTGTTTTGTGCCAGGAAGCCCGCATCACGCCCCATCACTTCGACAAAGAAGATACGGTCATGGGAGGTTGCCGTGTCCCTGATTTTATCCACGCATTCCACAATGGTGTTCAATGCCGTATCATATCCTATGGTAAAATCGGTACCATATAGGTCATTGTCAATGGTGCCGGGCAATCCTATGCACGTCACATCATACTCCTCCGCAAAGATACGGGCTCCCGTCAGGGAACCGTCTCCACCGATAATTATCAAAGCATTGATGTTCTCTTTCTGTATGACCTTATAAGCTTTCTTGCGTCCTTCGGGAGTGGTGAAAGTCTCGGAGCGAGCTGTTTTCAGTATGGTGCCTCCCCTCTGGATAATGCTACTTACATCTTCCGTCGTGAGTTCTTTCACTTCACCGGCAATCAGCCCCTCGTAACCTCTATAAATTCCTTTCACTTTAAATCCGTTAAAAATGGCGGCGCGGGTCACGGCACGGATAGCCGCGTTCATTCCTGAAGCATCCCCTCCGGAAGTCAGAATTCCAATATACTTGTTATCCATAATTTGTTTTTTATATTTTAATTAATCAGGCAAAATTAGAAAGCAACTGTTTTAGCCTTTTTCTGCTATAAAAGATACGGCTTTTTATCGTACTCAGTGACACTCCTATCTTTGCGGCTATTTCCCGATATTTGACTCCGGTACAACATAAAAACGACATAATGTGCTTTAGGCAATGTTTTAAGGGCTTCCCTTATCTCTTTTGCATCATGCCCGTTATCCACGAAAATGAAAGAGTCGTCCCTTAACAGGAAATGATATTCAGGTTCTGATAATACATATAAATTCCCTCGTATTTTCTTTGTCCGGCAATTATTGATAAATGCATTGCGCATGATGGTATACATCCAGCCTTTAAAATTCGTACCGGAATCAAACTTATCCTTATTATCCAACGTCCTCAACATTGTTTCCTGCAACAAGTTTTCTGCTTCATCCTTGTCAGCAGTCAGTTTATATGCAAAACAATGCAGTTCATTCTGAAGGGCTACCAGCGCTTTATCGAAATCAAATCCTCTCATTATATTTATTTTGGAATTCAAATATCCGGGTGAAGGCATTCCCTGATAATAAGAAATGCCTTCTGTAGAGTCTCATCAAGATATCTTATTTGACATCAATAGTTTTGGTGGTTTCCTGAACCTTCTTATCTACGACTTTGGGAATATCGATAAACAGGACCCCGTGTTCCACTTTGGCCGAAATTTTATCTTTTTCCACATTATCCGGCAGCAGGATACTCTGCTGGAATCGGGAATAGGAGAATTCACGGCGCAAGTATTTTCCGTCTTTCTTCTCCTCCTTTTTCTCGTCCTTTTTTTCCATGCAGATTACCAGATTGTTGCTTTCATCCACACTTACCTTAAAATCATTCTTGGTCATTCCCGGAGCTGCCAGTTCTACCTTGTAGTCCTTTTCATTCTCAATCACATTGATGGCTGGAGCCGTAGCGTTTGCTCTTGCCATCCATTCATTGTCAAAGAAATCGTTAAAAATACTCGGTAACCAATTCTGGTTTGTTTTTACAGGTACCATTTTTACCTCCTCTTTAAAAGTTAATAATTAAAACTTAAAAAAAAGCATCTGCTTGATAGACAGATTTTTATTTTTTAGCCATCCCTTGTTTGGCCACAGCTTCTGCCCGTTTCCGTATCTCTTCCGGGTTTCCAAGGTAGTAGTCCTTGACAAGAACCAGCCTGTCGTCAAATTCAAAGACATAAGGAACTGCCGTAGGCAAGTTCAGGTTGGAAATATCCGTATCGGAAATTCCTTTGAGATGCTTGATGATTCCGCGCAGGCTGTTACCATGGGCGACTACCAGCAGGCTGTCCTTATACATCAATGCGGGAAAGATGATGCATTTCCAGTAAGGCATGACACGCCCAATAGTATCTTTCAGGGATTCCGTACGGGGAAGTTCGCTATCTGGTACACCGGCATAGCGGATATCCATGCCCGGATTACGGGGATCATCTTTGCCTACCGGAGCGGGAGCCACGTCATAGCTTCTTCGCCAGATGTGTACTTGTTCTTCACCATATTGGACCGCTGTTTCACTCTTATTCAGTCCCTGAAGCATGCCGTAATGCTTCTCGTTCAGCCGCCAGGTCTTTTCAACCGGAATCCAGTCTTTATCCAGCCGGTCCAAGACACAGTTCAACGTTTTTACGGCACGTTTCAAGTAAGAAGTGTAAGCTGCCTCAAAAGAAAATCCAGCCTCCCGTAATGCATCGCCTGCCTTGCAGGCTTCTTCAACTCCTTTCTCGCTTAAATCCACGTCCGTCCATCCAGTAAAACGGTTTTCTTTGTTCCATAGACTTTCGCCATGACGTAATAACACTATTCTTTTCATGGATACTTCTTCTTTATGCAATGGTTATTGAAGAATCCAGATATACGTCCTGAATGGTGTTCAGAAGTTGAATTCCGTCTTTCATCGGTTTCTGGAAAGCCTTACGACCGCTGATCAGCCCCATACCACCTGCACGCTTATTTACTACTGCCGTTACGACAGCATCATGCAGGTCGGATTCCCCATGGGATTCACCGCCCGAGTTAATCAATCCGACACGTCCCATATAGCCATTCGCCACCTGATAACGGCAAAGGTCTATCGGATGGTCAGTGGTCAGTTCCGAATACATACACTCGTTTGTCTTTCCGAATCCGATAGCCTTGAAACCGCCGTTATTGGATGGGAGCTTCTGCTTCACGATATCGGCTTTAATGGTAACCCCGATATGGTTGGCTTGTCCTGTCAAGTCGGCAGCGGCATGATAGTCGGTACCATCCTTTTTGAAGCTGCTGTTTCTCAAATAGCACCACAGAATAGTAGCCATTCCCAGTTCGTGGGCATATTCAAAAGCCTGTGACACTTCCACTATCTGGCGGCGGCTTTGTTCCGAACCGAAATAAATGGTAGCACCGACAGCTACGGCTCCCATGTTCCATGCCTCTTTCACCGTACCGAACATTACCTGGTCGTAGCTGTTCGGATAAGTCAGCAACTCATTATGGTTCAGCTTGACGATAAAAGGTATCTTGTGTGCATATTTGCGTGCCACGGCGCCCAACACACCGAATGTGGATGCCACGGCATTACACCCTCCTTCAATGGCCAGCTTTATGATGTTTTCGGGATCGAAATAAAGCGGATTGGGGGCGAAAGACGCTCCTGCAGAATGTTCTATGCCCTGGTCTACAGGCAGAATGGATACATAGCCCGTATTGGCCAGACGTCCATGTCCGTATAAAGCCTGCAAACTTTCCAATGTACGGATATTCCTGTCGGAATTCATCCATACCTTATCTATCATATCCGGTCCCGGAATATGGATAAGTTGTTTGTCTATCGTCTTACATGTATGGTTCAGGTAGTACTCAGCCTTTCCTCCCAATAAATCTACTATTTTCATTTTATTTATTTTTATTGATTATTCTGGTTTATGACTCCCGTTCACCCAGTTTTGCATCCATAAAAAGGATAGCACAGTCTCCGGCTTTCCTCAGATGACTAACAATATTGAGTACATTCGCTTCATCTTCTACTTGCTCACGAACAAATTGCCACAAGAAGTCCTGAGTGGCATTGTCTTTCTCTTCGGATGCTACCTGTACCAACTCATCAATCAGTTTGGAAACATGTTTTTCATGCTCCAAAGCATGCTCGAATACTTCAACAGGGTTACCCCAACCTTGTGGAACCACATCGACCTTGTCTACTTTCGGGGTTGCCTCACGCTTAATCATGTACCCGGCAATGGCATATGCATGCCCGGTCTCTTCTGCAGACTGTTTCTGCATCCAGCGAGCCATTCCGGAAAAGCCCTCTCTTTCCAGATAAAAAGACATTGATAAATACAGGTTGGCAGACCATAATTCTGCTGTGATTTGCTCATTCAGAGCATTTTGCAATTTTTCAGTCATGATGAATCAAACTTTTAATGTTAATAATAAATCCAAATTATCTCTCTTCTTTAAGAACAAGCATGGGCTTGTTTCAAGATTTCAATTAATACCGGACGTATCCCGCTGATAAAACATTCCACGGCGATCACCATTAGAATAAGTCCCATCAGTCTCATCATCACATTGTTTCCCGTCTCTCCCAAGATTTTTAAAAGCTGGGTGGACGCGCACAGAATAAAGAAGGAAAGAATGCAGACCAAAGCGATTACGCCAAGCAATACTATTTTGAAAGTATATTCCGAAGCATCTTCCATCAATGTTATTCCACTGGAAATCGCTCCCGGACCGCATAACATCGGAATGGCAAGAGGTGTGATGGTTATATCTTTGGAATATTCTTTTCGTTCAGTTTCATTCAGTTTCACATGGGTAAAATGTGCCTGCAACATATCATATCCGATTTTAAAGATGATGATACCTCCCACAATCCGGAATCCGTTTGTTGAGATGCCGAAAAAATGAAACAGAAACCTGCCCGATAATGTAAAAAGGACTAATATGATAAATGCAATGGTACATGCTTTCAAGGCGATATATCTGCGTTCTTTCGTATCCATTCCATCAGTCATTTGCAGGAATACCGGCATCACTCCAAGAGGGTCCATCAAGGTGAATAGCGAAGTGAAACACAATGTTAAATATACAAATATATCCATGATGACATATAGTTTATTATCGATTATTATATCGCAAAAAACATACCAGATAGCATTCTGCAATATTAAATTTTGCATAACATCAATCTTAAATCCATACCGTCAAAAATAAGGTAGTTTCCGTTCGTTTTCCTTGGCGAGGATACGTAACAATTCCATAAATGCCGTACTTACATATATACGGTCTGCATACAGCCCGCTGATGAAAGAATGGAAGGACATGCTTACATTCCAGCATAATATGAGAAATGTGTTTACCTGACGTGATATGTACTGCTCATGTTCAAGCAATTCATTCAAGGCATTCAATGGCGTTGTCCATTCATGTGTATCCCGTTTCATTTCATTGATTACAACACATCCTCCATCATGGCATATCCGATTCATCATCTGATAAACCTTGTTCATATTGTCCTGTGCTTGGGAGTTCAGCCAGGAGCTAAGTATTGGAAGCCGTTCATCTTCAAAATAAACCTGCAATGACAGGTATAAACCGGTTGACCATATTTCTGTATTGATCAACTCATTCATGGCGTTTTCTATTCGTTTATCCATTATCACTCTGAATATTGAAAATCCATTACTAATATCATGTGTTATTCTCAGTATATAAAAATTCCATTCGATTGTGGGTAACCCATAAAACGGAATTCTTAAACGAGGCTTAAATAATAGGATAACTTATCGGCGTAGACAAATTGTCATAAAAAATAGCACTATGATGTCTTTTTGTCTTGCCTCCCTTGCAGAATATCCAATAAGACATCCAGTTCTCTTTCTATTCCTTCAATCTTATCGGAAATACAGTCCAAAGTATTATGGTGCAGACTAGCTTTACACTCCTGCAACTCTCTTGACAGAGAAAGTATCTGTAACCAAAGTTCTTCCTCTATGTGATAGGGGGAGTTACTATTATCTAGTACCATAGCAGGAGAAGGCAGAAAAGTGCTTTGGCATGTAATTTGTATGATAATGAACGGTATGTTCCGAAAGAGACAGGAATGGAAATGAAAGGATAGAATATTCCACAAAAGACAGTAACAAACAAAGGGGGAAAGTCGTTGGAGACAGTTGTCTCGCTTTTAAAACAAGTTGCTTTCATAATGTTTATTATAAGCCAACCCTGTTCCCTGGAGTTGTGTTTATATAAAGTTAAGCGTGGGAACTTTGGTATTACCGTTCAGAAGTATCCCCATACTCAACAACATATAATACACAAAGCCCCACGCCTATATATAACAAAAATCTATATAGATAGAACGTGGAGCGTCCAATGTATTATCCAATTGTTGTTTCGAAATTGGGGATTTCCTGAACTTGGATAATGCCTTAACGCTTTACTATAAATCTTCTATTTTCAAAAGACTAATACAAATGTAATAAAAGAAATGAATTCTTTGAAAGGAAATATCTCTTTTTTTTAAGGGGTGGCTTAATTTTTCTTTATTTAAAGTCTTAGAATTACTGCCCACCAAAGCCCGTCACGAATGTTTTGAAATCCTCAAGCTGTACATTAAGCTCTATATAGTATAGCAGAATAGCAGAAAAACAGACCATGATACCGCAGGTATATAGGTCATAACCCACTCTTCCGTAAGTATCTTATCTATTTGACAATAATAAAAATGTAAAGGAGGATAATGACATGGACAATATTCGTATCCCAATACATATAGGTTAACATATAAGGGAGAATGGTCACGGAGTCCACAAACCATAGAATGAAAAAATATATTTCCATCGTGTACGGTTTATGTCTCTATCCGGATATTTGACCGGTGCCGCAAATGCGCAATGCATACTCCACAAAAAAACACCAGGGAGGAAAAATAAGTCATACTGAATAACGCCTGTCTGTAATGGGCCATGGATACAAATGAACTACAGATAATAGCTGCAATAGATATAACGATACAAGCACAAAATAATGTACGAACGTGTCCATCAGTTGCATTTGGATGAAACAGTACCACTTTATGCAATGTTTGGTTAGATTGAGTCTGAACATAGGACCTTAAAAATTAGACGGATATAAATTTACTAAAAATCTGTGGAAAAGAGGAATAGAAAGGCGGAAATGTTTTTAAAACGGCTATGAATAAAGCGTTTGTGAGGACAAATGAGGACAAAGGCATAAAACGAGGTAACGCAAAAAAAAGTAAATTTATGAAGTAGAAAGGTTGCTAAATCATTACCCCGTGAAAGGTGGTTTTTGATACTCCGTGCTGAATTTTTCTCCGTATGGCTTCGGTTGGTTTACAAGGCATAACTCATTGATACTTAATTTTAAACTTAAAAAACGAGTATGGCAAGAAGTACATTCAAAGTGCTGTTCTACGTGAACGGCAACAAGGAGAAAAACGATATTGTCCGCATCATAGGACGGGTAACGATTAACGGGATTGTGACGCAGTTCAGCTATAAGTAGAGTATCCCGAAAACGCTTTGGGACGTGAAAGGGAACAGGGCGAAAGGCAAGAGTGCGGAAGTACGTGATATCAACCTTGCCCTTGACAACATCAAGGCTCAAATCATCAAGCACTACCTGCGTATATTCGACCGTGAAGCGTTCGTGACGGCTGAAATGGTGAGCAATGCTTATCAGGGTATCGGCAGTGAGTATGAGACACTGCTCAAAGCGTCCGGACGTGAGAACGAAGTATTCAAGAAGCGTGTCGGAAAAGACAGGGTAATGGCAACCACCGTTCACGGGTGGTGGCAAGAAACCATGTGGCAGCGTTCATCAAGTCTTTTTACAGACGGACGGATATGTTCATGCTGGAGATTAAGCCCGACTTCATCAAGGGGTTTGCAGCCTACCTATCAACGAAAGCGGGACTTCACAACGGGACGATATGGGAAAAATGCATGTGGCTGAAAGGCGTTGTCATGTGTGTGCACTTTAACGGACTAATACCGAAAAAAACGTTTGCCCAATTCCACATCAGCCCTAATGTGACGGAACGTGAGTTCCTGACGGAAGATGAACTGAAAACGTTGATGACGCACGAGTTGGGGATGTCCAACTGTTCTATATTCGTGACATTTTTGTTTTCGCCAGCTTCACTGCCCTCTCTTTCGTGGACATCAAGGAACTAACCAATAGCAACATCGTAGAAGTGAATGGTGAGAAGTGGATATTGTCCAAACGGTACAAGACAAAAGTGCCGTTCCAAGTGAAACTGTTGGATACTCCTTTGCAGATTATCGAGCGTTACCGACCCTGTCAGGAAGACAATCTCATATTCCCTAATCTCAACTACTGGTCTATCTGCAAATCTCTGAAAAAGGGGATGAAAGAGTGCGGATAACAAAGGATATTTCATTTCAGTATTAAAACTATTAAACGGGCGTAATTTAATTCGACAGAAAATCCGGCTTCTGACAGCCATTTTTTCACTTCATTCCGAGAGTTTGCAGTTTGACTGCCATAAACAGCAATATTTCAGCATGGGGACATAGTTTGCGGATATTATCCACACTTTGTGCTGTTCCGCTTCCTCCATGTGTACAGAATGGGAGTATCTTTTTCCCGGACAAATCATAACCGGACAGGAAACTTTTTACAGGAGAAGACAGAAGACCACCCCAAATAGGACTACCGATAATCAATGTATCATAATCATCCATATTCTCTACTTTTGTACGCAGAGCTGGAAGAATATGATTGTCTCTTTCATTTTTGAAACGGTCAACCACTTCATTATATTCATCAGAATAGGGTTCTTCCGGTTCAATCTCCACCATGTCGCATCCAATAAGTTCATGGATAATGTTGGCTACAGTTTGCGTATGTCCGCTCCATGAGAAATAGACTATCAATGTTTTCCCCGGCTCTGAGTGAGGCAACGAATCTATCTTATCTTCAACAGCCGGAGTGTTGCTGCACGAAAGGAAGGTTAAGAGCAGCATTGCCAATAAGCACTTCAGTTTCATAACTATTTTTATTTAGGTTTTGGGGTTATCCTCTGTTAATTTCTATCTGTCCAGCTGTTTCTCATACAGCCACTTCGACAGCAGGTCAGCTACTTCCACATTGTTCAAATCCGACATCGGGAAGTGCGTATTCCCATGCAGACCGACATCGGGCAGATGAATGACCGTCACGTCACCGCCCAGCTTATTGAGCATTTCGGCCCACTTGCGCATGAGATGCAGACGGCGTGTCCATTCGTAAAGTTCCGGATGTTCGTCTGTTTCGGGCAGGTTATCCCCATAGTAAATGATGATGGGAATTTCCATGTATCTCTTGAAAACTGCCATAGGGACTTCTATTCCTTCTGTTTTTTTAGACCGTGTCAAGACTTTGCCTTCTTCGGGAACTTGACCGGTTGGGAAGGGTACACTTCCACCGGGTTCGTATGCTACAATGGCTTTGATGTTCTTCGTTTTGAGCAAAGTAAACCAACCCACCGGACCGCCTTGTGAATGAGTGACAAATATGGCCGGACCGATTTTGTCAAAAAGAGCAGCATAGGCATCGGAATAGACATCGAAGTCCAAAGGTCCGATGGTCGGCGTCATCTGCCGGAAGTACTGGTTTAAGGCTTCCCGGTCGCGACTGAACTGTACACCCTCGAAATAATCAGGATAGATTCCCACACGGAAACGGTTGAACCATTCTTCTTCATCGAATACCGGTTCCAGTGTGACAGCTTCCGTACTCCGTCCGGCATTTCCCCGGCGAGGCTGGTCGACAAGATAGGTGGAGAAACCTTTGCGAAGAAATATATTCTGAAACCCTTCGCGTCCGTCAGGAGTGGTCTCCCATGTTTTGGAAAACTGGCCGACACCATGTGCAAAAACAAGCGGATATTTCCGTGCATCAACCGGTTTCTGATAAAATACATAAGCATGGTCGCCGTGGTATTTGTGTCCCAATGAATCGGTCAGTACGGTGCCACCTACGGCAAAACTGCCTTGTTCCTCTATTTGCAGAATATTCCCTTTGTAACAATTACAGCCCGACAGTAAAGCGATGAACGTCATGTAAAATATCTGTTTCTTCATACACGGATTATTTTGGGATTTTAGACTCCTGCAAGGCATCGTAGCGGCTACCCACCACAGGAATGGCAGCTACGGCTGTTTCCAGTTCTTCTATCTCTTCTGCCGTGAAACGGATGTCGCAGGCACGAAGGTTCTCTTCCAGATGAGAGAGTTTGGTGGTGCCCGGAATAGGCACGATAAAAGGCTTCTTGTTCATCAGCCAGGCCAAAGCTATCTGTGCCGGGGTAATGCCTCTTGTACGGCCGAAAGCGTTAAGAACTTCCACAATACGATAGTTGGCGCGTATGGCTTCGGGCTGGAAGCGTGGCAAGGTCTGCCGGTTGTCGTTGGTAACATCAAACTTGGTATATTCATTGATCATACCGCCCAAAAAACCACGGTTCAGCGGACTGTATGGAACGAAACCGATGCCCAAATCCTCGCACAGCTCCAACACTCCGTTCGTCTCTACCATGCGGTGCATCAAGTGATATTCGCTTTGGATTGCCGTAACCGGACATATCTTGTGCGCACGGCGGATGGTATCAACGTTTACTTCACACATGCCCCAATGCAGGATTTTACCTTCCTTGATGAGTTTGCTGCATGTTTCAGCCACCGCTTCAATCGGTGTGTTCGGGTCTATGCGGTGCTGGTAGAACATGCCCAATGTTTCAACTCCGAGATTGCGCAACGAGTTTTCACAAACCCGGCGGATGTTGGCCGGAGTGCTGTCCTCTTCGGTTTTAATCTGCACACCGTTTACAAACTTATGTCCGAACTTCGATGACACAAATACCCGGTCGGTATATCCTTTCAAGGCTTCGCCGACCAATTTTTCATTGATGTGGTAGCCGTAGCTTTCGGCTGTATCGAAAAGGGTCACCCCACGTTCAACAGCTTCATGCACCAGGGCGATTTCTTTTTCCCTGCTCGGGTACTGGCTGTGGTTATGGTTCAAGCCCATACAGCCATATCCCATTGCAGAAACAGTGAATGCCGTATTTCCGTGTCCCAATGTTCGCCGAGTGCGCACCGCCGCCATGCCTGCAGGGATGTTGTTTGCAACTTGTTGTTTCCCCATCCATACCCGTTCTGCTGCCGTTACCTTGTTCAAGGTAGGCCCGACACACATGGCAGCTCCTGTCAATGCCGCCATTTTAAGGAATCTCCGGCGGCTCATATCCTTGTCTTTATCCATATTTGATAGTCTTTAAATTATTTCTGTTGCAAAGTTAACGTGACAGAATTGATAAACTTTTTTTGATATATATTATCTAAGCTGAATGATGTATTATCCTGTATTCCAAGCGATATTTATAGGCAACTATCTTTCAAAATCGTATATATTCAGTCCTAAATCCGGATTATATGTGCGACTTATCCGCTCGCTATAATCTTCCACCACGAACTCCCCTGCACCATTCTGTATTGCGGAAAGTAGATGTCCGGCTAAAGCGGAATAGTCGCTCCTGCCGACGGTTATATGCAAATGAAGATATACCTGCTCATTCATAGATGATATATTCCCTGTAAGGTTGGATATTTCCATTTGCTCCCGGAATGTCTTATCATCATATGCTTTTGTCTTGGGATTGAAGAAACGGAGGGTCAGCTCTCCGATAGCACCAATCCCGTTGATAGAACCCGACAGAATTCCTTTCTCCTTGCAGAAAGCATTCAGGGCTTTCACAATTTCAGTATGATTGTTAATGCTGACAATATACTTGTTGCCAATTTTCTTGTACGAATACATATTCTTTTCGTTTTGTGCGTTTGCCGGAGCAATCAGTACCCCGACAAACAGCAAGATAAACAATAATTTCTTTATAAAATGCCCCATCAGTACACTTATGACTGCCTCTGTTTTGATTAATCTTACCATAATAGATAAAATTATCCCACATCAGTGCTTTCCACTTTTGTTTTTAATCTGCACACCGTTTACGAACGTTACCTTGTTCAAAGTTGGCTCTTCCTTCTTATTTTCCATATTCTAACAATAAAAAGAACTATCATTTTGATTTAACAGGAGCTTTTAGTAACATTATTGAAGAAAGTGAAGCAATAGAATATGATGATGACGACGATGAGGATGAATTCGATGATGATGACGATGACTAACATCTCATTAATCCATAGCTTTTAAGTTTATTAAAGAAACAGGTCAGGACGCTATATCCTGACCTGTTTTTGATGTTAGTTAAGTCCTAATAGTTAGTTTGCTTTATTTGCTCTCAGCATTAGCTATTGATACACGTACTCTGCTTAATGTTTCCAATGTCATCTGAAGATATGAAGCAATCATTGTCAAAGGTGCTCTTCTAGTTATTTCAGGAAAATGTTGCTGTAATCTAGCGTATCTGTCATTTGCTGATTCGAAACGTAAAATGTCAGCCTTTAATTGTGATAACATTAAGGAATTTTCAAAAAAACTCCGATATAGATAAGCTATATCACCATTAGCATCAGAAAGTTCTTCCATTATATCACGCGGAATTTCCCATAAAACACTGTTTTCTACAGCATCCATCATAAGATGTGTTGGCTCTCGGTTAAAATAGCTGTCAATACACCAGACAACATCTTTTTCACATGCTAAATGTTCTATCACATCCTTATCATGCTTTAGGTAGTGCTGTCTAATAAATCCCTTTTCTATATAAAATAGGCAATTACAGATATCACCTTCATTTAGAATTATATCACCTTTTTGATATTTCTTAGGCTGAATAATATCTGCAAAAAGGCGAATATTCTCCAACTTAAGTTTGCGATTAGGGCATGTTTCAGCTATAATCTGTTTTGCAATGTCAAATTGAATACTCATAGGCTAAAGTTATTTATATCCAACATTTTGTTTCAATTTTGGGTTCAAGTCTATACTTTTTTGTGGAATAGGAAAAACTGTGGTATACCCATTTTTCTCATCAGCCAGTTGGACTCGCTGATCGTATGATTTGTGATAAACTCCAAAACGCACCATATCTTGTCGTCGCCAGCCTTCCCATACTAACTCCAACAAACGCTCTTTCAATATGTTCTCAAGCGTAGCTTCTCGATATGGCATACCAACACGACCTCGGACTTCGTTCAACTCCAACGAGCCATCCTCACCATTACGTACCTTTGCCTCGGACTTCATCAGGAGAGCATCGGCATAGCGGAATAGCACGATGTCGTTATCCGGTTGTCTACCGTCGGAATGTGAGGTCCTATCAACCTCATATTTTGCCATACGAGCACCAGCTGTCTTGACATAGGAGCTTCCCGTAAGATTCAACTTTAGCTCCAATGGGAAATACTCCAACTGCTGTCCATTGTCCATCATTACAGGCTTTCCATCAACCTCTACGATGCCGGCATAGAAGTTCTTTTCAAAGCGAGCATCTACATCATCTGTGCCGTATCCGTTGGCTAAGACTGTTGAGATATTGGCACTGGTACCATTTTCCGATGAGCCACCCAACGCACCGCCATGGTTGTAGTGTCGTGATCGGAAGAGATACCAGAACTGCGCAGCATAGAGGTTCTTATCCAACGGAATGGTGAATATGTTTTCGTTGGAGTTCTCGTTATGCACAGAGAAATTATAGCTATAATCGTCCTCCAACCGATAACCTACCTCGGCAAGTTTATTGCAATATTTGATACAGGTCTGCCAAGCGTTGAGTTTCTCACCATCGACGGTGAAAAATATCTCTTTACCGTTCCGTGGAACGCCATCAGTCCAATTATCATCACAATATATCTCGGCATTAAGAGCCAACTTAGCCAAAAGGAAATTAGCTACAGGTGTTGTTATACGACCATAGTAGTTACCCATCTTATTACTACGCTCATTTGGCAACAACTCGGCAACCTCCTGCAACTCATTCACGATAAAACGGAAAACCTCGCTACGCTCGCTCTGCACAACTTCATCCTGCGGTTGTTCATAGGATGTTACGATGGGCACTCTGCCATACATATCCATAATGTAGTAGTAGAAAAGTGCTCTCAGAGCTCGCACCTCAGCTTCGTAGGCCACTCTCTGCTCCTCAGATAGGTTATGGCTATACTTATCGATGATATGCAGAGATTTGTTCGATAACACAACAACCTTGTAGAGGTATTTCCAAGTATTGTAGAGTGGTAAATCATTAGGACTCCACTTATGCTGATACATATTCGTCCACAAACCTCCATCGTACCAGTCGCCACCACGAATAGGTATCATGGCTTCGTCTGTAGTAAGTGTGTTATAGTCATAAATCCCACGACAGGTCCCCTGTAAACCCTCACTGTCTGCACTGCCACCAATGTAATTGTAGAGCACAGCCACTGCATTAATATATATGTTGTTGGCATTGTTGTAAATGTCTTCTTCATAAAGTTGATCTCTAGGGTCTTCAGTAAGACAAGAGGTCATCATCGTTGCCAAAGCAACCATCAATATGTTTATATATCTTTTCATAACTGTAAGCGGTTAGAATTGAATACTAAGACCTAACGAATAGGTACGATATAAAGGATAGGTGCGTTTGTCGTCAATGCCCAAAGTGTTGCTTACTACATAACTGTTTATCATTGGAGTAAGACCGCTATAGCCTGTGATTGTTGCAAGGTTGCTAATGCCTGCCGAAAGACGCAATGACTTCACAGCCTTGGATTTCATTGGAATATTGTAGCCTATGGTAATATGTTCAATATTTACATAGTCACCTTTTTCCAACCAATAGTCTGAAACATTCTGATCAATAATATTTTTTTCAGGAGCACCCTTCAATACATTGTAGTCAGGGAATATAGACATATTGGTATAAGCCAAGCCCGTGCCATTGAATATCTTATGACCGAAAGCACCATTTATCTGCATGGCAATATCAAAGGACTTGTAACGGAAACTGATGTTTGATCCAATAGTTACCTTGGGGGTTGCCTGACCTGCTATATACCTGTCTCCGCCATCGCTAAAATCAATCTCGCCATCATCATTCAAATCTTCAATATCGTAACTGTAGCCACCAAGTTCATTTTCTTTAAGCCCTTTGCAGTGAGGTAGATAGAATACCCCCAATGGCTGACCTACAATCTGATATACTACATTATTGTCTCCACCGTTCTGACCTGCACCATAAAGCGAGCCAATCGGAGTAATATCTGAAGCTGTCATATGCATACCATTATACTCTCCACTAAGCGAAAGTAACTTATTCTTCTGGTAGGACATATTGAAGTTGATATTCATCTCCATATCCTTTCGTTGAATGGGAACTACCGAGATTCCTAGTTCGACACCCTGGTTAGACATCGAGCCGATATTTGCCATCAGTTTATCGAACGCAAAGGTCGGAACGGGAACATCATACTCATAGAGCATATCAGTTGTCTTTGAGTAATATAATTCCGAGGTAAGCATCAACCGATTATCCCATATACCTAAGTCAAAACCGATATTAAATGTTGAACGAGTCTCCCACTTAAGGTCCGGATTCGTGTTGCGTATACTTCCCATTGTTACGGTAGGTGCACCGTTGATGGATACGATACCATTCTCCTTTACGGTATTAAGTGTTGTATAGGATGTTATACCTCCAAGATTTCCTGACCGACCATATCCGGTTCTTAGTTTCAACATTGTTATAAAGTCAGTATCAGAGAGGAAGCCTTCTTTTTTTACATCCCAACCCAGTGATACTGATGGGAAGAATCCGAAAGTATTGTTATCGCTTACCATTGAAGAGCCATCTCCACGGAGTGCTGCCGCAATAGAATATCTATCCTTGTAACTATATGTGACACTACCCATTATTGAAGCAAGTGACGGGTCTTCATAGCTACTGCTCGTACCACCGAAAGGACGCGATGATGTTGCTCCGATGTTATTATAGGAGAAATCATTTGTTGTTATTCCTTTTGCCTGCACCCATAAACCAGTCCTTACCTGTTTAAGATATTCTGCGCCAACAACAGCATCAAGGTGTGAGTCTCCCCAAGCATTGTTATATGAGAGGGACACATTTGTAAAGTAGTCTTCACCCTTGAACTCTCCACGATAAACATTGCCTTGCGCCCACACCCATGTAGGACAAAATTGAGCATTTCCCGTAGATGAATATGAATAAGAGCCGAAAGCCGACAATATCAAATTGTCAAGGATATTAAATTTCAGCCCCAAATGTGTATTGAAATTCCGTTCTTCGGAGTCATTTTTCTCATAGAGGAGTGCTCCGGGGTGGTTGATGTGTGATGCAGCCGAGTTCTTCACCCAGTTGCCATTAACATCAGTTCCTGCTGGATATGTAGGATTCTGTGCAGCTGCCGAGTAAAACAGCATTCGTGTATCGAAAATGTCGTGTATCTTTGACGAGTAGCCATATACACCAAAATCGCCAACTAAGCGACCATCGAAAGCCTTTTGTGTAGCATCAAGTTTTACCACTAAATTTCGGTAATCGTTAACTTTGACAATTGTATTATGATCCATAAAACCGAACGATGCTCGATAGTTTGAGTTTTCCGAACCACCGCTAAAAGCCAAGTGATGCTGATGTATCAAGCCCGTACGAGTAATTACATCGTGAAAATTGGTGTTGTAGCCACCATTATTGTAATCTAATCCAAGTGCCTCTGCTGTAGCTATATACTCCGGGCCGTTGAGCATTTGCAGATGTTTATACATTGACTCGAATCCGTAGTTGCCATCATATGATATTTCGAAACCTCGCCCCGTTCCTTTCTTGGTCTTAATCTCAATTACACCTGAAGCACCACGGGAACCGTACATTGCCGTTTCGGTAGCATTCTTCAAAATAGTGAAACTCTCGATGTCTGCGGGATATATGGTAGATAGCGTAGCGATGTCAGATGTCACTCCGTCAATAATTACTAACGGGTCATTGCCACCCATAATGGATGTGGTACCACGCACACGGATACTATTCAGCATAGCGAGCCTGTCAGTCCCATTAGTGGTGACGTTCACACCGGCAGACTGACCACTCAATACATCCAAAGCATTATTCAATGGTCCCTTCTTGATATTCTCGGGCCTGATATGCTCTAATGATTTAGTCGCCGAAATGGTATCTTGTTTCTCTCTGATATTCTGTACTTGTGCATCAATTTTTTGAGCACTACAGATGAAGAACATTATGACAAGACAAAGACTGACTCTTCCCATCTTGATTCGTTAAATCTCTGTAGATTCCCCAGACCAGACAGTTAATAAATCTTATACGCAATGTATTATAAAGAGGGGGATTGGGAATCTGTACTATTTCCCTGCCTGTCCGTCCGCTTAGCCATTGTATATTTTTTTTGTTATTTCATATCAGTGATGCTGATAATCCAAGCAAGAACAGAGTAAACATCTACCTCTTTTATACATAAATCCTTTCCAAGGACTTTATAAGCGCAACCATTAACTACATTACATTACAAAGGTAACAATAATTTGTCATTTGAAGAAATTTAGAAAAAAGAAAAAGTCATTATGCGTGATATTTTTTATTTAATTACGACATTTATCAAATACAAAAAATCATAGAAGGACAAAAATCTTTAAATGATTTGATTATAAACAAACTTTAAATAGTTAAATTGCAATAATACTATACCATGGTTGTTCTTTACCTTAATGTAATACTACTGTTATATATCTGGTCATTTATCTCCTTTTGTCGGATGCAAAGGTTGCCAAACCTCTTTTAGAAAACGAAAAGTTCAAGCGGTAAACCATTTGGAGCAGTTTCGTCCTCCGTTGGAGAGTAAACAGCTCCAAAACCTTTTCTTATTCATCGGCTTGGCTGAAAACTGCATCCGGCAACGGAGATAAACGACTGACGAAATAATAGCATAAAACAGCATAGCCCCCCCTTAATAAGGCAATTTTATCAATGCTGTTTTCATTCTTTTCAGAGGACTATTATTTTCGACAGAGAGAAATTTGGCAAGCGGCAGATTTCACTCCCTCAAAAATAATAGATTTGAATTGCTGTCCTCTTGCCTTTATTGGAAATTGTAGTACCTTTGTAGTGGCTTGTGCGAACGAGCCAAGCAATGTGGAAAGATGGGAACATCGAACCATCAATAAAGTACCGAAAAGAGGGAAAATACCCTCTACCACCGCTCTTTGAGTGTTAAGAAATAATAAAAAGGTTAAATCTTCACCTTTTAGAATGTACCCCTAAAGGTTATGCCCATATTTCTGACTTATAACTCACAAAATATTGAGTAATAACTGGTTGCAAATACTATAATCTTTAAATTGTTTCTGTTGCAAAGTTACCCTCCTGCGTATTCGCTTTGCTGTATCATAATCACGGATAGCATTACCATTTTCATCTGAATTACCGCAAAGCATACCAGAAGAATTCCGAAATTTTTTCGAACGGTATCTTATCCATCCGGTCATACAAGTCTACATGATTGGCTCCGGGAACGATATACAGTTCTTTCGGTTCGCTGGCTTCTTGATAGGCATCCTCACTGAAATAGCGCGAATGTGCATGCTCGCCTGCAATGAATAGCACGGGGCGTGGTGAAATCTCTTTAATCATGGCAAACGGATAGAAGTTCATCAATGCCGCCTGACTGGTAAAGCGTATACCTTGATAGCGCGGATGATAGCCACGCAAGGGGTTGCGATAGTAATCGAAAAACTCCTTCTGCACGGCATTGGCATTTCCCAGCAGTTTCTCCGGTGTGCCAAAGCGGATACGTGCTTCTCCCGTTTCTGCTTCCTTCCAACGTTGTTCGGCAACTTCATCCAACAGTTTGCGTCTTTGTTCATCCGTCATCGAATCCCCCAAACCGTTACGGGTGGCACGCCCCATATCATACATGCTCACGGTTGCCAATGCCTTGATGCGGGGGTCGAGAGAAGCCGCACAGACAGAGAACCCGCCGCTTCCGCAGATGCCAATCACACCGATACGGTTGCGGTCAATAAACGGTTGTAGTCCGAGCCAGTCTACAGAAGCACTGAAGTCTTCCACCAATGCGTCGGGCGATACCGTGTGACGCGGTTCTCCTCCACTTTCGCCTTGATAGGAAGCATCAAAAGCCAGAGTCACGTAGCCTCGCCGTGCCATTTCCTGTGCATAGAGTCCGCTACACTGTTCTTTCACAGCCCCGAACGGGTGTCCGATGATGAGGGCTGCATAGTGTTGCGCTTCATTGAAATCCTTCGGGAGGTACATTTCGGCGCAAAGCATGATATCATACCTGTTTTTATAAAAGACCTTACGGACAGTAATTGTCGGATCTGTTTGAAAAGTCTTTGCCGGTTCATCGGATTCAGAAAGCACCATTCCGTTCCGACAGCGTGCCGCCATGATAAGTACTTCGTCTATCTGAGCCTGTGTCACGCCGTTGTGCTTGGCATGGGCAATGTGAGTATTCAACTCATTCTTCACGCCGTCCAACACCGACAAGGCAGCCACAGTAGACAGTTCACGGGTACGCCAGTCGAGATTGTCACGGCTGAATATGTCACCGAACAGATGAGCTTTCAGAAATTGGTCCAATGCCGGAGCAAATGTCAGCACTTCTCCTAGTGCCGGACGACCGAACAGTTTCAGCTGGTTTTGTCCACCGACAACAAACATATCCGAACTCTTTACCGGAGAAGGCTCCCGTCCGGCTTCATCCTTTATGCCTTGTGCTGCACGCTCTTTGGTGAGATTCATCAGCGTAACCAATGCACCCATGCTGCGTGGAAAGCCGCAATAGGCATAGAGCTGGGTAAGTACTTCTTTTTCTTCGCTCACGGTCAGCCCACAGTCAAGTCCTCTGGCAAGGATCACTTTGAGGCTGTCCTGATTGCCACGTGCGGCATACATACTGATGGCGGCAATACTTTGTTCTTTCTTGCTTAACATATTGTCCTTGTTTTGTGCCTGCGTATAAACGATACAGCATATCAGGCAGGCGATGGTTGTAATTAACTTGTTCATATTGCTTTCTGTTTAGTGATGAATTTATAAGAACTTGACAAACGCCGGTCTTTCCAGTCGGATATTTTTTCCCGTATTCTTCAGTAACCCCGTATTTCGGTTTCTTTCGAATATCTGTATGCAGTTGGCATCCCTGCAAACCACTGCCAAATAGCAACCATCCGGAGAGATGGCAAAACTTCGCGGATAAAGACCTGTTGGCTGAAATCCTATTTGAACCAATGTTCCTTTTTGGGAATCAATGGAATAAACAATTATGCCATCTTCTTTCAAGTGCTTGGAAGCATAGAGGAATTTGCCATCGGATGAAACATGGATATCTGCATTTCCCTCTGCAACGAAAGGGTCGCAGACAATTGTTTGTAAACGTTCCAACTTGCCTTCATTATAGGAGAATACAGTTATTTTACCCGAGAGTTCACTGATGAGATAAGCAAATCTGCCATTCGGGTGAAAACATATATGTCGAGGTCCTGAGCCGGAATCCATCTGTATGCGGACTACTCTTGATTCATCCAACAGAGAATGAGCCTTACCTGCTTCCGGTCGTTTGCCTATCGGAAACAGATAGATACAATCTGTTCCCAAATCGGTAGCAAGAAGGAATTTGCCATCAGGTGTAAAGGTCACGCAATGCAGATGCGATTGTTCCTGCCTTTTTTTATTCGGCCCATTTCCAGCAAAACGAATTATTTTTGTATCACGTTGCAACTTTCCTTTCTTATCCTGTGAGAATACCGTGATGCTGCCACCCTTATAATTTGCTGTCAGAACAAAGTATTCCTTTGGACTGAGAGTAATATAAATAGGAAGTTCACCGTCTGTAGATTGCGAGTTAAGCAGAGACAGCAGACCACTTTCCTTATCAAAAAGCAAAGCATTGGCAGTCGAACTTTTCCCTTCATCATCGCCTATGGCATAAATTCGATTACCAGTGCTATCAGATGTAAGGAAAGCAGGATTTGAAATCCCTCTCAGCCCACACGGATAGTCGACATCGGCAGTTTGTCCGTCAAACCGGTACATTCTGACACCTTCTTCGTCTGGCTTCATATAACATCCTACCAACAGAAATTTTGCATAAGTTCCCTTATCCGGGACATCTTCGGTTGACCGCGCTTGAATCGTAGTGAAGCTAAGCCATAAGATTAACATGACAAATAAAGCTTTTGGTTTCATCTTATTTACCTTTTTGGTTTCACTTGCAAAATTACAGCATTCACATACTGAAGATTAGACCTCAATCACTGATAAAATTACCACTTTCATCGGGCTTGGACCGGGTTAAATGTTATCTGTGAAAATGGTAAGACAGTCTGTGATTAGGGTTATATGTTCGTTGATTGAATGAACTAACTTTGTCGTCATGGAATAAAATAAATAAGGGATAGAAAAGAAACAGCTGTTCCTCAGACAGCAATGTCAATATAAATACTTATTTTTGTAAAAAACAAAAGGATGGTTATGGGAGATATAACAAGAATAGATACAGTTCAGCAGTACTGCGACCTTTTCGAAGTCGAAGCTCTGCACCCGTTGGTCAGCGTTGTGAATTGTTACGAGGTGCAGCCCATCAGACACTCAAAGAAACTGTACAACATTTATGCTGTGTTGCTGAAAGATACTGACTGCGGTACGATGAATTATGGACGGAGCCTCTATGACTATGAAAAAGGCTCCATGCTGTTTATCGCTCCGGGGCAGGTAATGGGTTCTGACGATGATGGCAGTCTGCACCAGCCGGCCGGATGGGCCCTGATGTTCCATCCCGAACTATTGCGCGGTACTTCCCTTGCACATATAATAAAAGAGTATTCTTATTTCTCATATAATGCCAACGAAGCACTGCACCTGTCAGAACAGGAGCGCAAAGTAGTCATTGAATGTATAAACAATGTAGCAGAAGAATTGAGGCATCCTATTGACAAGCACAGCCGTTCTTTGATTATTGATACCATGAAGCTTCTCCTTGACCGCTGCATCCGCTTTTATGACCGCCAGTTCATTACAAGGGAAAATGCCAACAACGATTTGTTGGCGCGTTTTGAATTGTTACTCAATAATTACTATCATTCTGCCTTGCCAACGAGTAAAGGTATTCCGACGGTACAGTATTGCGCTGACCAACTGTGTCTTTCCACCAATTATTTCAGTGACCTGGTAAAAAAGGAAACCGGTATGTCAGCAATCAAGCATATCCAGCAAAAAATTATGGATATAGCCAAAGAGCGCATCATGAACACGCAAAAAAGTATCAGTCAAATCTCAGATGAAATGGGTTTCCAATACCCGCAACATTTCACACGTTGGTTCAAGAAGATGGAAGGTTGCACACCGAACGAATATCGCAATGAAATTATAAAACAAGCGATAAACTAACTGGTCTTATCATCATTTATTCGTAGAGTCTCTTACAAATAATACTCTGGATATAACCAACAAAGCAATTAATGAACAACTTTGAAATCTTGAACCGATAAACAAAAAAGTTTGATGATCTCCTGCATACACTTTTCCCATCGGATGAACAGCTGTTGTCCGGTCTTTTTCCTGCGGTAAGTCAGGATTCCGTTCGCAATGTCTCCCTTTTTCAGATAAGCCATGTCCACAAAGGACATCCCCCGTGTGTAAAAGCAGAACAGGAACATGTCACGTGCGAAATCAAGGTGGGGTTTCAGGGACAAGTCCAGTCTTTTGATACGCCTGATATCATTTAAATGAATGGCCCGTTTCAAGGTCTTTTCCACACCTGTATAAACAGACTTGAACAGGTTCCGCTGTCCGGTCAGTCCGTTCTCCACCGCACGGTTGTAGACCGCTTTCAGAATGCGCATGTAGAACGAGATTGTATTGGGTGAGTTCCCCCTGTTTTTCAGATAAGCCTCGTATTCCATGAGCAAGTCAGAGCTAAGTTCGCCAAACAGTATATCGCTACCTTTCATAAAACTGCTGAAACTTTTGAGCGCGGCTGTATAGGTTTCAGAGGTCCGTATCTTTCCCAAACGTTTCAGCCTTACTATCTGTTGCCGGATATAGTCGTTAAACGAAGGTTCTTGTCCGCTGTCATGGAAACGTATGACGATATCATCCGCTGTAAACGGACCGGATTGGCTTAATGTCCTGATAGCCTTTTCCAGTCGGATTTTGTCCCGTCTTATCCGTTCCCCTACCGATAGAAGATAATTGTCCCGTTCCATCCCTGCAGGGTGTTGACAGGGAATGACCGCTTCGGAACGTTGGTCCCATTCCGAAGCGAAAAGTTTGTATCCGGTACTGATCTGCCTGACCACACGGTTATGAATCACCTGATAATACAGTGCGCCCTCCCTGCCTTCCGCGGACGAGGACCTGAATTTGGTTCTGATTGTTGCCATAGTGCAGTCATTTTGAATTGGGATTGTCCAGTTGCTTCCTGATTTCCTGTGCCTCCCTGAACAGCCGGTGCGCCAGACTGTCCTTGTAGGCTGCCATTTCATGGTTACGGATGCGGTTCCTGACCGAGTCCTCAAAAGCGGTCACCAGCCTTTCCACACGCCGGATCTTTTCCTCGTCCCGCTTGATGGTGAAATGCTTCTCAAGGAAGGCGATGTCGGGATCATCCCCCGGCAGGCAGATCCTGATGGCTCGGTATTTCAAATCGGCATCTTTCAAAAGCCGGTTCGTGCGGTACTGGTTGCAGTTGGTCCAGACGGAAATGATCAGTGCCAGGATCAGTGCTGAAGCTGTCGTTACCACTGCCTTGGATGCGCTTTCCAGACGGTAGGTCACCAGTCTGCGCTCCGGTTCCTTTTTCAGCAGGACCATTCTCTCATCCAGCCGTCTCACTGTCTCCTTTACAGCTTGGCAGTCTTGACTCAGGCAGTATCTAATCTTTTCCATCTCCCCGGCAAACGTTTCGGCAGACAACGGCCAGCCTTCCGACAACCGGACGGTATGGTTACGTACAGCTGCTATTTCCAAGCCGTTTTTCTCCACCGCGGATTGCAGGCGTTCCAGACGGATTTTCAGTTCCGCAATCCCTTCCGGGGAACTGGTCCGGTTTCCAACTGCGGGGCTTGTGCCTTCCACGGGCAGCGTCTCCACTTTCTTCTCGATCCTTTCAAGGCATCCGTAGATGCCTTCCAGATAATTTTCCTCTTTCATCTTTCAAAGTTTTTTGTTATACATATGGTTCACAAACTCCTTCCTTTCCTGCGCTTCTTCTTTCTCCGCAGGCGTTCCGCCTCTTTCTCGTCCTCCGTCGGTGCCACCGACGGCATGAACACGCCACCCGTACCGGTGACTTCGACCAGGTTATCAATAACAGAACCATGACTTTGTTCATGGTACGGTTGCTTTTGGGAAACGTCATTTTCCAGGGACGTGACATGGTTATGGTCCAATGCCGCATCCAGCCTTGACCAGCTGAAACTGCGGTCAATCCCACTTCCCTTGAATGACAGACCGTTCTTTATAAAGCGGATGCCCTGCACTTCATTAGTGTTTCCCTTGTACTTGAATTCCATTTCCACGCCCATTTTTAAGAGCTTATTTTGAAATTCTTTCCATGTATCTGCACTCCTCAAAGCTTCCTTGACCGCACGGTATATTTCGTATTTCACCTTTTCGGAAGCATGCAGCTTTTCCGTTTTAACGGACTGTTTGCCTTCGGAATAGGTGAGCGAATACTTGTCCTTAAGCATTTTTGTCACTTTCTCGTTGCGCCTGAAATCGTTGCTGTCGGAAATCACCTTCCCGTCGAAGTCCACCCGGTTGAAGACGATGTGGCAGTGCGGGTTGTCCGTCCCGTGATGCCTCACCACGATGAACTGCGTGTTCCGTATCCCCATCAGTTCTAGGTATTCCCCCGCCAGCCTTGCCATAAACGCGTCGGTCAGCCTCGGTGCGTCCTCCGGCTTGAAGCTGAGCGCGATGTGTCCCACCGGTTTCGCCACGTCCGGATTCAGCAGGCATTGCCACCGGAAACTTCGCGCCATCTCTTCTGCCGTTCCCAGCAGCACGCCTTCCGAGGCGATGATTTCCGCGTCGTCCTTCTGCGTCACGTAGCGTATGCAGCCGCCGAACGAGCGGCCTTTCCTGATCTTCCCTATCATGAGGCTATCCTCCTTTCGGTCTGTAATCATCCATGATCCGCTTCAGCTTTCCCAGCAGCCCCTCTATCAGCAGCCTTGTCCTGTAAAAGCCGGTCTGGTGCGAGAGCTTTGTCAGCTGGTTCAGGTTGTTAGCCATTCCCGCCAGGCTGCGCAACAGTGCGTTCTCCTCCGGTGTATGCCTTGCCGTAACGGTGGCCGCCAGTGCTGCCTCCCTGATATAGACCGCCAGACTCCGGCCGGACTTCCCTGCCCTGAACCTGAGAGCCTCGTAGCTGACGGGGGAGAACTTCACCGTCACGCCTCTGGTCAATTTACGCGTCCTGCCCAGTGCCGGACGGCCACATTTTTTCTTCATCCCATTCACATCGTTTGTCATATGTTTTTTCTTTTTCGTCCGTACTTCTTTCATTCCAAAATCTGCGACCGGCGGGAGCGGATTTGCCCTCCCAGCAACCGCCGGGCGCGGGGAGCAAGGGTTTTCGGGAATCCGGAAACATACCCTTGCTCCCCCCACAGAAAAATCCCCCCCCGCATTTTCCACATTGAAGCGGGTATACAGGGAACAGTGCATACATCGGGTATACTCCACGCCCGGTAACAGGCTGTCAGATTTTTCTCCACTGCTCGATGTCCCCACGGTAGGCGGCAAGATGCTCCCTGGCAAGGTTCTCCAGCAGTCCGGAAACGCTCATGCCACGCCCGCCGAGCCTGCGGACGACGGCGTCCAGTTCGTCCCTCACATCCTCACTGACGAACACCGTCTTGCGGTTCCTGATCTTCGGGATGGTGAGGTACGTTTCCCGGTACTCCTCCAGCGAGGCCCTGCGTTGCCTGCCGCTCGTTCTTCTTCTCACGGGGTCTTCCGGTTCCGGCGGGGTGTCCTTTCTTCTCGCCTCCCCGGATACCTCCTCCGCAACGAGCCCGGATGGAATCATCGATTCCGTCACGGAAGCGTCCGTACCGGCGGATTCCCCCGGACCGGGTTCCATCATGAGTCTTTCCCACCACTCGTCGTGGCCGGGCTCGAGACTACGGCTGTTCTTTCTGTCTGCGGTTTCGGATACCACCGTTTTCTTTCTTCTCGGTTTTTCAGTCGGTTCACTTTTCATTGTACATGGATTTTAGCTGGTTGATACTGTGGGCACGGTCTACCCGTTTGCCCGGTTGTCGGAAGCAAATAAAACGATAATAACAGACGGTGTGAAACGGACGGGTCCGATTGGCGGGGTTTGCCGCGTTATTCATATTGTTGGATCAGTCTGACAGTGATGACTTCACAAATATACGCACCGGAAATTTTCCACTCTTCGGGAACGGATCTGAACATCTGTTTACTAAAAACAAATGAATGTTAAAATCAGATTTCCATGACATCTGATGACATATAATGACATCTGATGAAGGGCCGGAACCATATCCGGGAACAATCATTTACTTTGCGGATGAAACAAGTACGCATATGGTGTCAAAGGTAGTCATCCTGTCTTGAAATTCAGGATGTTCCGCCGGAATTCACTAAATTGCGGCACGGAATCCGGATCCGAAAAGAGAATGAAACAGATGTCAAACCTGAAATTACATTAATTATGGAAATAGTGAACATTGAAGCAAGGACCTTCGAGGCGATGCTCTCGGCCTTCCGGACGTTCGCGGATCGGCTGGACACCCTTTGCCGGCTGTACGGTGACATGGAAGAGAAGAAATGGCTGGACAACCAGGAGGTGTGCCTACTGCTGAAGGTCAGCCCGAGAACCCTGCAGACCCTGCGTGACAATGGCACGCTGGCATATACACAGATCTGCCATAAGACTTATTACAAGCCCGAGGACGTAGAAAGTATCATCCGGATAGTGGAGGAGCGCCGCAAGCGGGCTGAAAGCATGGGAAAATCAATTTGAAAAGCCATGGGAAACGAAAGGATGATACTTTCTCCCGGCAGTCTGGCAGGCGGCTGGGAAAGTCTGGACGGCAGTCCCGATTTCTACATCTTCAGGGATTCCAGCGGGGACTACCGCCTGCTGGCCTACAGCCTTGACGCGGAGTACGGGCGGGGAAGTTTCTCGCTCTACAGGATAGACGGGGACGGGGAGGGATGCCATATCCGTATCGGTACGAAAGAGTGCCGGTTCATGTCGGAGGGATGCCCCCATATCCTCCATGTCATGGGGTGGGGCCGATATATGAGAAACTGAAAAAGTAAATGTCAAACCAACAAACAGATGAGATTTATGATGAATACCGATAACCGTTTGCTCACCCGTGAGAGCAGCGAGCATATAAGAGAGTTCTTCTCTACCGTCGAACGTCTCTCCGTTTCCATGGAGCGTCTCTTTGCCGGCAGGTCACCGGCGATGGCGGGCGAGAACTTCTATACGGACCGCGAACTGGCTGAAAAGCTGAAAGTGAGCCGCCGCAGCCTGCAACAGTACCGTGACAGCGGCCTGCTTGCATTTACCCGGCTGGGCGGCAAGATATTGTACCGTTCTTCCGATATCGAGAAGTTGCTTGACGGCTGCTACCGGAAGGCGAGAACCAGGCCGGAGGAACTTTAGAAATGTTCCGTACGGGATCGTGAATAAAGGGGCGGTCGGTTGTCATACCGGTCGCCCCTTCGTTTTCTTTCCATCGGATGAACGACTTTAATTTGCTCATAAAGTATTTATACACAGAGTATTTCTCTTTATGAATTATGATCCGGTGACAACATTGGCATAACATGGCGGGACATGGAAACATTTTTCCGGTATGGCAATAAGATACGGGGATTCCATTATAAAAAAAGACCCTTATTTTATTATGTCATTATGTTATTCTGAAATTGGGGCGGGTCGTTCGTGTACCGGTGGGACGATCCATTCCCGTAATGACGGCATATTCCGTACCGGTATCATTATCCTCCGGCAATGCCGTTTCCCGGTCTTTTCGGAGTGACCTTATGCCGGCCGGTGACAACCGCATGTCCGTGTGTAAACATGACGGCACATAAAAACAGGCACATCCTCCGGGCTTTTGTCCCGTCGGATGCGCCTGTCTCCGTCATGTCATATACAGCCGGACTCCTCCGGCCCATGTCTCTATCTGAGTATCGGATTCGAGAGCAGTATCTTGTAATAGGCCACTCCGCCAATCTCTACCGGCATCCTCGCCATCATGAACTGCACGCTCTTCCTCTCCACCTTCGCCTGCCGCATGAGCCTCTGCACGATAAACCCCGCCGAGAACCTTGCGTATCTTTTGTCCTTCCAGACGATGAACCCCTCGCTGTCGTCGGCCCGGCAGATATACCAGTCACCCGTCTCGTCGTCGTGGGCGAAGTTCACCCGTCCGCCGCCGAGGATTCCTAATTCGATTGACATCGTCTTTGACAGATAGACAGTCCCCCTGCTGTCAAGGTTGATGGTCCGCTTACCCTTGTATGTGACTTCCTGCGGACGGGAGTTTTCCCTGTTGTATACTATCAGTGCCATAATTGTCCTTCTTTTATCGGTTGAACTGTTTTTGTTTTTCAATACATGAAGCTTTCCACCGCCAGCATCTGACTTCTCCATGCGAAACCGCTGTGGGTACGTACCGCGTCCACTATCCTGCATACTTTCTGCGATATGGCCGATGCCGAGATACCCATGCATTCCGCCAGCGCCTTGAACGAGAACTGCGCTTCATAGAACCTGAGCATGAACATCCGGTATTCCTCGTAGGAGAACTTCTGCCTTACGAAACGCAGTATGTCTCTTACCAGCCGCTCGCACCCGTTCAGGTCGTCCTCGGAAAGGAATTTTGCCTCCTCGCCACATCGGAGGAAGAAATCATCTTCAGGGTGTGCATACCGGTTCTCCCTTTTAATCTTTATCAGGGCCGCCTTTTTGTAGCATCCGATGAAATACGCGTCATAGTCCGTTATGTCCTTTCCGGGAACCAGCACCTGCCTTCTTACGAAAAGGTAGGTGTCATGGAAATTGTCCTCGTCCAGCATTCCGTACCGGCGTAACGTCCCTCTCAACCTGTCATAGGATTTTGTGAACCACTCGTTGAACAGTCTTTCCTTTTCTGCGCTCTTGTCTGCCATAACCTTATATTTTTTTGAGTTATACATGGCCTACACGGGTAGGCATTCTTATTTCTTGTGCTTCCTCCAGTTTGTTTTTCGGCGGTCTCCGGCAAGGCTTGCCGTGAAAAAATACGCTCACGCAAAGCGTGAGGAAGATTTTTTCACGAGCAACCAGCCCGCAGGGCCGCCTTGCGGGACCGGCCTGAAAAACAACTATTTTTGCCGCAAGAAATGAGGATGACGGATTCCTTCTGTCTATTGCCTGTCCGGTGAGAATCTAAAATACCATGCAGCTTTTCTGTCTTCGGCATACTTGGAGAAATATTCAAGGATATGGAATGAGAACGGCAATACGTGATATTGCAGAAGGAGCGGAAATGGGATTGGAAACAGGAAGCATGTCCGGGCTTTCATGCGGTTTATACGGCAGTGTTGATTTTGGGGAGGATTACAGGGAAGTGACAGGAAGGTTAGCCGTTCCGGAGAAATTGTATGTGTACGTTTGTTCCTTCTGGAATACGGAGTCTTTTAAAATCATGGAAGACCTCATTCGGGAATGTGTTCCGAACAATACCCCGCCACGGAACGGTTATGACACTTGATATCAGGCTGTAAGCCGTTCCGTAGCTTCAGTATCCCATATCCCATGCATGAATGTGGATCAGGCGGCATTTCACCTCCTTGCCCCGTTTACGGACATGCCGATGCGTTGCCTGCCGGAATTCTCATTCAAGCAGTTTTCGTCCGCCATCATCTTCCAACACACGCATTTGCTGGATGGCTATCCGGTTCAGTCTCACGAGCCGTTCGCCTTGCGGTATGCCCTGGTCTATGAATACGGCGTTCAGGTTTTCCATATTGGAGAGGCAGATCAGTTCATTGATGGAGGCATAGTCACGGATATTGCCCTTCAGACCGGGATTCTGCTCACGCCACATCCTGGCGGTCATCCCGAACATGGCTACGTTGAGCACGTCCGCCTCTTCCGCATAGATGACGCCGGCCTGTGCGGGGGTGACTTCCACCGGTATCAGGTTCTGCCTGATGGCATCGGTATGTATGCGGTAGTTGATCTTTGACAGTTCCCGTTTCGCACTCCAGCCGAGCTGGGCCTGTTCCTCCTCTTTCAACCGCTGGAACTCTTTCAGCAGGTACAGCTTGAATTGAGGGGATACCCACGTGGCGAACTCGAACGCGATATCCTTGTGTGCGTAAGTCCCTCCATAGCGTCCGGCCTTGGCGATGATACCTTTGGAGTTGGTCTTTTCCACCCATTGTTTGACGGAAAGGATGAAACGGTTCAATCCGGCCTCGTTTTTAATTCCCTCGAATTCGGGGGAATTAAAATCCGGATTGTACATCTCCTCCCATATGCCCAGAAACTCGACGGTATTCTTGTTACGCAACCACTTTTCAATAAGGGCGGGACCGTTTTCCATATTGCGGACCATGTCGGTCAGGGAGATATAATCCTTGTCATTGTACGTGATGACTGTCACTTCTGTATTTTGGACTTTAATTTTAGCCATGTTCTTTTAACGGTTATTCGGTTATTATTGGTTCGATGTACAAATGTACGGTGTATTTTCCGGAATGGTCCTCCATATCCGGAAAAGTTTGTGTCACGCCGCCTGTTGCGACAAGCCGTTTCTACCAAGGAAAGGGCAGGCAATACCGGCTGACGTGGATACAGGCGGAACAACTCGCATATGCAATGCAGAGGGAGCAGGAGAGCCTTCACCACAGCCGGAGAGGAAAGCGGTCTCATGCCGGGGTACGGCATGAAAAGGGGCTCCCGGACAGTTCTTTTCCTTGTCGCACATGCACTACGTCGGTCGCAGTTTTCGCCTTCTGAATCCCTTTTACGTCCGTCCCTGCGCTTTCGGAGCGTTTTTCCGGTAGAAAATTTCACCATGCGGAAATTTTCTACCGGAAACCGAAGGGAAAACGCGGAGTCCCGCAGGGACGGACGAACTTTGATGAGGAAGGGGAAAATCGTCCGTTTCATAAATACCATTTCCTCATATGGCATCGCATATTTCCTTCTCCATCTTTTCCAGCTTATGGGACAGGATTTCCATGTCGCTGCTGATCTTCTGGTTGGTTATCCGGGCATATATCTGGGTGGTTTTCAAATCCGTATGCCCCAAAAGACGGCTTACGGTCTCGATGGGCACACCGTGCGAGAGCAGCACGGTGGTGGCGTTCGTATGCCGGGCAACATGATAGGTCAGCCTTATCTTGAAACCGCACTGCCTGCCAAGTTCCTTCAATATGGTGTTGCATCTGCCGTTGCTCGGTACCGGAAATACATGATCGTCCTTGGACAGCCCCTTGTACTTCTCTATGATGCGCTTGGGAACGTCCAGCAGGCGGATGTTGGACTCGGTGTTTGTCTTGCGCCGGCGGGTGATGATCCAGAGGTTGCCGTCGAAGAAGGTCTGGAGCCGGTCGGTCGTCAGCGCCTTCACGTCCGCGTATGCCAGTCCGGTGAACACAGAGAAGATGAAGAGGTCGCGTACCAGTTCGCAGGTCCCGCTTTTCACCGGGGCCTCCATCAGCGTCTGTATCTCACGCTCTGTTAGGTAGCCCCGGTCAACGCTTTCGGGGGAGTTGATGTACCCGGCGAAGGGGTTGAAGGGAAGCGCACCGCTGTTGCGGGCGATGGAGATGACGTGCTTGAGCCCGATCATGTAACCCCATACGGTATTGGTGCGGCATTTCTTCTCCGTACGCAGGAAATACTCGAAGTTGTTGATGAACGTCAGGTTGAGTTCCTTCAGGGGAATGTCGTCACGGCGGTACACTTTCGGGACGAACTCGCAAAGGTGCCTGTATATGGTACGGTAGCGGTTGTATGTTCCCTGCACGCGGCTGTGTCCCACTTTCTTGATGAACTCCTCGTTGTGCTGCTCGAAGAGTTTCAACAGCGTCTCGCGTTTCACGCCCAGCCCGAGGCAGGCGTCCCTCAGCCTGGCGGCGGTGACATAGCCGTCGGACTGCATCAGTTCCTGGTAACGGCGGTTCACGTCCACGCGTATCCGGTCAACCTCCGCATTGATTTTCTGCGCCTCGGCGCTCTTGCCCGTAGCACGTGCCGTTTTCACGTCCCAAAGTTTCGGAGGTACGTCCAGTTTACAACTGAACTGCTTGATTTCACCGTCCACCGTAAGACGGCACATCAGGGGGAGATAGCCGTTGGCTCTCTCGCTGCCCTTCTTCACGTAGAAGAGGATTTTGAAAGTCGATCTGCTCATACTCGTTTTCATACTTTTTTGATCGTTACAAAGTTAATATCAAGCGAGTTGTCCTCAGGTATGAAAAACTGTGCAAATTACTGAAATAGAACCCGTTGTGCCGTTTCTTATTCCCGTTATATCAGTAACGATATGGGAACTGAAGTCTTTCGCTGTTTTTAGCGGATCTCCTTTTTCAGCTTATGCAGTATTATGAGTTAAACACCTAACTGCTTAATAGACTGCATTCTTGCTGTATTATCATCAACCTTGCTTTTTCTTGCTGCGTTTACTTTAAATTGTATAATCCTTATTATGAGCGATAAAATTTGGAAATTTGATATACTGATTGATGATAGTTTTGTCAACTTCAATCCAAATAGCGTTGAGATTACTCCAGACACGAATGATTTCCTTATTTCTTTGATTAATGGTTTTGAGGAAGGACATTGGATGAAAAAGAATTTTCAGAATTTCATCTACAATAATATAGCCGAAACAGCCCTTAAAGCAGAAGAAAGAATGAAAATCGTAGATGATAGCTATTCTTGTCTAGTAGAATCAGCAAAACATCTTAGGCTTATAGACAGGGACGGTGTAGATGAAGAAGTCAAGAAAAGAGACAAAGGGAGGGGTAGTGAAATTGCAGAAATTGTGCTATATGGAATAATGAAGCATCATTTTAACGCAATTCCTGCAATTCCTAAAATCTATTATAAACAGAATGACAACATGAATGCTTTTGGGGATGACTCTGTGCATATTGTTCTCACTAAAGATAGTGATTTTCAAATATGGTTAGGAGAAGCTAAATTTTACAATGATTTGGAGGATAAAAGGTTTAATGAGCCTCTCAGTTCTATTGCTCAAATGCTAAATTCTGCTATCATCCGAAAAGAATTAGGAATACTTACAGGATTGAACGAACTGGATGTGGTGTTAAGAGATATTCCTGAGATGCTTAAGAAGGTAAAAAACATATTAAAGAACTTTACATCCATTGATGAAATAAAGAAAAGGTTACACGTTCCCATTCTGCTATTACACGAGTGTGAAATTACTAATGGTGCGACGACGTTAAATAAAGAATACAAGGATAAAATCGTTACCTATCACTATGATAGGGCAACGAGCTATTTTAAAAAGCAAATAATTAAATTCAAAGGCTATGTGGATTATGATAAGATAAATTTCCACTTGATTTTATTTCCAGTGCCGAATAAAAGTGAGATAGTTGAATGGTTCATATCACGTGCTAAAACATTACGAGAAGATGCTCAATGACGATATTTTTGCAAGATGTTCTGAGATAAATGATAAACTGAACGATGGTTGTGTAAGCGAAGCTCGTTCGATGGTAATCCAATTGCTGGACAGTTTAGAAAAGCATAATAATTTTTATATGCCACTCATCAATCATTTAATTAGGGAGGTTGGCCTCTATCCTTACATGAATCCCCAAACCGCCAATTGGGAGGATCGCTTTGCATACGAGGCATTCAAAGTAAATATTGGAGAAGAAGAAAAATGTACCTTGCATTTAGACCAGTCACTTGTACTGAAGCGGCTATTGTCGGGTGATAGTATTGCGGTAAGTGCTCCTACAAGCTTCGGTAAGAGTTTTATTATTGATGCATATATAGCCATCAAAAGACCAAATATTGTGGTGGATATTGTGCCGACAGTAGCACTCGCGGACGAAACGCGTAGAAGACTAACGCATAAATTTGGAGCTGAATATAAGATTATTACAACAACCGATGCTATTGTAGCAAAAAAATCAATATTCGTATTTCCTCAGGAACGCGCTTTTGCATATATACAGGCTTTAGAAGTAATTGACATATTGATTGTTGATGAGTTTTATAAAGCAAGTGCAAAATTCGACGACTCCAGAAGTTCGACTCTATTGAACACGATGATAGAGTTAGGTAAGAAGGCAAGACAACGCTATTATCTAGCTCCTAACATTAGTAAGCTCCCAGACAATGTGTTTACAGAGGGGATGGAATTTCTGAAGCTTGATTTCAAAACAGTTGTGACCAAAGCCTACAGGATGTATCGCAGGAAACCACAAAATGTGGATATGGACACATTCAAAAGTATGACTTTAAGACAGTTGATTTGTCAGGATATAGGTAAGACGCTTGTTTATGCTGGTACTTATTCCAACATTTCTACAGTATGTGATATTCTTAAAGATAGCTTACCCGAAAGAAATTCGAAAATATTGAATGCATTTTCAGAATGGATTGCAAAGAATTATGGCAGCCAATACCAATTGCATTCTTTGGTAAAGAAAGGTATCGGAATACATAATGGTCAGATACATCGCTCACTGAGTCAATTGCAGGTAAAACTTTTCGAAAGAGAAGATGGTTTAACGAACATGGTTTCAACCTCATCAATAATTGAAGGTGTAAACACTCAGGCGAAAAACGTGATTCTTTGGTCGGTAAAGAATGGGACTTCAAGTATTGATTATTTTACTTACCGAAATATCATTGGAAGAGCAGGACGTATGTTCCGATATTTTGTGGGGAATGTGTACTTATTGGAAATGCCACCTGAAGCGGAAAATACAACGTTGGAATTAGAATTTCCTGATGATGTGGTTCGCAGTCTGGATGGGAATAATCCAGGTGTGAGATTGAATAACCAGCAATTTTTATTGATTAAATCGTATCAAGATGAAATGGCAACATTACTAGGTTCCAATGTTTGGAATAGCCTGTATAGCAATCCTCAAATAAAATCTTGCAATCCTACATTATTAAAGGCAATTGCATTGAAAATAAAACAGAATCCCAATTGGCCTCGTAACTATGACGCTCTGACACGTAGGAATACATGGGATTGGAGATTTGCTATAGAGGATGTGATAGACATTGCCAATATTAGACGTAAAGGACAAGTAAAAACCTATGCTTGTCTTGCAAGCAACGGATGGTCTGTGACAATTCCACATATTTACAATCAAGTTAGCAAATATGGCATTACAATGGAGGATATGTTTGATTTTGAACGTAAAATTTCCTTTAATTTTGCTTCAGTTCTTTCCATTATTAATCTGATAAAGCAAGCCGTATATTCTAACACTCCTGATATCTCTGAATTTATTCATCGCGCATCAAACGCATTTCTTCCGAAATTGGTATTCCAGTTAGAAGAATATGGTTTGCCCAGAATGATAAGCAAGAAGATACATTCCTCTAGGGTGATTAATCTAGAAGATGACAGTATAGAAATATCAACTGTAATAGATAAGTTCAAAGGAATCGGATTAAACAATCTTTTAGTATTTGTGAATGGGCTGGATGACTTTGATAGATTTATCATCAAGTATTTCTATCAAGGGATAATGTAATATTAGCCATACATAGTAGATTCTACGAGATTTTTAAGTCCATGCGATTGTGAACAAAACAGTTTGCGTATAGAAATCTATTACTCAGTTGCTAATGTAGGGACATTCAGTAAATGTCATAAAATTAACCAACTAATTCAAGTACAAAGTGTTGCGAATTAGTTGTAAGCATTCGAATAAATGCACCTTTTAAACCTTGAGGTTTGGTTATAGCTTTGCGATAGCAAATACAATCAAACCTCAGGTATTATGAACAGACAAGAATTTGAAGAATTAGAACTGCAGTTACAACAAAGTGGACTGCCGTTGAAGTCGTACCTACAACAAATAGGTGTAAGTTATTCGACCTATCACTATTGGCGTAAAAAATGTTCAGTTGACAAGAATAGTGTCAGGCAAGAGTTGGCTCCCATCTGTTTCAAACAGGCTGCTACGGAATCTTCCCTTGAAGAACAAATACCTCATGGTGTGGCATTACTATTTCCCAATGGTCTTCGTGCCCACTTCGGAGATGGTTCTGAAGAGATACTTATGGAATTATTGACCAAAAGTCTTGGAGGCGGCCATGTTTAACTTGAACGACACTATGCGCTACTTCCTGTGTCCGGGCATTACAGATATGCGCAAAAGTATCAGTTCGTTGTGCGGAGTGGTACATGAAAAGATGAACAGTGAAGTGAAGAACGGTGATGTCTTCATCTTCATCGGCTCCAGCCGCAAACTCATGAAATTGCTTCATGCAGAAGATGGAGGCATGGTGATGTATATGAAACGTCTGGAAGCCGGTCGCTTCAAAGATGCTCGAATTAATTTAGAAAAAGAATTTCCAGCCTCCATTATCTGAGATATTCAAATTCTTGACATTTGCAATCGACACCATTTAAAGATAAAGAGAAAGGTATTACACCAAGAGTTGGCGGAATAATGTATCTAAAATTAGAATTGAGGAATATGAGTAAAGTAAGTAACGTGAGTTTGTTATAAATCAAAACATTGTAAGTTGCCCGTCTTTGACAAAATAAAGGTCAATGGTGGGCTTCTTTTTGCGTTATAGCTAAAAATTATCTTTCCTCAGATGCCAGAATAGATAACATATCGAATAATGTTTTAGGATGATGATTTTCAATTACCCTGTTTCTTATTCTGTATAAACTCTGATATAAAAAATTGTTGTCCTCTTACCTACTTAGGTAAGATGAGTCTTTTCCACACCATCCAACAAACCTTCCTCCATGACGGAACCTGAAATGTGCGGGCAAGAAACACTGCCCCAATCACTTCCGCGCCAATTCGTTCCAGATTCCGGGCAAATCCGGCCAGGCTGCTTCCTGTTGTGAGAAGGTCATCCACAATCACGACCTTTTTCCCTTGCAATGCCAGCGACATGGAGTAGTTTGCCGTATCAACGCTCGACCGTTGGGCGGCAGTGTGCTTGCTTTCCCGGTTTCTGATGATTTCTATCAGGTGCAGTCCGGACATAGCATAGCCGTGGAACTCCAAATAGCAGGCTATTTTTGCGAAACGCCTGTAATACCGTTCAGAGGTACTACACGGCATAAATACCGCTGTCACATTCTCATGTACGGAAAGAACTTCAAATGCTTGTGAGAAATAGTCTTCACATAGTTCTTTCCCGTCCTTAAAGGCATACACATCCTGTACAAAATCTGCCTGATCATCCCTCAGCCAGCTTTCATAGCGTTGGGGAAAATAATAGCCGGCACACACGCAACGTATTTTCCCGAAACGGAAAGCCCGCATCGGCCGTACGATGTCAAACAGTTCCGGGCACGTCAGCGCATACAACAAACCGGCATGTCTGCTCCCGGCCATCACGGCTTGTCCGGCTAATTCTTCCCTGTCTTCTTTCTTGTAGCAGGCCACCGCATGCTGAAGAAACGCTTTGGCTGCTTGTCGCCGCCAGTACCTGGCATAAGCCCATAGCCCAACAATGCATAAGACTACGCCTCCGTTTATCAATAGGGTCAGGATAAAATCATTCATTTCGTTAGGTAAGATTAGATATTACACCGGACCAAAATAGGGATTATTTGATAAACTCCCCACACTTTTGCAAATGTTTTAGTTAACATTTAGATTTTAGCAAGGCAGCATACGATTTAAAACAGGATCTTTGTAATTGCTTGAAAAACTTAAATCTATGAATTTGGAATGACATTTGATGTCATGAATTGTCAGTTGCCGACATCAGTTTTGACAATATGGTTACAAGTGATATATTTGCCCGACCTAAAGATGAAATGTATGGAATTTGTATGTATAGAGACTAAAACATTTGAAGACATGTGCATAGCTTTAGAACTGCTCAAAAAGAAAGTGGAGACTTTATCTCAAAGGCATTTACCCAAGCGGCTGGACAAATGGCTGGACAATCAGGAAGTATGCGCCATATTGCGCATTTCTCCACGTACCTTGCAATCCTTGCGGAGCACTGGTGCCCTATCTTATACCCAGATAGACCGCAGGATCTATTATCAGGAAAAAGACGTGATGAAACTGGTAGGCATAACAGGCTACAGACATAAATCAAGGAAGGAATTAGAAAAATGAATAAGGTTATAATGCGTGACGATCCGCAGGCTGTTGCGTTTTTTCAGGACATGAAGCATTTATCTGCTTTACTCGACATGCTGGAAACCAATACTCGACCGATATTGAATGGAGAAAGTTTTCTGACTGACACCGAACTGGCACAGCACTTGAAATTGACAAAACGCACGTTACAGGAATATCGTAATACAGGAAAAATCCCGTTTTATCAAATAGGCGGTAAAATTCTGTATCGGGAAGCAGACATAGAGAAACTGCTTGTAGAGAACAGGCGGGAAGCATTCCGGTAGAGAGATATAAAGCCAGAAAGGATTGTCATTACGAGAAACAATCCTTTCTGGTTTTGTTATAAGACCAGCCGGTTGAGAAGTATTTCAGACTTCATGAAACATTTAGCGGAATATTCCAGCCACTCCTTTCATGTCCTCCATGATGCTGTTGTCAAGCACCCGCGCGTAATGCTGAGTCATGCGTGTGGACGAATGTCCCAGCATTTTCGACACGTTCTGGATGGCCACGTGGTTAGCAAGCGTCACCGTGGTCGCGAAGGTGTGCCGGCTCACATGGACGGTCAGGCGTTTCTTTATATCGCACAAAGTAGCTATTTCCTTCAAATATTCGTTCATCTTCTGATTCGACGGGATGGGCAGGCAAGGTGCGTCCGGATCCTTTTCATTCCACCCCTTGTATTTCTCCAGAATAGCGATGGCGGGCGGTAGCAACGGCACATTACTCGTGCAGGTTTCCTTGTTCGTCGTGATTTTCACCCTCGACTTGTGTATCCACAGCTTCCCGTTGTTGTCCCTGTACAGATGTATGGGACGTAGGGTACTCACATCTATGTACGAGAGCCCGGTATAACAACAGAACAGGAAGAAGTCCTTCACATGGTTCAGCCGTTCCGTCGAAAACTCCTTCTCCATGATTCGTTGCAGTTCGTCCAGTGTGAGGAAAGTCGGACACGTCTCTTCTTTCTTGAACAGCCGTTTCCGTTTGCCCACCAGCGGATCAAAGTTCAGCCAGCCGTTATCTCTGGCTATGCCCAACACCTTGCGGAAGCAGCTCATGTATTTAGTAAGTGTATTCTGCGAGAGTTTCCTCTCTGTCCGCAGGTGCATTTCAAACGTGTCGATGAATTCCCCGTTCAGTTCGTAGAACGTGATGTCCTCCTTCTTATAGAATTCCTTTACCACTGTTTTCAGCGATTCATAGCAGTTGTCATAGCGGGAGATAGTAGACGGCTGGTATTCCTGCCCGATAAGAGAGCGCCAGTCATCAATACACTTTTTCATTGTTTCCACAACCAAATGTCTTTCCTCCTTAGAGAACAGTTTGACCAGCATGTTTCTGGGAGTGATCAGCGCATCCCGGCAGAGCAGTTCCTTATGGATTTGGTACAGCCGTACTTTCAGAGCCTCTATGTAGCTGTTCAGTTCCAAGGACACACGGTCCTTTCCCTTGCTGCATCCCTTCAGGTTATTCCACAGATGGATGGGTACAGAGCGTTGGATGCGTATCTCATCCTGTTGCCCGTTGATGGTTATCCGGAGGAACACCGGAGCCTCGCCGTTTTTCTTCAGCCTGCTCTTGCGGATGAAGAACAAAACCTTCATTGAATCCTGTTTCATTTCACCTTGTTTTTAGCGTTACAAAATTAGCAAAATAGGGAACAGGTAAATCCTATGCAAGAATATGAAAATCAGCGAAGTATAATACATTTCAGGTGCTTTTTTCAGTGACCCTAAAAAGGACCCTGAATTTGCCCCTCATAACTTCTCTAAAACGCTATTTTTTGCCGCCCGAAAACCAATAAAAAAGCCCTAATTCCGTTGGGAATCAGAGCTTTTCCTAATCTTGCTTTTTCGAGTTGCGGTGCGTACGGGACTCGAACCCGTGACCCCATGCGTGACAGGCATGTATTCTAACCAACTGAACTAACGCACCATTATTTCATTCTTTCGTTGCTATCTCTCTTGATTGCGGTTGCAAAGGTAGGCATTTCTTTGATATCTGCAATAGCTATGGCGAACTTTTTTCCAAGCGTTTTGTGCTGTATTTGCTTTATATCCTCATATTGAGAAGATTGGAAAAATAAGAAAAAAGTAAATTTAACAACTGTTTAGAAATACGTTTATGCACTGTTTTATTCTTGATATGAAAACCTTTCCTGGAGAAAACGAAACATTTCGGAGCTTGTTTTAAACTTCTTGCTCGAAAAGTTCGTTGTTTTGCAATAAATCGTTATTTTTGCGAACTCAAAACGAGAATGTTGTAATTTGAAAAATGATAAAAAACATTTTAGGATGATGAAAACAGCCAAACTGTTGCTACACTGCCCTGACAAACCAGGCATATTGGCAGAAGTAACAGACTTTATAACGGTGAATAAAGGTAATATTATCTATCTGGATCAGTATGTAGACCATGTAGAGAATATCTTTTTTATGCGTATTGAATGGGAATTGAAAGATTTTCTGGTGCCTCAGGAAAAGATTGAGGATTATTTTGCCACTTTGTATGCACAGAAATATGAGATGAATTTCCGTCTCTATTTCTCCGATACAAAACCGCGTATGGCTATCTTTGTTTCAAAGATGTCCCATTGCTTGTTCGACTTGTTGGCGCGTTACACCGCTGGTGAGTGGAATGTGGAGATACCTCTTATTATAAGCAATCATCCCGATTTGCAGCACGTGGCCGAGCGTTTCGGTATTCCTTTCCATCTTTTCCCCATTACCAAAGAGACAAAGGAGGAACAAGAGAAGAAGGAAATGGAGTTACTGGCAAAGCATAAGATAACTTTCATAGTGCTGGCGCGCTACATGCAGGTCATTTCCGAGCAAATGATAAACGCTTATCCCAATAGGATAATCAATATCCATCACTCTTTCCTTCCGGCATTTGTGGGAGCGAAGCCCTATCATGCTGCGTTTGAACGTGGAGTGAAGATTATTGGAGCTACCAGCCACTATGTTACCACAGAGTTGGATGCCGGTCCCATCATAGAGCAGGATGTGGTACGTATTACACACAAGGACACTGTGCAGGATTTGGTGAACAAGGGTAAGGACTTGGAAAAGATTGTGCTTTCTCGTGCTGTTCAGAAGCATATTGAACGCAAGGTGTTGGCATATAAGAACAAAACGGTAATATTTAATTAGTTGATAGTTGATAATTGATAGTTGATGGTGGGGAACTTGTCATTACCTTTCAATTATTACCTTTCAATGGTCAATTCTCAATTAAAAAAAATGAAAGTTGCAGTTGTCAAATATAATGCAGGCAATATCCGTTCGGTGGATTATGCTTTGAAGCGTCTGGGAGTAGAGGCAGTGATTACGGCGGATGAGGCTGTGCTACGTGCTGCCGATAAGGTTATCTTTCCCGGTGTGGGAGAGGCAGAAACCACTATGGACTTTTTGCGTGCCGGTGGTATGGATAGGCTGATAAAGGAGTTACGCCAGCCGGTATTGGGCATTTGCCTGGGCATGCAGTTGATGTGCCGCCACTCTGAAGAGGGGGATGTGGATTGCCTGGGTATTTTTGATACTGATGTGAAACGTTTCATTTCGCAGAGGCACGAGGATAAAGTACCTCATATGGGATGGAATACCATTGCCCGGACGAATAGCGGACTTTTTAAAGGCTTTACTAAAGAAGAGTTTGTTTATTTCGTACATAGTTTCTATGTGCCAGTCAATGATTGTACGGCAGCCGTGACGGATTACATTCATCCGTTCAGTGCCGCTTTGCATAAAGGCAATTACTACGCCACACAGTTCCATCCGGAAAAGAGTGGAAGTGTGGGAGAGCGTATTTTGCGGAATTTCCTGGAACTGTAAATCGTCAAATTGTAAATAAAATGATAGAACTGATTCCCGCTATTGACATTATTGACGGAAAATGTGTACGCCTTTCCCAAGGCGATTATGACAGCAAGAAGGTGTACAACGAAAATCCCGTGGAAGTGGCCCTGGAGCTGGAGGCTCATGGTATCCGCAGACTTCATGTGGTCGATTTGGACGGTGCGGCTTCCCATCATGTGGTAAACTACCGTACGTTGGAACAGATAGCTGTGCGTACGTCTCTTATTATTGATTTTGGAGGTGGGGTGAAGAGTGATGAAGATTTGGTGATAGCTTTTGAGAACGGTGCGCAGATGGTGACCGGTGGCAGCATTGCTGTGAAGAATCCCGAATTGTTCTGCAAATGGCTTCAAATGTATGGTTCCGAGAAAATTATTCTTGGCGCTGATGTGAAAGAGCATAAAATAGCCGTCAATGGTTGGAAGGATGAGAGTGGCTGCGAACTGTTTCCGTTCTTGAAAGACTATGTAGAGAAGGGGGTCCGTAAGGTTATCTGTACTGATATCAGTTGTGACGGAATGCTGCAAGGACCATCGATAGCGTTGTATAAGGAGATACTGGAGCACCATCCTGAACTCTATCTGATAGCCAGTGGAGGCGTAAGCTGTGCCGATGATATACGCCATTTGGAAGTTGTCGGCATACCTGCCGTTATTTTCGGTAAGGCTCTGTACGAAGGCCGCATCACCTTCAAAGAACTGGAAAACTTTGTTAGTTGAAAGGTGAAAATTGAAAATTAATCACTTATAACTCATAACTCAAACCGCCGTGTTAGCAAAAAGAATCATTTCTTGCCTCGACATTAAAGATGGGCAGACAGTGAAAGGTACCAATTTCGTGAACCTCCGCCAGGCCGGCGACCCGGTAGAACTGGCGCGTGCTTATAGTGAGCAGGGTGCCGACGAACTGGTTTTTCTCGACATCACAGCCAGTTTTGAAGGCCGTAAGACTTTCACTGAATTGGTGAAACGCATAGCTGCGAATATCAGCATTCCTTTTACTGTAGGTGGAGGCATTCATGAACTGGGTGACGTGGATAGGCTACTGAATGCAGGTGCCGATAAAATCTCCATCAATTCCTCAGCTATCCGCCGTCCCGGATTGATAGACGAGATTGCGAAGAACTTCGGTTCTCAGGTTTGTGTACTGGCAGTTGATGCCAAACAGACAGAGAAGGGATGGCGGTGCTACTTGAACGGTGGTCGTGTGGAAACGGATAAGGAACTGTTTGCGTGGACAAAAGAAGCCCAGGAACGTGGTGCGGGCGAGATATTGTTCACCAGCATGAATCACGACGGTGTCAAGACCGGTTATGCCAATGAAGCGCTTTCCAGCCTTGCCGACGGATTGTCCATCCCCATCATTGCATCGGGAGGGGCAGGTGCCAAAGAACATTTTCGTGACGTCTTTTTGCAGGGAAAAGCAGATGCTGCCCTGGCAGCCAGTGTTTTTCATTTCGGAGAAATCAAAATTCCCGAATTAAAATCGTATCTTTGTGCCCAAGGAATTGCGATGAGAAGATGAAGGTGAGTTTACGATTGGACGATTTACGATTTACGATTGGGATTACTCAAGCAAATCATAAGTCTCCAGTCACTTAAAGTAATATCAATCGTAAATAGTAAATAGCTAAATCGTAAATAGAATGGATTTTGACAAGATGAACGGACTCGTTCCGGCGATTATACAAGATGCAGATACCGCTAAGGTGCTGATGCTTGGCTTCATGAACAAGGAGGCTTATGACAAGACGGTGGAAACTGGAAAGGTGACTTTCTTCAGCCGTACCAAGAACCGCCTTTGGACGAAAGGCGAGGAGAGTGGCAACTTCCTGAATGTGGTTTCCATGAAGGAAGACTGTGACCGGGATACGTTACTGGTGCAGGTACATCCCGTAGGCCCGGTTTGCCATACCGGTACAGATACTTGCTGGGGTGAGAAGAACGAACAGCCGGTTATGTTTCTAAAGCTTCTTCAGGATTTCATCTGTAAGCGTTATGATGAAATGCCCGAAGGTTCCTATACGACCAGTCTTTTCCAGTCCGGTATCAACAAAATGGCACAGAAGGTAGGCGAAGAGGCTGTGGAAACCGTCATTGAGGCTTGCAACGGTACGGACGAACGCCTGATTTATGAAGGAGCTGATTTGTTGTATCACCTCATCGTGCTGCTCACATCCAAAGGATACCGCATTGAAGACCTTGCGCGTGAATTGGAGGAACGTCACAGTGCGACGTGGAAGAAACATTAAGTAATTAAAAATTAATAATTAAAATGGGGGTGGGCGAGGCGCTGATAAGATATACGGACGTAGAGATACACCAGCAGGAGTTGTGCGTACTGAACGATGTGAATTTGGAACTTCACAAAGGGGAGTTCGTGTACCTGGTAGGTAAAGTGGGCTCCGGCAAGACGAGCCTGCTCAAGACTTTCTATGGCGAACTGGATATTGCATCGGGCGAGGCTGAAGTATTGGGGTATGACATGCTCCATATTAAGCGTAAGCACATCCCGCAGTTGCGCCGCAAGCTGGGAATCGTATTCCAGGACTTCCAGTTGCTGACAGACCGTACGGTGTACGACAACCTTGAATTTGTTCTCCGCGCTACCGGTTGGAAGAGCAAAGGGGAGATTAAGGACAAAATAGAAGAGGTGTTGAACCTGGTGGGGATGAGCAACAAAGGATATAAGCTGCCTAATGAACTGTCGGGTGGTGAGCAACAGCGCATTGTGATTGCGCGTGCAGTGCTCAACTCTCCGGAGATAATCCTTGCGGATGAGCCTACCGGAAACCTGGATTCGGAAACCGGACATGCCATTGCAGAACTTCTGCACGGCATCAGTGAAGCCGGCGCACTGGTGGTGATGACCACGCACAACCTGCAGCTGCTGCGAGAGTTTCCCGGCAAGGTGTACCGGTGCGCAGACCATCTGATGACTGATGTTACAGCAGAATACGCCCCTGCAATAACCCATGATTAGTAGTTAAGTAGTTATCTCTAACTACTGATTCTTATAAAGAACAGAAATTAACGATAAAGCTCCGCAGCTGCCTACTTGTAGCTCGTAGCTTGTAACTATAAACTAATTAATACAGGAACGAAAATGAAAGTTTTAAAGTTTGGAGGTACTTCAGTAGGTTCGGCTCAGCGAATGAAGGAAGTGGCCAAATTGATTACCGATGGTGAACGTAAGATTGTGGTTCTCTCTGCCATGTCGGGTACCACAAACACATTGGTTGAGATTTCGGACTATCTGTACAAGAAGAATCCGGAAGGTGCCAACGAGATTATCAACAAGCTGGAAAGTAAATATCGCCAGCACATTGATGAACTCTTTGCTACTCCGGAGTATAAACAGAAAGGCCTGGAACTCATCAAATCACATTTTGACTATATCCGTTCTTATACCAAAGACCTCTTCACTCTGTTTGAGGAGAAAGTGGTGTTGGCTCAGGGCGAGTTGATTTCCACCGCCATGATGAACTACTATCTGCAGGAATGCGGCGTGAAGTCTGTATTGCTTCCGGCTTTAGAATACATGCGTACGGACAAGAATGCCGAGCCCGATCCGGTCTATATCAAGGACAAGCTCCAAGTTCAGCTGGAACTGCATCCGGATGCTGAGATTTATATCACTCAGGGGTACATCTGCCGCAATGCCTACGGCGAGATAGACAATCTGCAGCGTGGCGGAAGCGACTATACGGCTTCGCTGATTGGTGCTGCCATCAACGCTTCCGAAATCCAGATTTGGACGGATATCGACGGCATGCACAACAACGACCCCCGTATTGTGGACAAGACTGCGCCGGTGCGTCATCTGCATTTCGAAGAGGCCGCCGAGCTGGCATACTTCGGTGCCAAGATTCTGCACCCTACCTGCATCCAGCCTGCCAAGTATGCCAATATCCCCGTCCGTCTGCTCAATACGATGGACCCCACTGCTCCGGGTACGCTGATTTCCAATGATACGGAGAAGGGTAAGATTAAGGCGGTGGCTGCCAAGGACAACATTACGGCCATCAAGATAAAATCCAGCCGCATGTTGCTTGCTCACGGATTCTTGCGTAAGGTTTTCGAGATATTCGAGAGCTACCAGACTTCCATCGATATGATTTGTACTTCAGAAGTGGGTGTGTCCGTATCTATCGATAATGTGAAGCATCTCAATGAAATTCTGGATGACTTGAAGAAGTATGGCACAGTGACGGTGGACAAGGACATGTGCATCATCTGCGTGGTGGGCGACCTCGAATGGGAAAACGTCGGTTTCGAAGCCAAGGCATTGGATGCCATGCGCGACATACCGGTACGTATGATTTCTTTCGGTGGTAGCAACTATAATATCTCTTTCCTCATCCGCGAGTGCGACAAGAAGGCAGCGTTGCAGTCACTCAGTGATGCGCTGTTCAATGAGGAATAACTCTTGATATTTTTCAGACGCAGATTACACAGATGACGCAGATTCTTTTTGCTTCCTATTTGTGTAATCTGCGTCATCTGCGTCTGAAAAATTATTTGTAGACACCTCTTTCATCTTCCTTTTTTTAAACTAAACAAAGATTACGATTATTATATGAAAGGAACATTCCCTATCCATAAATTCCGCGAATTGCGTACTCCCTTCTATTACTACGACACAAAGGTCTTGCGCGACACACTTTCGTGCATCCGTACGGAAGCTGCCCGATATGGTAACTATTCGGTGCATTATGCTGTGAAGGCCAATGCCAATCCCAAGGTGCTTGCCATTATCCGCGAGAATGGCTTGGGTGCCGACTGTGTAAGTGGCGGTGAAATCCGTGCAGCCATCAAGGCAGGTTTTCCCACTGGCAAGATTGTTTTTGCAGGGGTGGGCAAGGCTGATTGGGAAATCAATCTGGGGCTGGATTATGACATTTTCTGCTTTAATGTGGAGTCTGTCCCCGAGCTGGAGATTATCAACGAGCTGGCTGCCGCTAAAGGTAAGGTGGCCAATGTGGCTTTCCGTATCAATCCCAATGTAGGTGCCCATACCCATGCCAATATTACCACTGGGCTGGCCGAAAACAAGTTTGGTATCAGCATGCAGGATATGGACCATGTGATAGACATTGCGCAGAATATGAAGAACCTGAGATTCATCGGACTGCATTTCCACATCGGTTCCCAAATATTGGATATGGGCGATTTCGTGGCTTTGTGTAACCGCGTCAACGAATTGCAGGATAAGCTGGAAGCTCGCCATATCCGCATCGAGCACGTCAATGTGGGGGGCGGACTCGGCATTGATTACGGTCACCCCAACCGTCAGCCGATACCCGACTTCAAAAGCTACTTCGAGACTTACAACAGCCATCTGAAACTCCGTCCCCACCAGACGCTCCACTTCGAGCTGGGACGTGCGGTAGTGGGACAATGCGGTTCATTGATTTCGCAGGTGCTTTATGTGAAGCAGGGCACCAACAAGCAGTTTGCCATTCTGGATGCCGGCATGACGGATTTGATTCGTCCGGCACTCTACCAAGCGTTCCATAAGATAGAGAATATCACTTCGGATGCGCCGGTTCAGGCTTATGATGTCGTAGGGCCCATCTGTGAGTCTTCTGATGTATTCGGTAAGGCTATTGATTTGAATGGGGTGAAGCGTGGCGACCTTATCGCCCTCCGTTCGGCAGGGGCTTATGGCGAAATTATGGCTTCGGGCTATAACTGCCGTGAGCTGCCTCAAGGATATACGTCGGACGAGCTGGTATAGAGAGGCTGGAGATGCGTTGCATGAATGGCGAAGCATTTATTATACCAAGGCTTCTGTTTTTATATAAAAAATGTTATTGCGTGAACAACTTTTAAGGTTTCTTGTTACTTTTGTAATGATTTCAATTTAAATAAATACGATTATGATTACAGAAAAATTACAGAATGCAATTAATGAGCAGATTACGGCTGAGATGTGGTCTTCCAACCTTTATCTGGCAATGTCTTTCTATATGGAGAAAGAAGGTTATAACGGCATGGCTTCCTGGTTGAAGAAGCAGGCTTCTGAAGAAAAAGCTCATGCTTGTGAAATGGCTTCTTATATCATCAAGCGTGGCGGTAAGGCCAAACTGGACAAGATTGATGTTGTTCCCAATGACTTCGGTACTCCACTGGAAGTGTTCGAGCAGGTAGCCCAGCACGAACGCCGTGTTTCCAAAATGATTGATGAATTGGTAGATGTTGCCTCTGCCGAAAAAGATAAGGCTACACAAGACTTCCTTTGGGGATTCGTGCGCGAGCAGGTAGAAGAAGAAGCTACTGCCGACGGCATTGTAGATATGATAAAGAAAGCCGGTGATGCCGGAATCTTCTTCGTTGACTCAAAACTGGGAGAACGCAGATAAGAGAGAAACTAAAAAAATCCCGCGGCTAATTTTAGTCGCGGGATTTTTTTTAGTTATGAGTTATAAGTTGTGAGTTATTTGTTGATGAAGGGCTTATATCCGCAAGGGAAAGCACAAGCAAATAACTTATAACTCATAACTCATCACTCATTTCAGCACTCCCAGCTCTTTCCCCACCTTAATAAATGCAGCGATACATTTGTCCAGATGCTCCTTTTCGTGTCCGGCAGAGATTTGTACGCGGATGCGTGCCTGGTCTTTGGGCACTACGGGGTAGTAGAAACCGGTGACGTAGATGCCTTCTTCCTGCATGCGGGCGGCATAAATCTGGGAGAGTTTGGCATCATACAGCATGACGGCGCAGATGGCGCTTTGTGTCGGCTTGATGTCGAAACCGGCGGCGGTCATCTTGTTGCGGAAGTAGTTTACGTTTTCCAGCAGTTTGTCATGCAGGGCATTGCTCTCTTTGAGCATCTTGAATACCTCGAGGCTGGCGCCGATGATGCCCGGAGCCAATGAGTTGGAGAAGAGGTACGGACGGCTGCGTTGGCGTAGCAGGTCGATGATTTCCTTGCGTCCGGTAGTGAATCCTCCCAAAGCGCCGCCAAAGGCTTTGCCCAAAGTTCCGGTATAGATGTCTACGCGTCCGTAGGTGCCGTATTGTTCGCTTACGCCGTGTCCTGTAGGGCCTACCACGCCGGCGGAGTGTGATTCGTCCACCATGACCAGCGCGTCGTATTTCTCGGCAAGGTCGCAAATGCAGTCCATCGGGGCAACGTTGCCGTCCATGGAGAATACCCCGTCCGTAACTACGATACGGAAACGCTGTGCCTGGGCTTCCTGCAGGCATCTTTCCAGGTCGGCCATGTCGGCATTGGCGTAGCGATAGCGTTTGGCTTTGCAGAGGCGTACGCCGTCAATGATGGAAGCATGGTTTAGGGAGTCCGAGATGATGGCGTCTTCCTCGGTGAAGAGGGGCTCGAACACACCGCCATTGGCGTCGAAACAAGCGGCGTAGAGAATGGTGTCTTCAGTCTTGAAGTAGTCGGAGATGGCTGCTTCCAGCTCCTTGTGGATGTCCTGCGTTCCGCAGATGAAGCGTACGGACGACATGCCGTATCCGCGGCGTTCCATAATCTGCTGGGCGGCGGCAATCAGCCGCGGGTGGTTGGACAGTCCCAGGTAATTGTTGGCACAGAAGTTCAGCACCTCTTTGCCTTTTACGCTGATGGCAGCTTGTTGTGCACTCTCAATCAGTCGCTCTTCCTTGTAGAGTCCGGCTTCTTTTATTTCAGCAAGTGTCTTGCTGAGATGGTCTTTCATTTTACCGTACATAGCATTTTATTTTTTAGGTAATACGTTGTCATTACATTTCCCACAAAGAACATCATTTTTCTTGGAATAAACAATATCAATATGGCAGAAATATGAAAAAAAAGTGTGTATATTTGCACCATATATAATAACGAAACCTTATAAATAACTCGTATGAAGAATATTTTGGTAATTGGAGCTACCGGACAGATTGGGTCGGAACTCACGCTGGAGTTGCGCAAACGTTATGGTGATGACCATGTTGTGGCAGGATACATTCCGAGTGCTATGCCCAAGGGAGAATTGAAAGCATCCGGCCCTTCGGCCATTGCCGACGTGACAGACCGTCAGTCCATCGAGGTGGTGGCGCGTCAGTTCAAGATTGATACTATCTACAATCTGGCCGCCTTGCTCTCGGTAGTTGCCGAAAGCCGTCCGGCCATGGCTTGGAAAATCGGTATTGACGGGTTGTGGAATGTGCTGGAAGTGGCGCGCGAGTACAATTGTGCCGTGTTTACCCCGAGTTCCATCGGCTCGTTCGGCGAAGCCACGCCTCATGTAAAGACACCGCAGGACACTATCCAGCGTCCGCGTACCATGTATGGCGTGACAAAAGTGACGACTGAATTGTTGAGTGACTATTACTATACAAAATATGGTGTGGATACACGCTCGGTACGTTTTCCGGGAATTATTTCGAACGTGACCCCTCCGGGTGGCGGCACTACGGACTATGCGGTGGATATCTTCTACTCTGCCGTGAAGGGAGAAAAATTCGTATGTCCGGTGAAGGCCGGCACGTATATGGATATGATGTATATGCCCGACGCACTGAACGCGGCCATCTCGCTGATGGAAGCGGCACCGGCAAGGCTGAAGCACCGCAACGCCTTCAACATCGCCTCCATGAGTTTTGACCCGGAACAGATTTATCAGGAAATTAAGAAGCATATGCCTGATTTTGAGATGGCATACGAGATTGATCCGCTGAAGCAGGCCATTGCCGACAGCTGGCCCGACTCTCTGGATGACTCTTGTGCACGCGAGGAATGGGACTGGATGCCGCAGTACGACCTGGAGTCCATGACCGTAGACATGCTTGAGAAATTAAGGGCTAAATTAAACAAGTGACCGTAAGCGGTCCGTAAAGAATGAAAAAACTTTTATTGGGATTTTTGTTGTTCGCCTTTTTGATTTCGTGTGGAAACAAAAAGGCGAAAATGGATCCCTTTGCTACCATTACGGAAATGGTGGATTCGGCCGGTCACAAGGCCGATACGCTGCTGGAAGCAGAAGTGAAGGAAGAACCGAAGCCGATGGAGGCAGACGAGCTGTTTGATGATTTTATCTTCAATTATGCTTCGGATGATGCTCTGCAAAGGCAGAGGACGGTATTTCCTTTGCCCTATTATGACCGTGACACTCCGCTGAAGATAGAGGCGGACTTCTGGAAGCACGATTATCTGTTTACCAAGCAGAACTATTACACCTTGCTTTTTGATAAGGAAGAGGATATGGACATGGTGGGCGATACTACGCTGACATCGGTACAAGTGGAGTGGATTTTCTTGAAAACGCGTATGATGAAGCGTTATTATTTTGAGAAGAAGCGGGGAATGTGGATGCTCGAAGCCATCAACCTGCGCGAGATGGAGAAAGGCGAAAATGAGGACTTCGTGGAATTCTATACCCGTTTTGTGACGGACAGTGTCTATCAGAGCAAGCATATCAGCCATCCGCTACAATTCATCACCATAGACCCTGACGACGAGTTCTCTATCCTGGAAACCACTTTGGATGTGGACCAGTGGTATGCCTTCCGTCCGGTAATGCCTACCGACAGATTGTCTAATATCAATTACGGACAGAAGAATGAGGACTTGTCGGACACCAAAATACTGAAGGTAAATGGCATAGGCAACGGATACTCCAATATCTTCTATTTCCGCAAACGCAGTAAGGGATGGGAGCTGTACAAATATGAAGACACGAGCATTTAAAATAAAGGAGGAAAGGTTTGAGGAAGATACCCAATACATTTGGAATTGACGTTACTGCTGCAAGATTTCTGGAATACGGTTCGGAGGATGAACTGCGGGAGCTGATTGCGGCAGGACAGGTCGTTGCGCCCTGGCTGCATATCGGTGGAGGGAGCAACCTGCTCTTTATCAAGGATTATGAAGGCACGGTGCTGCATTCACGTATCGGTGGCCTGGAGGTGGCGTCAGAGGATGAGGAGCACGTGTGGGTGCGTGTGGGTGCTGGTGTGGTATGGGACGATTTTGTGGCTTGGTGTGTGAAACGACATTGGTATGGTGCCGAGAACCTTTCGCTGATACCGGGTGAGGTCGGGGCAAGTGCAGTACAGAATATCGGTGCTTATGGTGTGGAAGTAAAGGACCTGATAACATCCGTGGAAACCATAAATATGGCAAGGGAGAAGCGTATCTACGGGGTGGATGAATGCGGCTACTCCTACAGAAAGAGCTTGTTTAAGCAACCGGAGATGAAGGCCGTGTTTGTGACTTACGTGAACTTCTGCTTGAGTAAACGGGAACATTATACATTGGATTACGGTACTATCCGGCAGGAGCTGGAGAAATATCCGGTGCTGAATCTGGAAACTTTGCGCCGCGTGATTATAGACATCCGTCAAAGCAAGTTGCCCGACCCGAAGGTGCTGGGCAATGCGGGTAGTTTTTTTATGAACCCCATCGTGCCGCGTCGGCAGTTCGAGTCTTTGCAACGGGAATATCCGGATATGCCCCACTATGATGTGGATGCCGGCCGGGTAAAGATACCGGCTGCCTGGATGATAGACCGGTGTGGCTGGAAAGGGAAGGCGCTGGGGCCTGCTGCGGTGCACGGCCGGCAGGCGTTGGTACTGGTGAACTCGGGTGGTGCCACGGGAGCGGATATTGTTGCTCTTTCGGATGCCGTGCGGGCTTCTGTCCGCGAGAAATTCGGCATTGACATTCACCCGGAAGTTTGTTTGATAAAATAGTAAGAGAGTTTTGACGCACCCAAACATCGTTGTATATAACCTGATTTTAGAAATTTATTTGATTTAGTCAATGGGAAAACTCAGAATACTAGGAAGCGGAACTTCGACCGGAGTGCCTGAGATAGGCTGTACTTGTCCGGTCTGCACTTCCACTGACCCGCGGGACAACCGCTTGCGTGCGTCATCCCTGCTGCATACGGATGATGCGGTGATATTGATAGATTGTGGCCCTGACTTCAGGGAACAGATGCTGCGCGCCTCTTCTTTTGAGAAGATAGACGGCGTACTGGTGACACACGAACACTATGACCATGTGGGCGGTCTGGATGATTTGCGCCCGTTCGGCCGTTTTGCCGATATCCCTATCTATTCCGATGCCTACACTGCTGCCCATCTGCGGGCAAGGATGCCTTACTGCTTTGTCGATAAAGTATATCCGGGAGTTCCGCGTATCTATCTGCAGGAAGTGGAGGCGGGGCAGGCGTTCCACATCAACCGGACGGAGGTGCTGCCTTTACGGGTGATGCACGGTAGGCTTCCCATCCTGGGCTACCGCATTGGCGGCCGGCTGGGATATATCACGGATATGCACATGATGCCTGAAGAATCTTATGAACAATTGAAGGGCTTGGACGTTTTGGTAATGAATGCTTTACGGCCAAAGCCGCATCCTACGCACCAGAGTATTTCGGAGGCGTTGGAGGCTGCCGGACGTATTGGTGCCAAAGAGACCTATTTTATCCATATGAGCCATCATGCAGGGCTTCATGCCGACATCGAAAAGCTGTTGCCACCCCATGTACACTTTGCCTACGATGGACTTGAAATAGATTTCTAAACTTTTTGAAACATTTGTTTTGTTTTATTAGTAGAAAATGCTATTTTTGCCAAAAGTTGATGAATAAATGCCATGAAACTCCGACTCCTCATACAGATAGCTGTCGTTGTGTCCATAGTGCTGCTATGTACCGGTTTTGGCGTGTATTCCTTCCTGCGGTTGAATTCGGTGGAGAACCGGCAGGATTTCAATCTTTATACTTTGGTGCCTCAAGATGCCACAGCCATACTCGAAACCGACCGTATGGCAGACCTCGTGGAAGATATCAATGAACTGAATTGCAGCAAAGACAATCATTTTCTATACGTATCGGAGCTTTTTGTTTACTTGAAGAAGTATTTGTATACTTTGGTGGAGGATACTCCGCATGGACTGAGTAAACAGATGAACAAGATGCTGATTAGCTTTCACGAGCCGGATACACCGATGAACCAAGTATTGTATTGTAGTTTGGGTTCGGGTGATTATGAGTTGGTGGAGTCTTTTGTGGAGAAGTACTGCTCCAGTTCGTTTCCTTCCAAGTATTTCGATTACAAGGGAGAGGAGATACGTATCTATCCCATGGCAGACGGTCGTTTCCTGGCTGCCTACTTCACTCCCGATTTTCTGGTTGTAAGTTTCCAGAAGCGTTTGATAGAACATGTGATTGATGCGCGGCGCAGCAAAAAGTCCCTGATGAACCTCCCTTCTTTCCGCACTATGTACGCGGGCAAGCAGAGTAACGTGGCTGCCACGGTCTATGTGCGTATGAAAGGAGTGGATATGGGGAAGCCTACGGACGGTATCCGTTCGCAGACGCAGCTGGGCAGTTGGGCGGAGTTTGACATGAAGTTCAATGAAGATGCCATTTATTGCTCCGGCATCAGCCATGGGTCGGATTCCACACAGACGTTTATCAATGCCTTGCGGGTGCAGCAGCCGGTAGAGGACGGATTTTCCGGGGCTCTGCTTCCGTCTTCCACTTTCTTTTACGATCGCTGGGCAATGTCTGACAGAAATTCCTGGTTTGGCTTTACTGCCAGTCAGGAGTATGCCAAGGCCACCTATTCAGACTATATCAAGCAGCGCGACGAGGAGTGGATTGCTTACTTGAATGAGCATGCGGGCGAGAGCGTGATGTCTTGCTTGTTCCAGTCTAAAGACACGTTGGACAAGCTGCCTTGCGCCGTGATGTGTATCCCTCTCAAGGATGAACTGGCAGCGGAACGCCGCTTGCAGTCTCTGCTTTACAGTACCCCCAAGGAAGAGGATGCTCCGCTTATGCCGAAGGTGGTTTCAAATAATTCGTTGTATCCCAAAGCAAGGAAGTTCCCTAAATATGTGTTGCCCCGTAACACGCTGCTTACCCAGCTGACGGGCATCACGGAGTCTGCCCTTTATACCTTTGCCTGTTTCTATCGGGGTAGTCTGTTGCTGGCTCCCGATGCACTGAGCCTTTCGGCCTATATTGAGGCGGTGGAGAGTGGAGATGTGTTAGACGGAACACCGGTGTACGAAGAGGGTATAGGCAGTCTTTCACCCATATATAATTTTGTGATGATGGTGGATATGGAGATGATGCTGAGCCAGCCTGAAACGTATGTGCGTCTGATACCGAACTTCTTCTTCCGTCAATCCAACTTCTTCCGTCATTTCATGCTTGCAGTACAATTCACTTGTACAGAAGGGGTGGTTTATCCGAATATCGTATTGCTTTATAAAGGGTGATTAATCGGTCATTCTGTAGAGTGCTGAGGGAAAATAAGCACGAGGAAAGTCAAAATACACACTCACCACAGATTGCACAGATTAAAACAGCTAAAAAATCTTGATTATCAAAATTCTAGAATAAACTGTGTTAATCTGTGCAATCTGTGGTGAGTTATAACATATTCTTAGAACGGCAGGTCATCCTTTGCATCCCCTGCGAGGAATTCCGGTGCGGCAGTGGGAGCCGGCGGTGGAACGGGAGCGCCCGGAGCGGGTGCGGCAGTGCTTACGCGTTCTACCTTCCATGCGCGAATACTGTTGAACCAACGGTCTTGCCATTGGCGTGCGTCTACATCAAAAGATACTGTCAGCTCTTCTCCCATCTGAATATTGAACTGTTCGATTTTGTCCGCTCCAAATACGTCAAAACACATTTTGCGCGGATATTGGCCATGGTCTTCAATCACATATTCTTGTGATTTCCATTCGTTACCTGACTTGGAAACTCCGCCTCTGGGCTGGAGTATAGCGATGATTTTTCCTGTAAATTCCATTGTTTTCTTTTTAAATGATGCGGCGAAGTTACAATTTTTTAGGAATATGAGACGAATATTCGGCTGTTTTTTCTTGCTATTTCTTTGTCGTAGGGAATTCTTTTTTTAACTTTGTCCGTCAGTTTGAAAAAGATAAAAACGGTTTCTAAGACGTTAGCAAAATAAAAAACTTAAATATACAGAAGATATGAAATTTATCGTTTCGAGTACTGCGCTCTCCAGTCATTTGCAGGCTATCAGCCGTGTGATTAATTCGAAGAATGCGTTGCCTATTTTGGATTGTTTCCTCTTTGAACTGCAAGACGGAACCTTGTCTGCAACTGTTTCCGACAGTGAAACGACGATGGTCACTACAGTCGAAGTGAATGAAAGTGATATGGACGGCCGTTTTGCCGTCACAGCCAAAACCCTTTTGGACGCTTTGAAGGAAATTCCCGAACAACCGTTGACTTTTGAAATCAATACGGATTCCCTTGAAATCACGGTACAGTATCAGAACGGTAAATACAGCCTGATGGGGCAGAATGCGGACGAGTTCCCGCAGTCTGCCATGTTGGGTGACAATGCCGTACGTGTGGAAATGGATGCACAAGTGTTGCTGGGTGGTATCAACCGTGCCGTGTTTGCTACGGCTGATGACGAGCTTCGTCCCGTGATGAACGGTATCTATTTCGATATCACAACGGAGGACATCACGATGGTGGCATCAGACGGTCATAAGCTGGTGCGCTGCAAGACACTGGCTGCCAAAGGTAACGAACGTGCCGCCTTTATCCTGCCCAAGAAGCCGGCTTCGCTGATGAAGAATCTGCTGCCGAAAGAACAAGGCATGGTGACTATCGAGTTCGACGAACGCAACGCTGTGTTCACATTGGAAAGCTACCGCATGGTGTGCCGTCTCATCGAAGGACGCTATCCCAACTACAACTCTGTGATTCCGCAGAACAACCCTTATAAAGTGACGGTAGACCGTCTGCAACTGCTCGGTGCTTTGCGCCGCGTGTCTATCTTCTCCTCGCAGGCAAGCAGCCTTATCAAGCTCCGTATGCAGGAGAATCTGATTGTCATCTCCGCACAGGACATCGACTTCTCTACATCGGCCGAAGAAACACTGGTTTGCCAATATGCGGGCAATCCGATGAGCATCGGTTTCAAGTCCACTTTCCTGATTGACATTCTGAATAACATTTCTGCCGATGAAATCGTTATCGAACTGGCAGATCCTTCACGTGCAGGTGTCATTATTCCGGTAGAGCAGGAAGAGAACGAAGACTTGCTGATGCTGCTGATGCCGATGATGCTGAATGACTGATGAATATTAGCAATCGGATTATGAGCTACGAGCTACAAGTGGCTGCGCAATTATGCCGCACGGTACTTGTAGCTCGTGGCTTGTAAGTTAAACTTATAATTTATAGCTCATAGCCAGAGCTTATAAAACGAAAAAACAATGAAATTGAATCTGAAAAATCCGATAGTCTTTTTTGATTTGGAGACTACGGGTACCAATATCAACTCAGACCGAATTGTCGAAATCTGTTACCTCAAGGTATATCCCAACGGGAATGAGGAGTCCAAAACCATGCGTATCAACCCCGAAATGCCCATTCCTGCCGAAGCATCTGCCGTTCATGGCATCTACGATGCCGATATAGCCGACTGCCCCACATTCAAGGAAGTGGCGCGCAACATTGCCAATGACATTGAAGGATGCGACTTGGCGGGCTTCAACTCCAACCGTTTTGATATCCCCGTCCTGGCGGAAGAGTTCCTTCGTGCCGGTGTGGACATTGACATGAGCCGCCGCAAGTTTGTGGACGTGCAGGTCATTTTCCACAAGATGGAGCAACGCACGCTGTCTGCTGCCTATAAATTCTATTGCGGCAAGAATTTGGAAGACGCCCATACGGCAGAGGCTGATACACGTGCCACCTACGAGGTGCTGATGTCGCAGTTGGACCGCTATCCGGAGTTGCAGAATGACGTGGCTTTCCTTGCCGACTATTCCAGCTTCAACAAGAATGTGGACTTTGCCGGTCGTATGGTCTACGATGACAAAGGTGTGGAAGTATTCAACTTCGGCAAGTACAAGGGCATGTCGGTATCCGATGTCCTGAAGCGCGATCCCGGCTATTACAGCTGGATTCTGAACAGTGATTTTACCCTGAATACCAAAGCCACGCTGACCAAGATACGTCTGCGTGAAATGACTCAGAAATAAATGGCAAATATACTGAAAGGGAAGAAAATAGTATTGGGCATTACGGGCAGCATTGCCGCCTATAAAGCATGCTATATTATTCGCGGACTGATTAAGCGTGGTGCAGAGGTGCAAGTGGTCATTACGCCTGCCGGAAAAGAATTTATTACCCCTATCACGCTCTCTGCCCTGACCAGCAAACCGGTTATCAGTGAGTTCTTTGCCCAACGCGATGGCACCTGGAACAGCCATGTGGACCTCGGTCTGTGGGCAGATGCCATGCTGATAGCCCCGGCTACGGCTTCCACCATCGGCAAGATGGCGAATGGCGTGGCAGACAATATGCTGATTACCACCTATCTTTCCGCCAAAGCTCCGGTGTTTGTGGCGCCTGCCATGGACCTGGACATGTATGCCCATCCTTCCACCCAAAAGAATCTGGATACACTCCGCTCTTATGGAAACCACATCATAGAACCTGCTACGGGAGAACTCGCCAGCCATCTGGTGGGGAAAGGCCGTATGGAGGAGCCGGAGAATATCATCCGCCACCTGGAAATGTACTTTGCTGCCAAAGATGGCGACCTGGTGGGCAAGACAGTGATGATAACCGCAGGACCTACTTATGAGAAGATAGACCCGGTGCGCTTCATCGGCAACTATTCTTCCGGCAAGATGGGACTTGCCCTGGCAGATGAATGTACCGCCAGAGGGGCCAAGGTGATACTGATTGCCGGTCCGGTGCAGCAAGGCACTTACTTCCCGATGCACCAGTACCATGCGGTAGAGTCGGCGCAGGAGATGTTCGAGGCTGCATCCGCCGCCTTTGTCCATGCCGATGCCGCCATCTTGACGGCTGCCGTGGCAGACTACACCCCCGAACAAGTGGCGGATGAGAAAATCAAGCGTGAAAAGACCGGGGAGATGAGTTTGAACTTGAAACCTACTCGCGACATAGCCGCTTTCTTAGGCAATCTGAAGAACGATACAGAGCACCAACGGCGCCTCCTCGTAGGCTTTGCCCTTGAGACTCATAACGAGCAGATGAATGCGGAAGACAAGCTCAACCGCAAGAATCTGGACTTCATCGTGCTGAACTCCCTGAACGACAAGGGAGCCGGTTTTCGTTGCGATACCAATAAAATCAGTATCATAGACCACCAGGGAAAGACGGACTACCCCTTGAAGTCCAAAGCCGAAGTGGCTGCCGACATCGTAGACCGTCTGGTGAAAGATTTAAATAGTAAATAGTAAATCGTCAAATCGTCAATATCCTTATGTTGCGTTCGCTTTACATACAGAATTATGCGCTTATTGAAAAGCTCGATATCAGCTTCAGCAGCGGTTTCTCGGTGATAACGGGTGAGACCGGTGCTGGAAAATCCATTATTCTGGGTGCCATCGGTCTGCTGCTGGGACAGCGTGCCGATGTGAAAGCCATTCGTGTAGGAGCTTCGAAGTGCATTATTGAGGCCCGTTTTGATATTTCCGCTTACGGTATGCAGCCTTTCTTTGAGGAGAATGAGTTGGAGTACGAGGAAGAATGCCTCCTGCGCCGCGAGGTGTCCGCTTCGGGCAAGAGCCGGGCATTCATCAATGACACGCCTGCTTCATTGGCTCAGATGAAGGAGCTGGGAGAACAGCTGATTGACGTGCATTCCCAGCATCAGAACCTATTGCTGAACAAGGAAGGGTTTCAGTTGAATGTACTGGACATCTTGTCGCATAACGAAGAGGCCTTGTCTGCTTACCAGCATATCTTCGGAGCATGGAAGCAGGCACAGCAGGATTTGGAGGCCCTTGTTGCCCGTGCCAATCAGGATAAGTCGGACGAAGACTATATCCGTTTCCAACTGGAACAGTTGGAAGAGGCACACTTGTCTGCCGGTGAGCAGGAGGAGCTGGAGCAAGAGGCAGATACGCTGAGCCATGCGGAAGAGATAAAGGCCGGACTCTATCGGGTAGGGCAGACGCTCTACTCGGACGAAGGAGGCTTGTTGTCCGGGCTGAAGGAATGCCTGAATACGATGCTCGGCCTGCAGAGGGTTTATCCGGTTGCCGGGGAACTTGCCGAACGCATGGAAAGCACTTATATCGAGTTGAAGGATATTTCGCAGGAAGTGTCGGGTAAGGAGGATGAAATAGAGTTCAACCCCGAACGTCTGGATGAAGTGAACGAACGTCTGAACTTGATTTATACGCTCCAACAGAAGCACCGCGTTTCCACTGTCGGTGAACTTCTGGCGTTGACGGATGAATACGCCGCCAAACTCTCAGCCATCACTTCGTCCGACGAGCACATCGAGGAACTGAAAGCGCGTTGCGACGCTTTATATAATAAGGTGAAAAAGCAGGCTGCCGTCCTCACCAAGGCGCGTACTGCCGCTGCCCGTGAAGTGGAGAAGCAGATGGCTGCGCGGCTGGTTCCGTTGGGCATGCCCAATGTCCGTTTCCAGGTAGAGATAGGTGCCCGCAAAGAGCCGGGCATACACGGGGCGGATACTGTGAACTTCTTGTTTTCCGCGAATAAGAACGGGGCATTGCAAAGCGTCTCCTCCGTAGCTTCGGGTGGTGAAATAGCCCGCGTCATGCTCTCCATCAAAGCAATGATAGCCGGTGCCGTCAAGCTTCCTACCATTGTATTCGACGAAATAGATACCGGAGTCTCCGGCGAGATAGCCGACCGCATGGCGGATATCATGCAGGAGATGGGCGAGCAGGACCGCCAGGTAATCAGTATCACCCATCTGCCCCAGATTGCTGCCCGCGGATGCGCCCATTATAAGGTGTACAAGCAGGACAACGAGACGGAAACAAACAGTCACATCCGTCGTCTGACCGACGATGAACGTGTGGAAGAAATAGCCCATATGCTGAGTGGTGCTAAGCTGACCGAAGCCGCACTGAACAATGCCAGAGCATTGCTGGAAGTATCAAATAGTAAATAGTAAATCGTCAAATAGTAAATACCCATATATGGTTGATAACAGTGAAATGATTTTCGGCGTTCGTGCCGTGATAGAAGCCATTCAGGCAGGAAAAGAGATAGACAAGATATTGGTAAAGAAGGACATTCAGAGTGATTTGTCAAAAGAGCTGTTCGCTGTCTTGAAAGGGACTTTGATACCGGTACAGCGCGTTCCGGTGGAACGCATCAACCGCGTGACGCGGAAGAATCACCAGGGAGTAATTGCCTTCATCTCTTCAGTCACTTACCAGAAGACGGAGGACTTGGTACCTTTCCTTTTCGAGCAGGGCAAGAATCCTCTGTTTGTGATGCTCGACGGCATCACGGATGTCCGCAATTTCGGTGCCATTGCCCGTACTTGCGAGTGTGCGGCGGTAGATGCCGTGATTATCCCTGCACGGAACAGTGTATCTGTCAACGCAGATGCCATGAAAACCTCGGCAGGAGCCTTGCACACTTTGCCCGTTTGCCGCGAACACAGCCTGAAAGAGACCCTGCAATTCCTCAAGAATAGTGGTTTCCATATCGTGGCAGCCACGGAGAAAGGCGATTACGACTATACCAAAGCCGACTATACCGGTCCGATGTGCATCATTATGGGTGCCGAAGACAAGGGGGTGTCCTATGACAACCTGGCGTTGTGTGACGAGTGGGTGAAGATTCCCATGTTGGGAACCATTGAGTCCCTCAATGTTTCCGTTGCAGCCGGCATTTTGATTTATGAAGCGGTAAAACAAAGAACCAACTAAGATATGAAAAAGAAATTGCTGTTGATGCTCACTCTCTGTTTATTGGCTCAGTGGAGTGTGGCACAAGCCCCGAAGTGGGTAGACAAAGCCAAACGTGCCGTTTTTTCGGTGGTGACCTACGACCAGGACGATAAGATACTGAATACTGGAAACGGCTTTTTTGTCACTGAAGATGGCGTTGCGCTTTCTGACTACACCTTGTTCAAAGGTGCCCGGCGCGCCGTTGTGATGAGCTCGGACGGGGCACAGATGCCGGTGGAGGCCATTATGGGGGCCGATGACATGTACGATGTTGTCAAGTTCCGTGTCGGCATCTCCGGAAAGAAAGTCACGGCACTCACTTTGGCTGCTGTGGCTCCGGCCGTCGGTGCGGATGTATATCTGCTGCCTTATTCCACCCAGAAGGACCGTTCCTTCACTGCCGGGAAAGTAAAGGAAGCTGATAAGATTTCCGGTAACTATTCCTATTATACGCTCGATATGCGTCTGAAGGACAAGATGGTGAGTTGTCCGCTGATGACTGTGGACGGGCAGGTCTTCGGCCTTGCGCAGAAGTCCTCCGGACAAGACACGGCTACCATCTGCTATGCCATTGATGCCAATTTCGCCATGTCGCAGAATATCTCCGCATTGTCTTATGGAGATATGTCATTAAAGGGCATCGGTATTAAGAAGGCATTGCCCGATACCGAAGAGCAGGCTTTGGTGTTCCTCTACATGGCTTCTTCCCAACTGTCTCCGGAGAAGTATATGGAGACTCTGAACGATTTCATTGCACAATATCCTGCCAGTGCCGACGGTTATCTGCGCCGTGCTTCCCAGCATCTGTTCATGTCCCGTGAAGATGCTTCCATGGATAAGGTCGCCGCAGATATGGATAAGGCTTTGGAGGTTGCCGCAAAGAAAGATGATGTGTATTACAACCGGGCCAAGATAATCTATAATTATGCATTGGGCAAGCCCGAGAAAGTTTATAAGGACTGGTCGCTCGACAAGGCTCTGGACGAGGTACGGAAAGCGATAGCCATTGACGAGCTTCCGGTTTATGTCCAGTTGGAGGGTGACATCCTGTTTGCCAAGCAGGACTATCCGTCGGCATTTACCAGCTATGATAAAGTGAATAAGACCATTCTGGCCTCTCCGGCTACCTTCTTCAGTGCTGCCAAGACCAAGGAACTGATGCAGGCACCTGCCGAAGAGGTACTGGCTCTGATGGACAGTTGTGTGGCCCGCTTTACCCAGCCCTATACGGAGGAAGCCGCCCCTTACTTGCTGGAGCGTGCCCAAGCCCGTATGAATGCAGACCAGGCGCGTAATGCCATGCTGGATTATGACGCCTATTACAATGCCGTGAACGGTAAAGTGAACGACATGTTCTACTATTACCGTGAGCAGGCTGCCTTGAAGGCCAAGCAGTACCAGCGTGCGCTGGACGATATGGCGAAGGCCATCGAACTGAATCCGGAAGATTTGACCTACCGTGCCGAACTGGCAGTGGTGAATCTTCGCGTGGGACGTTACGAAGAGGCGTTGAATGTGCTGAAGGCTGCTCTGGAGAAAGACCCTAAGTATGCCGAGGCCTACCGTCTGATGGGTATCGCCCAGCTGCAGATGAAGAAGGACAAGGAAGCTTGTGCCAGCTTTGCCAAGGCAAAGGAATTGGGTGACCCCAATGTGGATGCTTTGATTGAGAAGCATTGCAAGTAAAGGGATGGGATAGAATAAAGGCTCTGCTTTCGCAAGCAGAGCCTCTGTTTTGGGGAACTCCCCCGTGTTAAATGAGTTAAGTCTAGGTATAACAGGTTATGAGTGAAATTACGTTGTTTTATTTATAAAATGCGTGGATTTCCGGAATACTGCATATACTTCGGATTTTTTTATTTCAAAAAAGGAAAATAGACTCGATTATTAATAAAAACAAACTTTGACAATCATGAAGAAAGTGATTTGCAGCCAGAAGGCACCGGGCGCCATAGGCCCTTATAGCCAGGCTATCGAAGCCGGCGGAATGGTATTTGTATCAGGTCAGTTGCCTATTGACGCAGCTACCGGAGTGATGGCTGAAGGTGCGGAAGCGCAAGCTCGCCAGTCCTTGGAGAATATAAAGCATATCCTGGAAGAGGCAGGGCTGGGTATGGCGAATATTGTGAAGACAACTGTTTTCCTGGCAGACATGTCCTTGTTCGCTGATATGAACAAGGTATATGCCACTTATTTTGACGGTGCTTTCCCGGCACGTTCGGCTGTGGCAGTGAAGGCGCTGCCCAAAGATGCCTTAGTAGAGATTGAGTGCATCGCGGTTCGCTAACAAGTCGGCCACAATGAAACTGCTGCCTCCCACGAAGATGAAATCTTCCGGGAGGCTTTTTTCTTGTGCGGCCCGCACGGCGGCAGGTACATCAGGATAGCAATGTCCTTCCAGCCCTGCTGCTTCGGCAAGCTCCTGTAGTTCGCTTTCGGGCAATGCTCGCTTCACGCTGGCTTTGGTGAAGTAGTAGGTCGCTTCCCGGGGCAGCAGGGCCAGTACCCCCCGTATATCCTTGTCATTCACCATGCCTATGATGATGTGTAGCTGGCGGTAAGCCTGCTGTTTCAGTTGTTCTGTAATGTAGGTGATGCCTCCCACATTGTGGCCGGTGTCACAAATCAGGGTGGGCGAGTCCTGCAGTTTTTGCCAGCGTCCCATCAAGCCCGTCAGTTCCACCACACGGGCAAAGCCACTGCGCACTGCTTGTCCGTCCAGCCGGTAGCCGGCTTCTTTCAGTAGCGGGAGGGCGGTGAGGATGGTCCGGGCATTTTTCTGCTGGTAGAGCCCTTTCAGTTCGTATTCTATTCCGGGATAGTCTTCACGGTCATTCTCCTCGGCAAAGTAGATGGGAGCACCCGTTGTCTGTGCTTTTTCCAGAAATACCGGTTTCGTTTCGGGAGTGGTCTCGCCGATTACAACGGGGATACCGCTTTTAATGATTCCTGCCTTCTCTCCTGCGATTTTTGCCAAGGTGTCCCCCAGGAATTGGGTATGGTCAAAACTGATGTTGGTGATGATGCATACATCCGGACGGATGATATTGGTACAGTCCAGGCGTCCGCCTAGTCCCACCTCGATTACGGCTACATCCACCTTTTCATCGGCAAAGTAGCGGAAGGCCATGGCGGTGGTCAGCTCAAAGAAAGAGGGATGGAGGGGTTCGAAGAAGCCACGTTCCTGCTCTACAAAACGGATGACGTATTCCTCGGGTATAGGCTGTCCGTTAATCCGGATGCGCTCCCGGAAATCCACCAGATGGGGCGAGGTATAGAGCCCGACCCTGTATCCTGCCTCTTGCAGTATGGCGGCAAGCGTATGCGAGCAGGAACCCTTTCCATTGGTACCGGCCACATGAATGCTGCGGAAACTGCGGTGGGGATGTTCGAAGTGTGCGTCCAGGGTCAGAGTGTTTTCCAACCCTTCCTTGTATGCTGAGCCGCCCACTTGCTGAAACATGGGCACACTGTTATATAAGTAAGTTAAAGTGTCCTGATAATCCATCTTTTATAATATTTAACGGAGAAGCAATCCTTTCTCCCTATTAATTTGTTATCTTTAAAAGCGACAAAGATAATGCAGACCGAACGCAATCAAGCTTGCTTGAAATTGCTTGCAGTGTAGCTTATCTTAAGCTTATGCAAAGGTATTAACAATTTAAATCTAACGTGTATGGGAGCTAAGAAAAATTTTGTGATTGATACGAATGTGATTCTTCACGATTATAACTGTTTGAAGAATTTTCAAGAGAATGACATTTATCTTCCCATCGTAGTCCTTGAAGAACTGGACAAATTCAAGAAAGGTAATGAGCAGATTAATTTCAATGCGCGTGAGTTCGTCCGTGAGCTTGATTTGATTACCGATGATAATCTGTTCACCAAAGGGGCGCCATTGGGAGAGGGCTTAGGCCGTCTGTTTGTGGTGGCAGGCATGGTGGACTCTCCCCGAGTACGTGATTCCTTTCCCGAACGCATCCCCGACCATCAGATTCTGTCGGTAGTGGACTGGCTTTCCACCAAAAAGCCTAAAATGAAAACCGTCCTTGTCACGAAAGACGTGAATCTGCGCATGAAGGCGCGTTCCATCGGTCTGCTGTGCGAAGACTACATCAATGATAAGGTAATCAATGTGGATATATTCGAAAAGTCGAATGAAGTGTTCGAGGGTATTGACCCTGCGCTGATAGACCGCATTTATTCTTCCAAAGAAGGACTGGACATCAACGAGTTCGATTTTAAGGACATCATTCGTCCCAACGAATGTTTTGTGCTGAAGAGTGACCGCAGCAGTGTGCTTGCGCGTTATAATCCCTTTGCCCATTCGATTTGCCGGGTCCACAAGACAAAGAATTATGGCATTGAGCCGCGCAATGCCGAGCAGAGCTTTGCTTTTGAGGTGCTGAACGACCCGAACATCAAGCTGGTTGCCCTGACCGGTAAGGCGGGAACCGGCAAGACCCTGCTGGCATTGGCCGCCGCATTGGGAAAACTTACCGACTACAAGCAGATTCTCCTGGCACGTCCCATCGTGGCCCTATCCAATAAAGACCTTGGATTCCTTCCCGGTGATGCCAATGAGAAAGTGGCTCCTTACATGCAGCCTTTGTTCGATAATTTGAATGTAATCAAGCATCAGTTCGCTGCCAATTCCTCTGAAGTGAAACGCTTGGAGGATATGCAAAAAAGTGAACAATTGGTCATCGAGGCTCTGGCCTTTATCCGCGGGCGCAGTTTGAGCGAGACCTACTGTATTATTGATGAAGCCCAAAACCTGACTCCGCATGAGATTAAGACCATCATCACCCGTGCCGGTGAAGGCACAAAAATGGTGTTTACCGGTGATATTCAGCAGATAGACCAACCCTATCTGGACAGTCAGTCCAATGGGCTTGTTTATATGATAGACCGTATGAGGGACCAGAACTTGTTTGCCCATGTCAATCTGGTGAAAGGAGAACGTAGCCAGTTGAGCGAGTTGGCAAGTAATCTGATGTAGCGGATACCGCATTTTCTGGGGTAAAATTATTTCCATCCCGCTTTCCAACTGTTAAAACGAGGGAGGCGGGATAGTTTCTTTATAGACGATAAATAATTATTATAACATTTTTTTATCGATTTCTTGTCCGTTTTGACTAAAATAGTGTATCTTTGCCTCGCCTAAAACAAAACTGTCAAGCGAAATGAAGCGAAATTTTTTTCATCGGTATCTTTCCGCGAAAGTGCTTCCGATATGGACTATTCTATTAATTGACGTATTTATCATCGTCATATCCAGTCTGTTGGCCTATGCTCTCCGATATGATTTCAGAAGCATTTTTTTGGAATCCTCTACCATTGACAAGACCATTTTATGGACGGTTGTTGTCAACTTGATTTTCTTCCGTGTTTTCCGTACGTATTCCAATGTGTTGCGCTTTTCCTCCTTTGTGGATATCATGCGCATTTTTGTGTCATTGACGGTGTCGTATGCACTGCTGATGATAACGAGCGTCCTGACGGAAAGCTATTTGGAGTTCAACCTGGCTCCGGTCAGCGTGCTGTTCATGTCTTATATCATCAGCTTTGCCATGATGGCATGCTCCCGTGTGATTGTCAAGACTTTCTTCGAGGCGCTGAACTTCGACGGCACCCATAGTGCCAATGTGTTCATTTACGGTGCCAAGGAAGCCGGGGTCAACATTGCCAAGGCATTGCGTGTCAATCTGCGCAACCACTACCGTCTGCGCGGATTCATTGCGGACGAACCTGAGCTTATCAACAAGGTGATGATGGGTGTCAGGGTGTTCCCCAACGATGATACGCTGATTGATGTGCTGAACGACCGCGATGTGCAGACCATCATCATTTCTCCTGCCAAGATGGAGGAACTGAAGAAGTCCGACATGGCTGACCGCTTGCTGGTGCACAACATCAAACTGATGACCGCGCCTCCCTTGAGCGAGTGGAACGGCCAGGCGCTGAGCCGCACACAGTTGAAGGAAATTCAGATTGAGGACCTGCTTCAGCGTAATCCTATCGAGATAGATATCCATAAGGTTGCCTCTCATCTGGAGGGCAAGCGTGTGATGATTACGGGCGCCGCCGGCTCCATCGGCAGTGAAATCATGCGCCAGGTGGCTTCGTTCAATCCCTATAAACTTATTTTAGTGGACCAGGCCGAGACCCCTCTGCACGACATCCGTCTGGAACTTCAGGACCGTTGGCGCGACATCGATGCCGAGACCATCATAGCCGACATCTCCAATGCCACGCGCATGGAGGATATCTTCAGGGAGTTCAAGCCCCAGTATATTTTCCATGCGGCCGCCTACAAGCATGTGCCGATGATGGAGGACAACGTTTCCGAGTCCATCCAGGTGAACGTATTCGGCACGCGCACCGTTGCCGATCTTGCCGTGAAATACGGTGCCGAGAAGTTTGTGATGATTTCTACGGACAAGGCTGTTAACCCTACAAACGTGATGGGCTGTTCCAAGCGTATTTGCGAGATTTATGTGCAGTCTCTTGCGAAGAAGTTGCAGAAGGAGGGAGGCCATGCCACTCAGTTCATCACTACGCGTTTCGGCAATGTGCTGGGTTCCAACGGTTCTGTCATTCCCCGTTTCCGCGACCAGATTCAGCGTGGCGGCCCGGTGACAGTGACCCATCCTGAGATAATCCGTTACTTCATGACCATTCCCGAAGCTTGCCGCCTTGTTCTTGAGGCCGGCAGTATGGGCAACGGCGGTGAAATCTACATCTTCGACATGGGTAAGCCGGTGAAGATTGTGGACCTTGCCAAGCGTATGATCAGCCTTTCCGGACGTACGGATGTGAAGATTGAATTTACCGGTCTCCGTCATGGCGAGAAGCTCTACGAGGAACTCTTGAATGTGAAGGAGCTTACAAAGCCCACCTACCATGAGAAGATTATGATTGCCACGGTGCGTGAGTATGACTATGACGAGGTGAAGGAGCGTATCCAGAAGCTGATTGATGTAAGTTACACTTATGACCAGATGAAAATTGTTGCTGCCATGAAGGATATTGTTCCGGAATTCGTGAGCAAGAATTCCTGCTTTGAGGCGCTGGATAAGAAGAAATAAAAAGATAGCGGTATAGTATAAAATGAAAGGGTGATAACGTCATTGTAGTGTTATCACCCTTTCAATTTTATTGTCTTCTTGTCAGCCTTTTGTCTCATTCATGTGAAGAGAAGTATTTCAAGAACTGTGTACGTTCGAAAGTATTGACTCCCTTCGGGTCGTTTACGTTCAGAATACCTTTGAACTGGCTGATGGTTTCCATACCTTTGCGGTCCATCCACAAGTTGAGGAAGCGGATGTATTCTTCAATGATGGTAGCTGAATTCTGATAAAGCACACTGCATATCTCTACTGCCGAAGCACCTGCTAATATTGCCTTGACAACGCCTTCGGGCGAGTGGATACCACCGGAAGCGGCATAGTCCAGCTTGTTTACGGCTGCCGAAGCGATGCCTATCCAGCGCAGGGCTTTAGACAAATCGGCTTCGTTGCTGAATACGTTGCCGGATACTTGTATCATTTTCTCAATGTTGATGTCCGGCTGGTAGAAGCGGTTGAACAGCACTACTGCGGCGGCGCCGTTGGCGTACAGTTGGTCTATCAGAGCTATCGGATTGGTCAGGTTGTCACCCAGCTTCATGATGACGGGTATCTTGACCGTCTTCTTGATGTGGCTCAGAATGTCGATGTGGCGTTGCTCGAAACTGCCGTAAGCATATTGTACATCCGTCTGCAGTGCAAGGATATTGATTTCCAATGCGTCTGCACCGGCTTCTTCTATTTTGGCGGCAAATTCCACCCAGTCGGCATTCTGATAGCAGTTGATGCTGGCTATGATGGGGATATTGCAAACCTTTTTGCTTTCCTTAATTAGGTTCAGATATTCACCCAGCTTATGTTCGCGGATATATCCTACAAGGTAGTCACTGCCTTCGGGGTACATGTTCGGGTCTCCCATCCAGTCAGCCTCCATCATGATTTGCTCTTCAAAGAGTGATTTTAGCACAATGGCACCTGCGCCGGCCTCGGATAGTTTCTGATTCTTGGCGGCACTGTCTGTCAGTCCGGAGCTACTGACAATAATGGGGTTTCTGAGTTTCAGCCCTGCAAAAGTAGTTTCTAATGTTGCCATGATAATGATTTTTTATGGTTAATAGTTTCTTTCTCCAAAAATCTTGCTTCCTACACGTATCAAGGTGCTCCCGGCTGCAATGGCTTCGTGGTAATCGTGAGACATCCCCATGGACAGTTCCCGGAATGACTCTGTATCGGCAAACCACTTGGCTTTCACTTCATTGAAGAAGCTACTTAAAGAACAAAACTCAGTTTTGATTTGTTCGTCATTGTCCGTATTTGTGGCCATGCCCATCAATCCGCATATCCGGATATGCTTGAGCTCTCTCCATTCACCAGCTGCCAGCATTTCCCGGCATTCGTCAAAGCTGAATCCAAACTTGGTCTCTTCCCGGGCAATGTGCAGCTGCAGCAGGCAGTTGACGGTTTTTCCGGCTTTGGCAGCCTGCTTGTTCACTTCGGCCAACAGCTTGTAGGAGTCTATGCCATGAATCAGCGCTACGTAAGGAACGATATATTTTATTTTGTTTGTTTGCAGATGCCCGATGAAATGCCATTCTATGTCTTTGGGCAGACTTTCGTATTTGGCAGTCATTTCCTGCACCTTACTTTCTCCGAACACACGCTGGCCGGCACGATACGCTTCTTCTATCGCCTCGTTGGGGTGAAATTTGGAAACAGCCACCAGCCGTACCTTTTCAGGCAGTTCGCTCAGTACTTGTTTTAAATTCTCTGCAATCATCTTTTTAGGGGTTAATGAGTTAATGTGCTAATGTGCTAATTGGCTGTGCTATGTTTATCTTGTGCTGTCACGCCGTAGGTCATTGGCATATTTGCACATTAGCACATTACGAAGCTCTGCTTCGTTACACTTCTGGTTTGTCGTCGGGCTCTGCACTGTACGGATATACATCCATAATGGCGGTTTCCGCTACAGATGCTATCTGATAGTCGGCCATTGTGCCTTTCATGCCCTCATCCAGTTTCTTCACTGCATCACGCAGGTCGGCAGCCTGTACCAATACCTGGGTAGAGGTTTTCTTTTCCGCACCGCTTTTCTCGTCCAGTGTGATGAAAACCAGTTTACATTTAAACCAGCGGTCGGCAGCTTCCTCTTCGCTGGGGAACAATTCGCTATAGTTGGCACGTTTGATGTCCGATACGGTGAACTCTCCCGAAATGAACGGCGTCATCTCTTCGATGATGCGTGCTTCCGCTTCCGTAAAACTGAGGGCATCAACCAAATACGGTTCGGTCACCTTCTTGTTCATTCCATTTTCCATTGTTTTCTCGTAACGGATCTTACATTCAAACCATGTATGCATTGCCATAATTTTCTGTTTTTAATTATTGATTTATTGTTAGTTAAGCTGCTTTATGCGTGCCTATGCCCGCCGAAAGCAGTGCAAAGATAGCCAAAAACTAAATGGATATAAAAAGTTGCCTTGCATTTTACGTGAAAATTTTATTGGAGAACCGGGACGGTACGTATGGGCATAAAAAAAGGAGTACCGCTGTACTCCAACCTTTGTTAACCTTAAATCTAATACTATGAAAAACACATTGCAAAGGTACGGACTTTTTCGACATTTGCAAGAGTGTCGGGGCATAAAGTGTGTATTTGTAACACTTATTATATTTTATGCCTTTGTACTACATCTTTTTTAAAACTTAAGGCGTGTTGCTGAAACATAAATTTGCATCTGCTTTGCTTCCACACTTCCACCCATCTCCTGTATCTCCCTATCCATCGGCATTTACCCTGCGGTGGAAGCAACCTGAAAAGGTGGAAGCAAAATTTGCTTCCACCTGCCAAAAACGTCTGAGTTTTGCCGTAACTTATTATTTTCTAATATAATACCGCGCGTGGGTTACATAAATCGGTCGGTGTAGTTTTCCTGCATTTTCGAGTTTGCCCGACTATGAATAATGGAGTCGTCTAATGTCTTTTAAGTTGCTGTACAATACGGTTGTGCCTTGTGCGCAATAGGTGCGGGCTACGTACTTCATCTGTAAAAGCCTTGGAGTTAGTGACGCCTAACGGCCATGAACAACCCTGCTTATGGTCGTTAAACGATTGCTTCATGGCCATTAGCAGAGCTGTTCATGGCCGTTAGGCGTTATTAATTCCCTATGCAACAGTGGACAAACAAAGGGCGAAAAGTAAAGTAATGCTTGTGTTTTAGATAGAAATCCATGGGCTTTCACTCTCTCCATAGGTTATGGAAGTGGGCTTTTATTTCACTTGCGTTCTGTGCGATAAATTCCCATTTATCAGTAGGTATATTTACGAAACTTCAATAATGCATTTATGAGGGTAAGATGTTGGAATGTAGAATGATATATTGGAAATGATGAGGTGTTTTTTAAACGTTCGTTTAATGAACGCAAAGATAAGCTGTATTTTTTGAACTAACAAAATGTTTAATAAAAATATTCCCAAAGTGATTTCTGTTTCATATTAATCTATTGAATTGCAGCAGTGTACGTCTAACATTTAACATATTAAAGTTCTGTTCCTTTTTAACTTTTATGCCTCTACTTATTTTCTTAAAAATAGACGTTTATTAAACGAACGTTTATTGGACACTTTTATGAGTCTAATATCTTCTTTAATAGCTTATTATCATTGCAAAAGTGTACAATACGGTTTGGGTGGGAAAATGTCTCGTTCAAACCGCGAAGCGCACCCGGAACTGAGCTAATTCATTCGAAAGAAAATTTCTAAGTGACTGAACAACAGAAATATTGGTTTGCGGCTCGCACCCGTGACAAGCAGGAATTCACAGTCCGGAAATCTTTGGACCGACTTAAATCGGAAGAGCATTTGGAGCTTGACTATTATCTTCCCACGCGCTTTGTCATTTCTCAATTGAAGTATCGGCGTAAGCGTAGCGAAGTTCCGGTAATCCGCAATTTGGTATTTGTTCATTCCACCAAGCAGACAGCCTGCGATATATCCAACATCTATAATGTCCCCCTTTTTTATATGAAAGACCTTGCTACACATTCCATGCTAGTGGTACCGGATAAGCAAATGGAGGACTTTATGTTCGTAATGGATTTGAATCCTGACGGTGTCAGTCTTGATAGCGAAATTCTTACTGTTGGGCATAAAGTAAAAGTTATCAAAGGCGAACTCAGTGGTATTGAAGGTGAGGTTGCCGTCGAAGCCAATAAAACATATGTTGTTATCCGCATTAAAGACCTTTTGACTGCAAGTGTCAAAGTCCCCAAATCCTATCTGAAAATAATCGGGTGACTTCTAAATAAGTATAATCTTATATTTTAATCATATATCATAATAATGAATGATTTAACTTCCCGTGCTCTTGAGCTTCAGCATGCAGCTCATGAGCTGATGTATCTTGGTATGGACGGTAATCCGGTCTATTCCGACACTTTTTGCCGGTTGAATAAGGAAGTGCTTGTTAAGTCCGATTCTCTTTTTTCTGCTCAAAGTTCCGATGTTGCAGAGGAGGCGAATATATGTCTGGCTCTTTTGATGGGGTATAATGCTACCATCTATGATGATGGGGATAAGGAGCAAAAGAAACAGACTGCCTTGAATCGTGCTTGTGAGGTTTTGGGTCGGCTTCCGGCTTCTTTGCTCAAAGTCCGCTTGTTGGCTTATACGTATGGCGAGGTTTATGAGGAATCTTTGCTTCAGGAAGCTCATGCTATTATAGATGGTTGGGGTAAGGAAGTCATGACGGCAGAGCAAGTGGAGTTGGTGAAGGAGTTGAGGAATATTGAGGAGAATCCTTATCCGTTTGAGGAAGTTGAAGATTGATTTTGAATAATATAGATATATGCAAACAGTTTTAGTAACAGGTGGAGCCGGCTTTATCGGTTCCAACCTTTGTGAGCATTTGCTTGCTCACGATTATCACGTTGTCTGTCTGGACAATTTTGCTACCGGAAAAATAGAAAATCTTCTTCCTTTATTAAATCAGTATCCGCAAGCTTTTAGACTGATAGTTGGAGATATATGTAATATATCCGATTGTCAAAAAGCAGTGGAAGGAGTAGATTATGTATTACATGAGGCTGCTCTTGGATCAGTTCCACGTTCTATTAAGGATCCGATAACGACGAATGAAGTCAATATCGGTGGTTTCCTGAATATGCTGGTTGCTGCCCGTGATGCCGGAGTGAAACGCTTTATGTATGCGGCCAGTTCATCTACTTATGGTGATAGCAAATCTCTACCTAAAGTGGAAGATGTAATCGGTAAGCCTTTGTCACCTTATGCCATTACTAAATATGTGGATGAACTGTATGCGGATGTGTTTACTCGCACATACGGTATGGAGTGCATAGGCTTGCGCTATTTCAATGTTTTCGGCCGTCGTCAAGACCCGTTTGGGGCATACGCTGCTGTTATTCCTCTATTTGTAAAGAAATTGATGGCTCATGAGAGTCCAGTTATTAATGGGGATGGTGAGTACAGCCGTGATTTCACTTACATAGATAATGTCATCCAAATGAATATGCTTGCCATGACTACTACTAATCCTGAAGCAGTCAACCAAGTTTATAATACTGCTTATGGTGAGCGTACAACTCTGAATCAATTAGTAGATTATTTGAAAGAATTTTTGAGTGAGTTCGATTCAGAAATTGCAAATATTGAAATACTGCATGGCCCTAACCGTTTAGGAGATATTCCTCATTCATTGGCTTGCATTGATAAGGCTAAAAAATTATTGGGATATAATCCTAAATTCAATATGCGCGAAGGGTTGAAAGAGGCTGTGCTGTGGTATTGGAATAATATTTAATCTTCTATTAAGTAAACAAAATTATTCATAGGTATGAATGAAGTAAAAATTGCCGTAATCGGACTCGGTTACGTAGGGCTTCCTTTGGCCCGTTTGTTCTCTACAAAACATAAGACAGTAGGGTTTGATATGAATCAGGCACGGGTAGATGCGTTAATGAAAGGGCATGATGCTACGCTGGAAGTATCGGATGAATTATTGCAGTCAGCCATAGCCAACGGATTTATTTGTACAGCTGATATTGAAGATATTCGTGATTGTAATTTTTATGTGGTGGCCGTTCCTACTCCTGTGGATAAGAACCACAATCCTGACTTGACTCCTCTTTATGGGGCAAGTACTACCGTGGGTAAGGTAATTTCAAAAGGGGACATCGTAGTTTACGAATCAACGGTATATCCCGGTGTGACCGAAGATGAATGTATTCCTGTAGTAGAAGCGGTTTCGGGATTGAAATTCAATGTTGATTTCTTTGCCGGTTATTCTCCTGAACGCATCAATCCGGGTGACAAGCTCCATACAGTGGAGAAAATCAAGAAGGTTACTTCCGGCTCTACTCCTGAAATAGGAAAGAAGGTAAATGATGTGTATGCTTCCGTAATTACTGCTGGTACTCATTTGGCACCAAGCATGAAAGTGGCTGAAGCAGCAAAGGTTATCGAAAATTCCCAGCGTGACATCAATATCGCCTTTATTAATGAACTTTCCAAGATATTTACATTAATGAGCATTGATACACAAGATGTATTGGAGGCTGCTGGAACAAAATGGAATTTCTTGCCTTTTAAACCAGGTTTAGTGGGAGGACACTGTATTGGTGTAGATCCTTATTATTTGGCCCAGTGTGCACAAGAGTATGGCTATAATCCTGAAATCATTCTTGCCGGTCGTCGTATGAATGACGGCATGGGAGAATATGTCGCTAATCAAGTGGTGAAGCTAATGCTAAAGAAAGGTATTCAGGTTCTCAATTCCAATATTTTGATTCTCGGATTTACTTTTAAAGAAAATTGTCCGGATGTTCGCAATACGAAAGTTATTGATATTTATAATGCTCTGAAAGAGTATAATGTAAACCTTGTCGTTTATGATCCGTGGGCTAATCCTTCGATAGTAAAGCGTGAGTATGATATTGAAGTGATGAATGACTTACCAAAGGAAAAATTCGATGCAGTAGTGATGGCTGTAGCACATAAAGAATTTGTGAATTTGGATGTGCAGCAATTGACTGATGAGAAAAAAGTGATTTATGATGTGAAGTGGATGATGGACAAGAAGTTGGTAGATGGGAGGTTGTAATAACTGATTTCCTATTGAAGAGATAATATGATAGAAAGAATAAAATCCTTTAAACAGAATAAAGAGCTTTATACCTTAGTTTCTAATTTTAGTTATTTGTCCATTTTGCAAATAGCAAGTTATGCATTTCCTTTTATAACAATGCCTTATTTGGCCAAAGTAATAGGAGCGGAGGGGTTTGGAAAGATTGCATTTGCTTCTGCTTTAATGCTTTGGTTTATTACCATAGCTGATTGGGGATTTAACTATACTGCAACAAGAGATGTTGCAAAAAATAGAGATAATAAAGAAAGAATATCTGAGATTTTTTCCAATGTTTTTTGGGCAAGAATCTTTTTAATGTTGATTTCTTTTCTCCTTTTGTCTATTAGTGTTTTATTGATTCCTAAATTTAAAGAAAATATGGCTGTAATATTTATATCATTTTTGATGATACCAGGCCATATTATGTTCCCTGATTGGTTTTTTCAGGCAATAGAAAGGATGAAATACATAACAATACTTAATGTGTTATCTAAAGCATTATTTACTATAGCTGTTTTTGTTTTTATTAGAGATAAATCTGATTATATTTTACAACCACTATTTACTTCTTTGGGCTTTATGCTTTCAGGAGTAATTGCAATGTACTATATTTTAGGTAAATGGGGGATAAAATTAAAAATTGTTCCTATGAGAACAATTGCAAAAACAATAAAGCAGAGTACTGATGTATTTATCAATAATATACTTCCCAATTTTTATAATTCGTTTTCTACTATATTATTGGGGTTTGTAGGAGGAGATGTGGCTAATGGGATAATGGATTCTGGTAGAAAGTTTGTAACTCTTATAATACAGTTGGTTAAAATCTTTTCTAGGGTTTGTTTTCCTTTTTTGTCACGTAGGGCAGATAGGCATAAAACATATGTAAAAATTGTGTTACCTATAGCTTTGTTATTTTCGTTATTGTTATTTGTTTTTGCACCTTTGTTAATGCGTATATTCTTTACTTTAGAATTTTATAAGGGTGGTATTTGGGTAATGAGAATAATGTCTGTATACGTTTTTTCAATAGCAGTGAATGATGTTTACGGTATTAATTATATGATAGCGAATGGATTTGATAAACAAATACGGAAAATAACTATTGGTGTGTCTATATTAGGATTTTTTTTATCGATAGTTTTAGTATACTACTTTTCATATATTGGTGCAGCTGTGAGTATAACGATATCTGGGTGTTTGAGAGGGCTGTGGACTTATTTATGGGTGAAATATAATAAAATATAAATATATGATACTGAAATCAATAATATCCGCTATAAAAAGAAAACATATGAGCGGAGTGGATTATGCTAAAAGTATAGGAGTTAAGGTTGGAGACGGTTGTTTTATTTCTTCGAAAAATTATTCTTCAGAACCTTATTTAATAGAAATCGGAAATTATGTTCGGATAGCAAATAATGTCCATTTTTATACGCATGGAGGAGTGTGGGCTCAAGCTCAAAAATTACCTAAAGGTGCATTGGAACATTTTGGAAGAATAAAAATTGGAAATTATTCTTATATAGGAGATGGTTGTATGATAACACCAGGGGTAACTATTGGCAATGATGTGATTGTTGCAGCTGGCACTGTTGTTACAAAATCTGTACAAGATGGCTTGATGGTGGGAGGAAATCCTATGAGGGTTATCGGTAGGACAGAGGATTTTGTAAAAAAAACAATAGAGCATAACAAAGCATGTAAGGATGTCTATAAACTTAAAGGTGAAGAAAGACGCAAATATATTGAGTCTATCCCAGAAGAGTATTTAGATAGAAAACCTTATATAAAATATGAAGAGAAAAATCGGGAATGAAAAATATTTTGGAAGAAATAAATATCATAAGACCTTTAGTAATAATTTTGCTTGTTTTAATGCATGCGTTTACCATGTATGGTGGGAGTTGGCCAAAGCCAGAAAGGATTGAGGATGTAGAACTTTATTTTTGGATACAAAGATTTTCTTTTGCTTGCATGTTGGAAATGTTTGTGTTTATTTCCGGCTATCTATTTGCTTATCAGGTGTGTGAATTGAAGAAGAAATATTTTTTTCTTCAATTGATAAAAGTAAAATTTAAAAGGTTGATAATTCCATGTATAGTGTTCTCTCTATTCTATTCCTTTCTATTCCCCCCGGGAATAAATATATTAAATTATATCTATGGATTAGTTAATGGTTTTGGGCATATGTGGTTCTTGCCAATGTTGCTTTGGTGCTTTGTTGCAACATACTTTTTATTAAAAGTAAGAATGAAAGAAGAAATAAAATTAATAGGATTATTGTGCCTCAGTATCTTTCCTTCTTCTTTAATTCCGCTTCCTTTTCGAATGGCAAGCACCATGTACTATCTTTTCTATTTTTATTTGGCTTATTATATTTGGAATCATCGAAAATTAGTAGTAAAGTATTTGGCAACCAATAAGATAATAATTAGCGGAAGCATATTATTCTTGATTGTTTTATTTCATTTAACATTGTACTACGAGATAATACATTATCACATACGGTTATAATATCTTTGATAAATAAGTTGGGTAAAATTATTTATGCTACAATTGGAGTGTTGTTATTTTATATTAGTATTATGTATAAAAACAAAAGCGTAATATTCCAAATTGGTTTGTTAAGTTAAATGTATTGTGTATGGGCATTTATTTGTTTCAACAATTTATTTTGAAGCTTTTTTATTACAAGTTGCCTATGCCGGAATTGTTGGGAACATATTGGTTACCTTGGGGGGATTCCTTGTAGCTTTGCTTCTTTCTATTTTACTGACATTCTTGTTACGTAAGTCACAAGTGGGAAGATGGCTGGTTGGCTAAGGCTTGTATTTCTTTGATGGTCTATAGCTATGCAATTTATGATAAGTAGAGAACTATTAGGTAAGAGGGGCTTTTTGGTGTTTCTTTTCTTGATGAATCCATTTCTGGCATTTTGTTTAGCCGTTTGTTTACTGTCTAAGCAAAGAGATAGGTTATTCGCAACCATAGTTATAGTTTTGTTTTTGGGGCTTTTAGGTTATACCTGCTTGCCCTTTTCTACAATGGACATCACCCGGCATTATGTGATGTTTGATAGAATGAAACAAGCTGTTTCTTTGGAGGATTTTATCTTTTATGAATCTCTATCGGAAAAACCGGACTTCTTTTTAGACTTGCTATATTGGATATTAGGAAAGTATATTGATACGCATCAAATCGTAGGATTCATAGGAGCATCTATTTATTATGGTTTTATGATTGGAGTTATACGAAATTGGTGTAACGCTCTGCCTATGAGGTCTTCGAAGATATTCTTCCTTTTGCTGATCATGTTCTTGGCTTTAATTCCTGTATATGAGTTTTCGGGTATGAGACAAGGGAATGCGATTATGATATTCTTATATATCATAACGATATCTGAAATGTCTATGCTAAAACGTGGATTATTGTTGATAATACCTTGCTTGTTGCATTTTTCATTATATCCCATCGTTGCATTATACATTTGTGCTTGTATGGTGAAGAAGAAGATACTTTGGATTATAGCATTATGTTTGATGTCTGCTTTCTTTTATTTTACTCCATTGATGGCTTGGTTGATGAATATCTGTTCTTCTATGGGAGGAATGGGTGCCGGGATTGCTGAAAAAATAGATGCTTATCTATTTCAGGGTGAAGTGGATTCAGCATTGTATTCTGGTTCTGTTCTTCGTTTTTTTATTATTTTAGGATTGCTTTTCTTCTATCCGATAATTGCTTATTCTGTGAATAGAAAGATTGAAAAAGGGAGTTTTTTTGAAAGATTTCATAATTTTTTCATCTTGTTTTTCTCTTATCTTTTTTTTTCATCATCTTCATATATTCTCTCTCGCAATTTGATGATGTTCAAACTATTAATCGTACTGTATGTTGTTTATGCGCTTTATACATTTGCCTTCAAGTGGTATTTAAAAAGGTTGTTGATTTGTTTGTGTCTTATAGTCTGCATATCAGGACCTTTCTCTTTCATTCTTGGGAGGGAGTATAGAACATTGAATTTTTCTTTGTTTACATCAAATATAATAGAATTGCTAAGTATAAAAACTAATCCTGAAGGATATTCCATTTAATAATTAAGATGAAAACTCTCTTTCTTATAACCTCTTTAGAGCAAGGTGGTATTGAAACATATCTACTTAGATATTTGGAATATTTTCAAGAACATGAAGCTATTGTGATTTGCAAATCGGGTGGTTTGGGAGAACTTTATCCCCAATATACTCAGATGGTAAGAGTTATCCCTATGTATTTTTCATATTTTGGTGGTGTTCGGTATTATAGATATTATAAATTGCTGAAAAGGGAGCAGGTCGATACGGTTTGCGATTTTACCGGGAATTTTGCAGGACTACCTCTTTTAGTAGCTTGGTTCGCGAGGGTAAAAAAGAGAATCGCATTTTATCGTGGTTCTACAAATCATTTTAGGGAGACACGTATTCGGTTACTCTATAATGCTTGTATGAGAAAACTGGTATCAGTCTTTGCTACCAAGATACTTTCAAATTCAGTAGCAGCACTTGATTTTTTCTTTCCTAAACGTGACAGGACGTCAGATAGATTTGATGTTATCTATAATGGAATGGACATGAAAAAGTTGTCAAAACTGGAAAAGAAACGGTTACGCCAAGAATTTGGTTTGCCTTCTGATGCTTTTGTTGTAGGGCATACAGGACGCTGTAATGAGGCAAAAAATCATGATACCATTTTGAAGGTTGCTTCTGAACTTTGCCATAAGTATAAAGATATTCATTTTGTATTGGTGGGTAAAGGAGTGAAAGAGAAATACGAAATGATGGTTCAGCAGATGGGGTTGAATAAACAAATTCATCTGCTTGGTTATAGGGATGATGTTCTTCGGATTCTTCCATTATTTGATTTATATTATTTCCCATCGCTGACAGAAGGGCAGCCCAATGCTCTGATTGAAGCTATGGCTACAGGGTTGCCTTTTGTTGCTTCTGATATAGCTCCGATAAAAGAATCGGTTCCTCCTGCAATTCGTTCATTGCTTCTTCCTCCTTGTGACAGTGAAAGGGCTGTGAAAGTGATAGAACGAATCTATAAAGGGGAGAGTGACGGAGCGGAATATATGTGTAAAGAGTGGGCGCAACAGCATTTTGATGCGGATGAATTGTTCGCTAAATTTAGAAGAGAGTTATAATCTTAATTATCTATGGACTTGGTTTTTTGTACAGAAGCACGTTTTGTGCGTAGGTCTTCAGGGGTAGTGTACAGTATTGATGGGGGGCTTACTAATAGTTTATGGGAACGTTATTTGCGTAAGTTCGGCCATGTGTACGTAATGGCGCGTGTGCTTCTTGATGATGATTATCCGATAAACGATAAGTATTTGGCATCGAATGAACGAGTTTCGTTTATAGATTTGCCGTATTATGTCGGACCTATACAATATTTGAAAGTACGTAGAAAGCTAAATAAGATAGTTGCAGCGAATTTAATGTCTGGATGTGTTTATATTTGTCGGGTTCCAGGGGAAATAGGGACACTTATGGCAAGGCATTTGAAAAAAAATGGGATGCCTTATGGGGTGGAAGTGGTAGGAGACCCATGGGACGTATTTGCTCCTGGGGCTGTTAGACATCCACTTCGTGTGTATTTTCGTTATAGGGGGACGCATGATTTGAAACAGACTGTTGCTCAAGCAAATGCTGCTCTTTATGTTACAGAATATCAGTTGCAAAAGCGTTATCCGATAAGTAATTCAGTCTTTAGCATTTCAGCATCAAATGTACAGATTTGCTCTTGTAATTTACCGTCTTCAGGAAAAAAATTGTATAAAAAGAAGGAGTACAATCTGTTGTCGGTAGGTTCTTTGGAACAAATGTATAAGGCGCCTGATGTGGTTTTGCAGGCGTTGGCATTGTTAAAGACCAGAGGGGTGAATTGTAAGTTGACATGGTTGGGGGAAGGTAAGCATAAAGAGGCAATGCGGAAATTGGCATCAACATTACATATTTCCAATGATGTGATTTTTAAGGGAAATGTAAGCCGGGATGAGGTGGATGAAACATTGAGGAATACTGATCTTTTTCTGTTAGTTTCACGTACTGAGGGATTGCCACGTGCCTTAATTGAAGCAATGGCTATGGGATTGCCTTGTATTGGTACCCAAGTGGGGGGGATTCCTGAATTGTTGGATGAACAAGTGTTGATTCCGGTTGATGATTCGCAGGCTTTAACCGATAAAATTGAGTTCTTGTTGAACCATATAGAGGCGATAGACAAGCAAGCAAGTAGAAACTATGAATTTGCCAAAAAATATTATGATTCTATTCTTCAACAAAAGAGAGAATCGTTTTATCAATACCTTATTTCTATCGTAAAATGAAGCCTTTTTCTTTTCAACATAAACTTGGACGTGTGCTTTTGTCATGGATTCAACACTATAATCACGAAAAATATTGGAAACGGCGAGATATCGTAATTAATCCCAATGATAAAACTTACCTTTTACTAAAACTATATTATTTATATTACATCAAACGTACAGATGCTTATCACAATTGTTCTTTTGGAACTAACTTAAATTCCGGAGCTTATTTTGCAACTCCTCCCCACCTTCCTCATGGACCAAAGGGGATTATAGTGGGACACGATGTTCGCATAGGAGCAAATAGTATTATATATCAACAAGTTACAATTGCACAGGGGGGGGGTAAAAATACTAAACAATGTATTGATAGGAGCTGGTGCGAAGATATTGCCCGGTGTTTCAATAGGTAATAATGTTAAAGTGGGTGCGAATGCGGTAGTGGTGGAAGATGTACCCGATAATGCAACTGTGGTATTGCCGAAACCGAGAATCATTTTGAAATGATGGAGCATTGGAATGGAAAGATAGTTCAGATGAAAAAGAATAATAGAAAGAAGTTTTATATAGTGACTACTGTACCTGCATCATTAAACTTCTTTAAAGGGCAATTGGCATATTTGAGCAATGATTTTGAGGTAGTTGCTATCTCGTCTGATAAAAAAAATCTTGAGCACTTTGGTGAGGGAGAGGGAATTGATACTTATCATATCCCAATGGAGAGGCCGATTTCACTTTTGAATGACTTTAAAAGTCTCATAAGGTTCTTGTTTTTCTTCAGCAAAAAGAAGCCTGATATTGTACATGGAAATACCCCTAAAGGAAGTTTTTTGTCGATGATAGCAGCTAAACTGACAAGTGTGCCTGTAAGAATTTATATGTGTCATGGACTCAGGTATCAGGGATATGGCGGTTTGATGAGAACTTTGTTGAAAACAATGGAGCGTGTCTCATGCTATTGTGCCACAGAGGTTCTTTGTGTGAGTAATGGGGTAAAAGCAACATTAATGGAAGACGGCATTTCTAAAGCATCAAAATTGAAAGTTATTTGGAATGGGAGTGCCAATGGTATTGATACTGATAGGTTTGACAGGAAGATGGTTTCTTTGGAGGCACTTTCTTCTATTGCAAATTCTGTTGATAGATTTGTTTTCTGTTTTGTTGGGCGCATTGTGAAAGATAAAGGGATAAACGAACTGGTATTAGCTTTTAATAGATTGTCTGCTATATACAATGATATAAATTTGATGTTGATTGGCCAGTTTGAGGATAATGATAACCCGGTAGATAAAACTACTAAGGAAGACATACATTCGAATTCTAAAATTCATTTTTGGGGAATTCAAAAGGATGTCAGACCATTTATGTGTGCTTCTGATGTGTTTGTTTTGCCATCGTATAGGGAAGGATTTGGAATGGTGCTCATGGAGGCCGGTGCATTAGGTGTTCCATGTATAACCACGGATATAAATGGTTGCAACGAAATAATCCAAGACGGTGTGAATGGAAGGATAATTCCGCCACGTGATGAAGAAGCCTTGTATAAGGCTATGAAATGGATGTATGAGCATCGAAATGCAGAAGTAAAAGAAATGGCAAAACGCGCCCGTCCGATGATTATAGAGCGTTATGAGCAGCATAAAGTTTGGGAAGCACTATTGGAAGAGTACCGCTTTTTGGACAATAATGTCTGATTTTGTTTTAATATTCCAATAACTAATATCTGATGAAGATAAATTGGAATTGAATCGTGCACTTGCTGCTGAGGTGAGAGGCATCAAATTGAATCGGTTGTTGGATGTCTTGAAAACAAATGAGATTTTGTAAGAAGATATTGATTCTGAAGTAGAAACGGTAAGACAAGAAAATTATGAAAAGCGACTGCAAAACGAGAATCATTATTGATACAAATCTTTGGATTAGTTTTTTGATTGGCAAAAAATTGGCTGGTCTTTTGGATTTCTTGTCTGATGAAAAGGTTGAACTTGTTGTTTCAAATAATAACCGTAATGGAGTTTGATGTATTGGCTTCTTCATCGGGCTATTCCTTTTTTGTACATGAAGATTCTGAAGATTATTATCATCTTGTTGTCAGAGAATAATTCTTTAAAATATATAGATACGATTTCTTCTTAGTGTATAACCATTAAATCATGTACTCTCATTTTTTTAAGAGGGTGATTGACTTCATCCTTGTGTTTTGTGTGTTGGCTTTGATTTGGCCGATACTGTTTCTTGTTGCCCTTTGGTTGCATTTTGCCAATCAAGGTGCTGGAGTCTTTTTTACTCAGGAACGCCCAGGAAAACATGGCAAAATATTCCGTATTATAAAGTTTAAGACCATGACGGATGAGTGGGATGCAGAAGGGAATCTGTTACCGGACGTACAGCGTTTGACTAAAGTGGGTAGGTTCATTCGTTCTACAAGTATTGATGAGTTACCACAGTTGATTAATGTCTTGAAAGGGGATATGGCTTTGATAGGCCCTCGTCCCTTACTCCCCCAATATCTTCCTTTATATAGTAAAGAGCAGGCCCGTCGGCATGAAGTACGTCCGGGGATTACTGGCTGGGCACAAGTGAATGGGCGCAATGCAATCAGTTGGATGAAAAAGTTTGAATTAGATGTTTGGTATGTGGACCATTGTTCATTTTTACTTGATTTGAAGATAATATTTTTAACAATGAGGAAAGTGCTTTTGCGTAAGGATATTAGTTCAAATACTTCAGTAACGATGGAAGCCTTCACTGGAAATAATTGAAATTAAGAATATGAAAGATGTAGTAATTTATGGTGCAGGCGGTTTTGGGCGTGAAATAGCTTGTTTGCTTTGTGCTATAAATAAAAAAAAACAGGTTTGGAATTTTGTAGGTTTCATAGATGATGCAAAAAGTGTTGGCGATGAAAACGAATATGGTCGGGTTTTAGGTGGAATGGATTATCTAAATGCTTATTCTCGGCAACTTAATGTGATAATAGCCATTGGTAACCCTCATGGAGTAGCTTCCATCGTTTCAGGGATATACAATGACAATATTATATTTCCCAATATTTATGCTCCCAATTTAAGATTTGCTGATTCTAAAAATATGCAGATAGGTAAGGGAAATATTTTTTCTTGGGATTGCCATATAAGTTGCCATGTAACAATTGGTGATTTCAACGCTTTCAACGGAGATGTTATAGTTGGACATGATGCTGTAATAGGTAATTATAATTCTTTTATGCCAGGAGTACGTGTTTCTGGCGAGACTACAATTGGTAATGAAAACTATTTCGGTGTTTCTTCCATTGTGTTGCAGAAAAAGAAGGTTGGAAATAATACTGTGGTAGGTGCCGGAAGTGTTATAATTCGTTCTACGAAAGACAATTCAACATATATGGGTAATCCTGCTGCTTTAATTAAATATTAATAATAAAATAATTAATCATGGACTTAAATGATTTTATAGAGCATTTTGCAGAACAGTTTGATGAAACTGAAAAGATTGTGTTTACTGCTGAGACTGTATTTAAAGAGTTGGACGAGTGGTCATCATTGATTGCTTTATCGGTAATGGCGATGGCAGATGAAGAATATGATGTACAGTTGAAAGGGGACGATATTTTAGCTTCAAGAACTATAGAAGATTTATATAATCGAGTAGCATTAAAAAGAGCTTGATATGTACAATCCTTATTCTTTATCTGGCAAGACAATTTTGGTGACAGGAGCTTCTTCGGGCATAGGAAAAGCCACTGCAGTAGAGTGCTCTCGTTTGGGGGCAAAACTTATTTTAGTGGGAAGAAATAAAGAACGATTAGAAGAGACATTTTCTCAACTGGAAGGAGAGGGGCATATAATGAGAATTCTTGATCTGACAGATGTTGATGCATTAGAAATGTTTGTCAAAGAATTGCCTGAAATACATGGTTGTGTGAATAATGCAGGTATTGGTGGTAAACAACCTATTGCTTTTATTAAGCGTGAAGAATTGCAGCATATTTTGAATACTAATGCTTTGGCACCTATTTATCTGACACAATTTCTCATAAAAAAGAAAAAGATGAAACGTGGTTCATCTATGGTTTTTACTTCCTCTATTTCTGGTGTTTATTCGGTAGATATTGGTAATGCAATGTATTCCATGACTAAAAGTGCAATAGATGGTTTCATGAAGAATGCGGCCATAGAATTAGCTGTAAAGGGGATAAGAGTAAACAGTGTAAATCCAGGAATGGTAGATACTCCTATTAATGATATTGATAGTTTTACAGAGGAACAAAAACAAAAAGATATTAGCAATTATCCACTTAAACGTTATGGATTACCCAATGATGTGGCATGGGGGATTATTTATTTATTATCAGATGCTTCATCATGGGTTACGGGAACAAGTTTAAAAATAGATGGTGGATATTCATTGTAATTACTTATAAATTGAGATATGGCATTTTTATCATTTTCTAATGTAAAGTTTGCAGGGGTTGCTGCTGCTGTTCCAAAAATAGTCAAAGAAATAAAAGACTTGAGTTTTTTTTCTCCTGGCGAGGCAGATAAGGTGATAGCATTAACGCATATTGAGCGCTCCAGGATGGTCCCAAAAGGCATGTGCTGTTCGGATTTGTGTTATGAAGCAGCAGAGCAATTGATAGAAAGGCTTCAATGGAATAAGCAGGATATTGGGGCATTGATATATGTGTCATTGTCTCGTGATTATCTTACTCCCCATACTTCTGCACTCCTCCAGGACAAACTTGGATTGTCTAAAGAGTGTTACGCGATAGATGTACCTTTAGCATGTTCCGGATATGTTTACGGTTTGTCTGTCATTGCAGGGCTTATGCAGAATGGCGGAATAAAGAAGGGGTTGTTATTGGTAGGAGAAACAACTTCTCAATTGCAATCACCATTAGATAAGACCATATGGCCTTTGCATGGTGATGGAGGTACAGCTACCGCTTTAGAGTTTAATGAAGGAGCAAGCCCTATGTTATTCCATTTTGCAACAGATGGCTCAAGAGGTGATGCAATTATTAATCTTGATGGTGGTATGCGCCATCCGATAACAGAAGAGTCTATGAGAATGATTGAAGTGGAACCCGGGATTATTCGTAACCGTACTCAATCCGTTCTTGATGGTATGAATGTATTTGGATTTTCCATCAAGGAACCTCCAGCCAGTATTAAATCTCTTACGGAATATTATGATTTCTCATTGGATGATATTGATTATCTGATTTTACATCAAGCTAACAAATATATGGATGATAAAATAGGTAAGAAGTTGAAAGTACCAGCTGACAAAATACCTTTCTCTTTGATGCAATATGGGAATACAAGCAGTGCTTCTATACCTATTACAATGGTTGTTGGTATAGGTGAAAAATTATCTTTAGAAGATGCTGATGTTGTAATTTGTGGTTTTGGTTCAGGTTTGTCTTGGGGGAGTGCTTATATTAAACTAGACCATATTATATGCCTGCCTCTGATTGAATTGGATTAATTATGAAAAGACTTGAAGGACGTACTGCCCTCATTACGGGTTGTAATCGAGGTATAGGCAAGGCAATAATGCAAGAGCTGGTTGTCGGTGGAGCCAATATTATAGCTTGCACTCGTAAACAGACAGCTGAGCAGGATGCTTTCTATAGGCAATGCCAATCAGAATATGGAATACAGATATATCCTATCTATTTTGACTTGTCTGATGAGGATGCCATACGGATTGCTTTAAAAGAAATATACTCTTTAAAAATTGTCATAGATATACTTGTGAATAATGCCGGTATATTGAATACGGATGGGTTACTCCGATTGAAGATGGAAGATGCTCATAGGGTGATGCAAGTGAATTATTTTGCTCCCCTGCAGATTACACAAGGAATTGTGAAATTGATGTTGCGCTCAAAATCGGCATCTATAATCAATGTGGCATCTATTGCAGCCTTGAAACCGACTGTGGGTAACACTGTATATGGAGCCAGTAAAGCAGCCCTTATAAGTATGACTACTTGTTGGGCAAAAGAACTTGCTTCAGCCAAGATTCGAGTGAATGCTGTAGCACCGGGGTATCTTGATACGGATATGAGCACCTCTGTTGATAGCAAGGTGATGGGGCAACTGGTTAATGATACATCATTGAAAAGATTGGGTACTGTGGAGGAAGTGGCTAAAGTCGTTTCATTTCTTGCCAGTGATGATTCGTCATATATTGACGGTGAAGTTATAAAAATTACGGGGGGGGTATAGAATATGATTGAAAATAAAATAATTAGCCTGGAAAAAGATTGTTATGATATGAAACTTAAGGCTCTTGAAATGGCTTTAAGTACGGGCAGTAACGGTTCTCATATAGGTGGAGCTTTCTCTGCCATGGAAATATTTGCAGCGCTCTATTCGGTAGCTTATGTGGATGATACATTTGACGAGAAAAGGGACCGGATAATCATTAGTAAGGCACATTGCGTTTTGGCCTACTATACGGCCTTGTGGAAGAAAGGCCTGCTGTGTGAGAAAGATTTATCCACATTTGATAAGAATGGTACCTCTTTTCATGGACACCCACATCGGAATTTAACTTATGGAATAGAATTTTCGGGAGGTAGTCTTGGCTTGGGGCTATCTTATGCTGTAGGAGTAGCTTTGGCTATGCAGAAAAAGTACCAGAGTAATAAAGTCTATGTGCTATTGGGTGATGGAGAGTGTGACGAGGGAATCGTATGGGAGTCATTGATGTCTATTGCAAATTTCAAACTGAATAATCTTATAATCATTGTAGATAGAAATGGCTATCAACTAGATGGTCCTACCAAAGAAATCATGAACCAATACTCTTTGGAAGAAAAGTTCAAGTCGTTTGGTTTGGAAGTGGAGGTCGTAAATGGGCATTCTATAGAGGAGTTGCTATGCGTTTTGAATAAGCCATCTGATGTATCAAGGGTGATTATCGCAGATACAGTAAAAGCGAATGGCATTTCATTTCTGATGAATAATAAGATGGCGCATCATTGCGTGTTGTCATTGAAGAAATATGAAAAAGCTGTAGAAGATATAAAAGCAATGTATGATGGGAAATAGTAAGATTAATCCTAAGATTTATTCAGCTTTAGGACAAGGTGGAAGTATGTTTGGTATTACATTGCCCGATGTGGCTCGGAAAAAGGATAATGTGATTGTTCTCTCGGCTGATATGTCAACACCTGCCGGACTTGATAAATTTAAATCCTTGTATCCAGACAAGTTTTTCAACTTAGGAATTGCTGAGCAAAACATGATTGGAGTGGCAGCTGGATTGACGGATGAAGGATATAAAACAATATCAGTAGCCCAGGCTTGTTTTGTTTCAATGCGTTGCTTTGAACAAGTCCGCCAATTCTTGGGGTATATGCATTCGGCACAAGTTCTTGTGGGGATTGGTTCCGGATTTTCGTTGACACTAATGGGAAATACCCACTATGCGTTGGAGGATATTTCATTGATGAAAACAATTCCCGGTATGACGGTGATAGCTCCTTGTGATGCATTGGAGGCAATGAAGGCTCTTGAAGCTGCAGTACAGTTGGAAAGCCCCGTATATATTCGCTTGTATGGGGGAACTGCAACTCCTATTGTCTATCACGAGGATTTTGATTTCAAAGTGGGCAAGTCTGTCACTCTGCGAAAGGGGAAGGATTTGCAGATCATAGCTACCGGAAGTATGGTGTATATGGCTATGCAGGTAGCTGAAATTTTAGCAGGGAAAGGAGTTTCTGCTTCTGTTGTCGATATGCATACTGTCAAACCTCTGGATATTGAAGTTATAGATTTTAATGCGCCTTTCATTGTTTCTCTTGAAGAACACCGTATGGTTGGAGGTATGGGCGACTCCTTGGCAGATTACTTATCACAATATAACTCACATCCTAAATTGCTGAAAATAGGAGCTTCGGATAGTTTTTCCATAGTGGGTGACTATCCTTATATGATGGAACAGAACGGATTATCAACTGATAAAGTCGTAGAACGGATTATGTCATTTATAAATAGATAGATTATGAACGTAAAAGAAAAAGTATTTGAGATTGTAGCTTCTGTCTGTGAAACGGAAGTATCCAATGTTAATGAGAATAGTACAATCGGTGATTTTCCCCAATGGGATTCTATGGGACATTTGACAATCCTTTCTAATGTAGAAGAGGCCTTTGATATCAATTTTGAGCCGGAAGAGATGATGGATCTGGAAGATGTCCATGATATCATAGCAGCTGTGGAGGAAAAGTTGTAATAATTATGGTGATAGAGGAAATCATATATCGGCATTCAATTACTTCTCCCGAAAAGACGGCCGTCATTTCGGGAGAAGTGACTGTCTCTTATCGTGTCTTGTGGAACAATATCAAGCATACGGCTGCCTATTTCATTTCTAAGGGAGTGGGAAAGGGCGACCGGATCATTGTCTCTGCAAGTAAAAATATAGATTTCATTTATGCCTATTTTGGAGCGCATCTGGCAGGGTGTATTTGTGTCCCGATTGATCCGGAGACCAATGTAACCCGTCTGGAAAGGATCATTGATTGTGCAGCACCTTCCATGATTATCGGCGAGCTACGCAATAAAGGGGGACATGAGGTGCTTCCGTTCACAGAGATAGGATTCGATAAGGATTTTGATGTGGTTTTTCCTCAAGAGAGGGATATTGCCGACCTTCTGTTTACTACCGGTACCACCGGTATGCCCAAAGGGGTGGTTTTGTCCTACTCCAACCAATTGTCCGCTGCAAATAATATAAATACTTTCATAGGGAATACTTCCGAGGATATTGAATTGCTGGCTTTGCCTATCAGTCATTCTTTCGGCTTGGGCCGGCTGAGATGTGTACTGGCTAAAGGCGCCACTCTAATCCTCTTGGGCAGCTTTGCCAGCATGAAGAGATTCTTCGGTGAGATAGAAAGATGCAGGGTCACTGGTTTTGGTATGGTGCCTGCCAGCTGGGCCTATATTGCCAAGATGAGTGCGGATAGGATTGCCCGATATGCCTCCCAATTGAGGTATATAGAGATAGGCAGTGCATTTATGCCGAAAACTGAGAAAGAGAGATTGATGCGTCTGTTGCCTGATACCAAGATATGTATGCACTATGGGTTGACCGAAGCTTCGAGAAGCGCTTTTATCGATTTCCATACCGATATGGAACATTTGGATTCAGTGGGCAAGTCTTCTCCCGGTACGGAAATTGTCGTTTGTGATGAACAAGGAAATTTACTTGCGGCAGGGCAGGAGGGCGAGTTGTGCGTAAAGGGCGGACATGTGTGTGCTGGCTATTGGGGAGTATCAGAAGATATCTTCAGGAATGATTTTTATAACGGCTATTTCAAAACCGGAGATTGGGGCTACATTGATTACTCCGGCTATATATATCTAAAAAGCCGTAAAAAGGAGATTATCAATGTCGGTGGGAAAAAAGTCAGTCCGATTGAGGTCGAAGAGGCCTTGAACTCCATTCCGGGTATTGAGGAGTCTGCATGCATCGGTGTGCATGATGATGTGATGGGAGAAGTCGTGAAGGCTTTCATCGTTGGCTGCTTGACGGAAGAGGATGATGAAAGGGTCCGGAAAGAGATGGGGGCTCTGGTGGAGAATTATAAGATACCGGTCTATCTGGAACATATTGATAGTATCCCCCGAACAACATCGGGCAAGATACAACGGTTATTATTGAAATGATTATGAATGAACGAAGCATGGTTGAAGAACTGTTGAACAGACCTCCTTATGACGGGAGTGAAGAATGTGATAATTTGTTTATAGAAGCTCTGCGTGATGAGCTTGTTTTCCACTATGAGCACAATGAGATGTATCGGCATTTTTGTGAGAGGAAGAACTTTAATCCTCATGAGCCGATTCATTCGGTGGATGAACTTCCGCCAGTGGCCGTCAGTGTATTCAAGGAATTGGGATTCAACTTGAATTCAGTTCCCCGGGAAGAGCTGACTTTGGCATTACAGTCCTCTGCCACTTCAGGAATACCGAGTACCGTAGTCATTGATAAGATAACAGCAAAAAGACAAGGTAAAGCAATGGTAAAGGTGGTCAGTGAATTCATTGGCAAAGAGAGGAAACCTTTCCTGATTATGGATATTGATCCCCGTTCTGCCTCCAGAAAATTGCTTGGAGCGAGATTTGCCGCGGTGACCGGGTATCTTAAATTTGCGAGTAAAGTCGGTTATTTCCTGAAAGCGGATGAGAACGGTCTCTCATATTTTGATGTGGAAGGCATTCAGGCATTTATAAAAGAATTGCCATCCGGACAGCCTGTTGTGGTTTTTGGATTCACTTATATATTGTATCAACATGTATTGAAGTCAATACTGGAATCAGATGTGAGACTGCATTTGCCTGAAGGTTCCAAGATAATCCATATTGGCGGTTGGAAAAAATTGGAAAGTGAGAAAATAAGCAAAGAACTTTTTAATGAGCAATTAGCGCGGTGCTTTGGCATTTGTCCGGAAGATGTCATCGACATTTATGGATTTACAGAGCAGATGGGGTTGAATTATCCGGATTGTGCCTGTGGCTGTAAGCATGCCTCTTCTTATGTGAAAGTCCTGGCCCGCGATACCGTTACAAGAAGTGTCCTTCCGGCGGGAAAGGAAGGGATGCTTGAATTTATAACTCCTATTCCTCATTCTTATCCGGGCAATGTGGTATTGACAGATGATATCGGCATTCTGGAAGATTCACCTTGTCCTTATGGACGTCCGGGACAGAGGTTCCGTATTGTCGGACGGTTGAAGAAAGCGGAGGTCAGAGGATGTGGGGATATTCTTTCCTCCAAGTTGGTGTTTCAACAGAAAGAAGGGACGGAAATAAAGTCGGACTCTCATCTGGACATTCAATATTTTAGGGGAACTTTGAAAGGGAATACGGGAGAGGAGCGGCTGCAGGGTATTATTTCTTGTCTGAATGATAAACTGGACTGGCTCCGGCAGCAACCGGTCGAGGCACTGATTGGCATCATTGGTGAAGTCTCAAAGAAATGGCTGTCCGATGAACGTTTTTCCTTTTTGAAGGACAAAGGCTTGCTGTTCTTGTCGAATTGGTGTGAAGCGTCTCATTTAAGGCAGATAGCCGAAGAGGGGCTGAGGGGAAATATGAGGTATTGCGATACCTTCTTGCATTTTCCAAATTCTTCAAAACATTTCTTGAAGGCAAATTCGCGAGGACTGGCTTGTCATTGGATGGCAGGCAATGTACAAATATTAGGTGTATTTGCCTTGGTCCAATGTATCATAACTAAAAATGTGAACTTATTAAAGGTCTCTGCCAAGGATGACGGTGTGTTCCGTGCGCTTTTGAGTGCGTTTGAGGGGGTTACTTATACAACTGAGGATGGCTATACACTTGAAGGTTCGGCTCTGATGGATACTGTGGCTGTTGTATATTTCTCGAGAGATGCCAAAAAATTGGGAGAGTTGATGTCCGGGTCTGCCCAGGTCAGAATTGCATGGGGAGGGAAAGAGGCTGTTGAGACGGTGGCAAAGTATCCTTCGATGATTGACTGTGAAACAGTTGTTTTCGGCCCCAAATTGTCTTATGCGGTAATTGCTAGGGAGGAACTGTCATCGGAGCATGCTGCGAAGAAATTGGCAAGACGGGTGTCGGTAGATGTATCTGTTTTTGACCAGTCCGGTTGTGCATCACCTCATAATCTTTATATTGAGAAAGGAGGAATAGTTACTCCTGAACGTTTCTGTGAAATTTTAGCGGAGGCATTTCCCAAAACGGAAGCCCAAATTCCTAAACCATTCATATCTCCGGAACAGATATCTGCTGTTCACTCGTCCAGGGGAGTGTATGATTTTAAAGGTAGAGTTTGGGGAAGTGATACGATGTCATGGACAGTACTCTATTCAGAGGACAATGAACTTTGTAAGCCAGTGTATTCACGTGTGCTTATGGTACATCCGGTGGATCACATAAATGATGCATTGGTACATGTTCAGGATTATATCCAGACGATTGGCATTGCCGCTCCTGAAGATAAGGCCATTGATTTTGCAAATAAGGCTACAATGGCAGGTGTTGCCCGATGCCCTTTGATAGGCAGGATGTTGAACTTTGAAATGCCGTGGGATGGACTGTTTCTGATTGACAGATTGGTCAGATGGAATACCTTGGGCGGCCCTCTTTGTTGACGGGCAAAGTGGAAATGATTGAGATTGTTCGGATTGTCAATTCTGTATTTGAATCAAATACCTATTTGGCAATAAGCAGGAATTGTGACCTGTGTTTTTTGATTGATTGTGGAGATCCTGCCCCTATAATTGAGAACATAAACAATCGGGGATTACCTTTGAAAGGTATTTTCATTACCCATTCCCATTTTGATCATATATATGGCTTGGATTCCATCATTGATGAATATCCGGAAACTCCCATCTATATCTCTGCTTTGGGAAAGGAAGGCTTGTACTCCGATAAATTGAATTTATCGCGCTATAGTTTGTGCCCTTATGTATTTCAACATTATAGTGTCATGAAAGAACTGAAAGAAGGGGATACTGTATATTTATATGGAAGTGCTGGAGTGGAAGTTTATGAGACTCCCGGTCATGATAGAAGTTGCCTGACTTACAAGTTTGGCAATTGTTTGTTTACAGGTGATGCGTTTATACCAGGGCTAAAGGTGCCCGCTTCATTTCCTAACAGCAATAAAGTATCCGCAGAACTATCCCGACAACGTATTCTTTCTTTATCGAAGGGGTGTCGTTTATATCCCGGTCATGGTGAGAATTATGAGAACTTTCAGCCGGAAGTATATTTATAGGCTGTTTTATTGGCTATTTATCCCCTATTATGTGAGGCGGAAGAGTTCTTCTTCTGTCGAATGAACCTGATTTATTTTACAAAGAAATGGATAAGAGAATATATCTTTGCCTCGCCCACATGAGCGGCAAGGAGATGGGCTTCATACAAGAAGCCTTTGATACCAACTGGGTTGTTCCTCTCGGACCGAACGTGAATGCCTTCGAGCAGGATTTGGAACGCTTCATTGGGCGGAATAAAAAGGTGGTGGCTTTAAGTGCCGGTACTGCTGCTGTGCATCTGGCCCTGCTTGCTTGCGGAGTTGCTCAAGGTGATGAAGTGATAGTACAGAGCTTCACTTTTTGTGCCTCTTCCCATCCGGTGACCTACCTTGGTGCCACTCCGGTATTCGTGGATTCTGAGGCTGATACATGGAACATGGACCCGGTTCTTCTGGAGCAGGCTATCAGGGACCGTATCGACAAGACCGGCCGAAAGCCCAAAGCGATTGTTCCGGTGGCTTTGTATGGGATGCCCTACAAGATAGACCAAATCATGTCGGTGGCAGATAAATATGGTATTCCGGTCATAGAGGATGCCGCCGAAGGCTTTGGAAGCAAGTTTGACGGGCAAGTTCTTGGAACTTTTGGCAAATATGGTGTGCTTTCTTTCAATGGCAACAAGATGATAACCACCAGCGGTGGCGGTGCTTTGATTTGCCTTGATGAAGAGTCCAAACGTGAGATAATGTTCTATGCTACCCAGGCCCGTGAGTCCTATCCCTACTACCAGCATGAGCGTATAGGCTATAATTATAGGATGAGTAACATTTGTGCGGGTATCGGCCGCGGCCAGATGACGGTGGTGGATGAGCACATAGCGCACCATAAGTATCTGTGCGGTCTGTATCGTGAGCTGTTGGCTGATGTAGAGGGAATCACGCTTCATGAGAATCCTTCCGGACGCTACGACAGCAACTATTGGCTGAACACGGTACTACTTGACGAGAATCTGCATGTGAGAGGTGAGGAGGATGCCTACCGTGAGACAGTGAAAGGTGCCGTAGGTGGTGCCGCCGGTGTTACGCATGAGCCAGTGAGTGCCCATACCTCTTGTGAGCCCAACCGTAATGTGGAAGCCATGCGTATTTGCTTGGACAGAGCCGGTATCGAGAGCCGTCCCTTATGGAAGCCCATGCATCTCCAGCCGGTTTATGCGGCTAATCCTGCCTATGTGAATGGTGTCAGTGAGGGCTTGTTCAAACGTGGTCTTTGCTTGCCGAGTGGTCCTTATGTGACGGATGAGGATGTGAGATACATAGTGAATGAAATGAAGAAGAGTATACTATGAAACTACATAGTATCAATTTTTTATGAACTAATTTCAGAAAACAGCTTCAGTGGGGCTGTTTTCTTTGTTTATAGGCATATTTGAGATGGTTACCGAGAAGTCTTCCTTGACTTCGGGGGATATCCATAATGTGATCCTCTTTGATAGAGAGCTATAGTTGTGTGTTGCCACTCTTACTTGAATAACCGTTCTTTGGTGGTGAATAATAACCAATAAACGTTTATCAATTATGGCAGTAGTAGCTTATTTAAGAGTAAGTACAGAAAAGCAGTTTTTAGAGAATCAGCGCGAGGAAATTATACGCTTCGCGGAAAAGAATGGGTTGAGCATCGACAGATGGTACATGGAGACGGTCAGCGGAAAAGTGAGTAGCAAAGAGCGTAAACTGGCGGGCTTGTTGGACCGGATGAAACCGGGAGACTCCTTGATTATAACGGAGATTTCACGGCTTAGCCGGACACTGCTGGAGATAATGACTATTCTTAACTCCTGCATCAAAAGGGGAGTGGTGTTGTACAGTACCAAAGAGGGGTATGTGTTCCAGAATGACATCAACAGCAAAGTGCTGGGATTTGCTTTTGGACTGATGGCCGAGATAGAGCGTAATCTGATTTCCATGCGCACCAAAGAAGCCCTGGAACGACGGAGGAAAGAAGGAAAACATCTGGGCAGGAAGAAAGGAGACACACCCAAAATGAAGATACTCTATGCGAACAAGAGGAAACTTGTAAGGGAGCACCAAAGAGGAGAGTCGTGTGCCGAACTTGCCCGGCAGATGGGAGTGTCACGGACTACGATGTTCCGTTTTCTGAGACGTTATTGAGCAATTCGGCTAAACGAAGGTGTCAAAGGTGGGATTCCTTTTGACACGCTTCGTGTGGGCTACTTATTCGGCTGATACTTCTTTCTTTTCCTTCCACTCTTTCCCGCGCTTGTGCAGGTTTTTCAGCTCGAATGACAGCATGATACGGAAGAAGCCTATAATCAGGAATGCAAACGAAATCATGTACACGGCGTAAAGGGCGCCTACTGCCGGTTGCCACAAGATGATGAGCGAGCAGATGACGGCAAGAATACCGAAAGCAACATACCATCCCCAGTCTCTTGTTCCGTATCTTTTGAGGTCCATGGCATAGCCTACGGATGAGAAGCCGCGGAACATCAGCCAGAAGGCGATGATGAATGGAATGACTTCCATGCTGAGCATCGGGTAGGCTATCAGGTAGAATCCCAGAATCATGTCGATGATGCCTCCAGCCAGATACCATCCCCAACTGGATACCCTTCTACGGTTACTTACTGCAAAGGATATTTCCAGCAGACCGCTGAACAACATGGAGACGCTGAACAGAATGCTCAATACCGCATACCCGCTGAGAGGGGAGAACATCAGGCTTATAGCCACTATTACATAAAGAATACCAAGAATGAGTGAAATCCACCAATTCTTTACTTCCTGCTGAAGTTCGTCAAAAATAGTTTTCATGTGAATTTAATTTTTTAAGTGATTATCATTAATTCGTCTGTAGAATAACAGTTTATCGGGAAAAAAGTTTCGGGTGAACTTTTTCTGTATGTAATTTGTTATGTATACATATAATTTGATAAAACTATGGCTACAACAAAATTTAAAGGACAACCGGTAAAGGTTATCGGTGAATTTATAAAGGTGGGCTCTGTTGCCCCCGATTTCGAATTGGTAAAAACAGATTTGTCTTCATTCTCTTTGAAGGAACTGAACGGGAAGAATGTTATTTTGAATATTTTCCCCAGCCTTGACACTGGTGTGTGCGCTACTTCTGTACGTAAGTTCAACAAACTGGCTGCCGGCCTGCCCGATACGGTAGTGTTGGCAATCTCCAAGGACTTGCCTTTCGCACATGCACGTTTCTGTACAACGGAGGGTATTGAGAATGTGATTCCTTTGTCTGATTTCCGTTTCTCCGATTTTGATGAAAACTACGGGGTACGCATGGCCGACGGACCGCTTGCAGGTCTACTGGCGCGTTCGGTAGTGGTTATCGGCAAAGATGGTAAGATTGCCTATACGGAATTGGTACCTGAAATTACGCAAGAACCTGACTATGATAAAGCTATTGCAGCTGTAAAGTAGAAAGTTTGGATTTGGGATAAGCAATAAAAAGCGGTGGACAGAATTTATCATGCTGTCCACCGCTTTTTTATTATCATACCGTTTTCTTTTTTATTTCTTCTTCATGCCTTTATAGATGAAGAATGCCACGATGAGTACGCCGATGCCGATAAATACATAACCTATCTCATGGCTGTATTCCGTTACTTTGGCAAGCAGCTGTTCCTCGTTCTCAATGCCGGGTACTGTGGACAAGTAATAGCCGATAAAAGCCAGGATGGAATTCCAAAGGCCTGCACCCAAGGTGGTGTACAGCAAGAAAGTTCCCAGCTTCATGCGTGCCAGACCGGCAGGGATGGATATCAACTGGCGTACGGCAGGTATCAGGCGGCCGACAAAGGTTGATACGGCTCCATGCTTGTCAAAATATTCTTCCGCATGCTGCACTTTGGCTTCGTCGATGAGGCACATGTGCCCGAAACGGCTGTTGGCAAACTTGTAAATGATGGGGCGTCCCAGCCATTTTGCCAGATAGTAGTTTATCAATGCTCCGATATTTGCCCCTATGGTTGCAAACAATACCACCAGATATATATTCATGTTGTCATTGTTGGCGGCTTTCCAAGCGGCAGGAGGGACTACAACTTCCGAAGGGAAGGGAATAAACGAACTTTCAATGGCCATCAATAAAGTGATGGTCCAGTAATTGAGGTGGTCGAGACACCATTGGATAAAGGCTACTGATTCCATTTGCTAGATTAGTGGTATATAATTACTGTTATTGTAATGCATTGAAAATATTCTTCATTACTAGGGCCAGCTCTTCCTGGTTATCTTCTTGTAGTATCTGTTGCAATTTGTCCAGCTCTTCCAGCCTGAACGGATGTTCGCACAGCTGGTTGTACTTCATGAAGTTCTCTTTGTCTTTGAGCAGCATATACAGAGAGGTCAGCCTTTCGTTGATACCTTCAAAGTCCGGTTCCATCTCTTTGACATGTTCAAAGGCCAGCTTGGCATAGCTTAGTTGTCCTATCTCCATGCTACACATGCCTATTTCGTGCCAGGTATCTGCATAGGGGGCATACTCTAAGGCTTTGGCCCATTTTTTCACACCTTTCTCATACTCACCTTCTTCCATGTAGATGCGCCCCTCAATCAGATACGGGTCTATCTCTTCGGGTGCCAAGTCGTATGCTTTTTTACAATATTGGTGGGCTTTGCGCTTTTTTCCCATCTTGTGCAGGCATAGGGCCGCATTGGCATAAAGGGAGGGCAAGGCGAAGTCATGGCTGTCTTCGGCCGTTATGGCTTTTTCCAGATAGTCGTATCCTTCTTTCCACTCTCCTTTGGAGGTTTTGTTCAGGCCGATGAAGGTGTTGATGAAACCGTGGGAGACGAGATGGAACTTTTCGGCTTGCAGGTAGTTCTCCATGGCACTTTCCTCATTTCCCAATTGGAAGAAGGAATGTCCTTTCATCAGGTAGGCATCGGCAAACTCGTCATCGGCCACCGTGGCATAGTCGCATGCTTCGATTGCTTTGTCGAACATCTGCTGGTCAAAGTAGCAACGGGCCAGTCCAAACCAGTAAGGAGCCGAATACGGATTCTTGTCAATCAGCTTATTGAAGAAGAAGGTGGCTTTTTCAAACAGTCCCTGGGCATAGTAACAATCGCCGGTGACGGCAAGGTAGGCTTCTTCTTCGGCATATTTTTCGAGTCCGCGCGTCAGCCATGTCAATGCTTTTTCCGGGAATCCCATGTCGATGTACATATAGGATACATCAACGATATTGGCCAGGTCGTCCTTATCGTCTATGCTGTCGAGTATCGCTTCTGCTTCTTCTTCTTTGCCTTCGCCCAACAGTAGGTTGGCTTTCAGCACTTTCACTTCGGAAGATTCTTCGGCAATCCGTTCCAATATATCTTTGGCTTGCTCTTTATGCTGGGTGTCGAGGAACAAGTATGCCTGTTCCACCAGCAGAGCCGTATTATCCGGATGTATTCCCAAGCCATACTCTACGACCTCGGTAGCCATGGCATATTTATGATGCACGGCATACCAGTCTGCGAGGTCGGCTAAGTCGTCTGCGTCCAGATAGATGGTTCTGTTCTCTGCTTTGGCAGCTTCATATTGTTCTGCCATTTCTTGCAGTTCTTTGTCTCTTCCGGACAGCAGGTTTTTTTTACTCATATTCTTATTTATTGATTTTACCCCAAACGTCTTTCAGACCTACAGTACGGTTGAATACCATTTTTTCTGGCGTAGAATCTTTGTCAACATTAAAATAACCGATACGTTGGAACTGCAGGTAGGAGAGGGGCTGCATGCCGGCAGCGTACTTCTCGATGTAGCAGCAGGGCAGCACATTCAGGGAGTCGGGGTTGATCATTTCTTTCATGGCTGTCAGTGCGTCGCAGTTCTTCGCTTCGCGGATGGCGGCAAGCTCGTCGCGCGGGTTCTCCACTTTCCACAGACGGTCGTAGAGGCGCACTTCTGCTTCGAGGCAGTGGGCACAACTTACCCAGTGGATGGTGCCTTTCACCTTACGGTTGGCTCCGGGCAGACCGCTCTTGGTATCGGGGGCGTATTCGCAATATACTTCGGTGATTTCACCGGCGTCGTTCTTCTTGCAGCCGGTACACTTCACGATGTACGCGTTCTTCAGACGTACCTCTTGTCCCGGTGTCATGCGGAAGTATTTCTTTGGGGCATCTTCCATGAAGTCGTCGCGCTCCATCCAGAGTTCGCGGCTGAATTCGATGACGTGGTTGCCTTCTTCGGGATGCTCGGGGTTGTTGACGGCTTCCATCTCTTCCACTTGCCCTTCGGGATAGTTAGTGATGATAAGCTTCACCGGATTCAGTACGGCGGATACGCGGGTGGCGCGGTCGTTCAAGTCCTCGCGCACGGCGCTTTCCAGCAGGGCGAATTCATTGAGCGCATCGTAGGTTGTATATCCTATTTTGTCGATGAACTTATGAATGGACTCCGGAGAGTATCCCCTACGGCGGAAACCGCAGATGGTCGGCATGCGGGGGTCGTCCCAACCGTTTACCAGACCTTCCTTGACCAGAGTCAGCAGGTTGCGCTTGCTCATCAGCGTATAGCTGAGGTTCAGTTTGTTGAACTCATACTGATGGGGGCGGTTATCGTCGAGGTCTTTGCCTTCCTTCACCCAGTCCACGAAGAGATCGTAGAGTGGACGGTGGGGCACAAACTCCAGTGTGCAGAGCGAGTGTGTCACGCCTTCGAAAAAGTCGCTTTGCCCGTGGGCGAAGTCGTACATCGGATAAGCCTTCCAAGTGGTGCCCGTGCGATGGTGCGGATGCTTCACTACGCGGTAGATGATAGGGTCGCGGAAGTGCATGTTGGGGCTTGCCATGTCTATCTTGGCACGGAGCACCATGGCACCTTCCTCAATCTCGCCGCTGTTCATCTTCTGGAACAAATCCAGTGTTTCTTCGATAGGACGGTTGCGGTAGGGACTTTCCACACCGGGCTGGGTGGGAGTTCCTTTCTGGGCGGCAATCTGCTCGGAAGTCTGTTCGTCGATGTATGCCTTGCCCTCTTTGATGAGGCGGATAGCGAAGTCCCACAATTGCTGGAAATAGTCGGAAGCGTAATATTCGTTACCCCATTTGTAGCCCAGCCACTGGATGTCTTCCTTGATGGCTTCTACATATTCCACATCTTCCTTGGTGGGGTTGGTGTCATCGAAACGCAGGTTGCAGACACCGCCGTGTGCGGCGGCAATACCGAAATCAAGGCAGATGGCCTTGGCGTGTCCGATGTGGAGGTAACCGTTCGGTTCGGGCGGGAAGCGTGTTTGTACTTTTCCCCCGTTTTTACCCTCTTTCAAATCGTTTTCTACTATTTGCTCAATGAAGTTCAAGCTCTTTTTTTCGCTTGTTTCTTCGCTCTTTATTTCTGCCATAATGTTACTATTTTCGTATCGTGGGGACAAAGATAGGGTAAAAAAATGAAGAATGAAGAATGAAGAATGAAGATTTATTCGTTATGTACCGGGATATATCCGCTCTCTTTGATGATTTTCTGTCCTGCGGCAGACAAAATGAAATCGAGCAGAGGGGCTATGACCGAAGCGTTTTTCCGGTTATAATAATAGTATAGCGGGCGTACTATCGGATAAGTCTTATTGATGGCATTCTCCAGCGTGGGAGCGGCATAATGTTGCCCGTCGTATGAAACGGCGAGCGTCTTGATACGCGGCGATACATAGGCTAGACCCACATATCCGATGGCTCCGCGAGTTTGGCTGACGGATTGGATAATGGCTCCCGTGGCAGGCATGGAGAGACTGCTGCTCATGTAGTTCTTGTTTTTCAGTACGCTTTCCTTGAAGAACTCGTAGGTACCGGAGGAAGTCTCGCGGGAGTAGACTACGATTTTGCGGTCGTCTCCGCCCACTTGCTGCCAGTTGGTGACTTTGCCCCGGAAGATATCTTCCAGTTGTTGGCGGGTCAGTTGTTTCACTGGGTTGGAGGGGTGGACCACTACGGCAAGGGCATCGTAGGCGATGGGAACTTCTGCCAAGTCTTCTCCGGCGGCTTTGGCCTTCATCTTTTCGCTGAACTTGATGGCGCGGGAAGCCATGGCGATGTCCGTGGTCTGGTCCAGCAGGGCTGAAATACCGACACCGGTTCCGCCGCCGGTCACGGTGACACGGGCAGAGGGGTTCAGGGTCATAAAGCGTTCGGCGGTCTGCTGCGCTATGGGGAGCACGGTGTCGCTGCCTTTGATGCGTTGCGCCTGCATGCCAGTGGTGGCAGCTGCTAGGGCGAGGAGTAGGAGTAATTTTCTTGTCTTCATAAAACACATGGTGCAAATAGGGTAAACACATGATGCAAATTAAGGTAATGGATATTACAAATGTGTTACATGGAATGTGCTTTGAGTCGTTGTAATAGTTTTGTAACACCTTTGAAACATTTCTTTCAAACGTTAGTCACACTGCCTTAACATCCGGCCCGTTCCTTTGCATACAGAAATCAATAGGCAACATGAAAAAGATTTTTGAGAAGATTGTAGAAGGTATACTGGCTTGTAGCGGCTTTGTGACGAGTCTTACCATCGTACTTATCGTCGTGTTCCTCTTTTCCGAAGCGCTGGGCTTGTTCAGCAGCAAGGTGATAGAAGAAGGGTATGTATTGGCCTTGAATAAGGAGAACCGGGTGGGCGAACTGACTCCGGCACAGATAAAGAATGTCTTTGATGAAGAGCTGACAAACTGGAACGAAGTGGGAGGGGAGGACCTTCCTATCCGCCTTTTCCGTTTGGAGGACATCACACTGTATTATACGGAAGAGCAGTTGGGCGCTTCCTACGAAAATGCAGGTGCCTGCATTACGGAGCTGGTGGAGCGTACGCCTGGCATTATAGCCTTTGTACCGCAGCAGTTCATTGTCCGTCCGGACTCGGTGCATCTGCTGAAAGACAACACCATTTCGGTGAAGGACGTCTTTGCCGGTGCCGAATGGTTTCCCACGGCAACACCTGCTGCGCAGTTCGGCTTTTTGCCGCTCATTACGGGGACGCTGTGGGTCAGTCTGTTTGCCATCCTCTTTGCATTGCCGTTTGGTCTGTCGGTGGCAATCTATATGTCGGAGGTAGCCAATTCCCGGGTAAGGAATCTGCTGAAGCCCATCATTGAGTTGCTGAGTGGCATACCGTCGGTGGTCTACGGCTTTTTCGGCTTGATTGTCATTGTGCCGTTTTTGCAGCAGGTGTTCAACTTGCCGGTAGGCGAGAGCGGGCTGGTGGGCAGCATTGTGCTTGCCATTATGGCGTTGCCCACCATCATTACGGTGACGGAAGATGCGATGAGAAATTGCCCTCGTGCCATGCGCGAAGCCAGTCTGGCGCTGGGAGCGTCGCAATGGCAGACTATATATAAGGTGGTGATTCCTTACTCCATTTCGGGCATCACCTCCGGAGTGGTGTTGGGCATCGGCCGTGCGGTGGGCGAGACGATGGCTGTGCTGATGGTGACGGGCAACGCCGCCGTCATTCCCCATACCATCCTGGAACCGCTGCGCACCATTCCGGCAACGATTGCCGCCGAACTAGGCGAAGCACCTGCCGGCGGACCTCACTACGAAGCATTGTTCCTGCTGGGTGTCGTGCTGTTCTTCATCAGTTTATTAATAAATTTCACGGTGGAAGCAGTTTCGCCAAGACGAAAATAAAAGAAGGTAGATATGGTCAATAGAAAGCATCTTTCGCAAAACGTGGCATTTGGCTTGTTCCGTCTGTTGAGCTTGAGTGTGGTGGGGATTCTTTTTGCTATCCTCGGTTTCATTATATATAAAGGTATAGGAGTCATCGATTGGGAGTTCCTCACAACGGCTCCTGCCAACAGTATGACTGCCGGCGGAATTCTTCCTGCCATTGTAGGTACGTTCTGTTTGATGGCGGGTAGTGCCTTGTTTGCTTTTCCGGTGGGAGTGATGAGCGGCATTTATATGAATGAGTATGTGCCGAAAGGCTGGGTAGTACGCTTCATACGGATGATGACGAATAATCTGAGCGGCATCCCTTCCATCGTGTTCGGTCTGTTCGGCATGGCACTGTTCGTCAACTATATGGATTTTGGAGACAGCATCCTGGCAGGTTCGTTGACACTGGGCTTGCTGAGTCTGCCTTTGGTTATCCGCACCACGGAAGAAGCACTGAAAGCCATCCCCGACAGCATGCGCGAAGGAAGCCGCGCGTTGGGAGCCACCAAGCTCCAGACCATCTGGCATGTCATCCTGCCGATGGGAATGCCCAATATCATCACCGGACTGATTCTGGCGCTGGGGCGCGTTTCGGGCGAGACGGCACCCATCCTTTTCACCTGTGCCGCCTACTTCCTGCCGCAACTGCCGACCGGTATCTTCGACCAGTGCATGGCGCTTCCTTATCACCTCTATGTCATCTCTACCAGCGGTACGGATATGGAAGCGCAGCTTCCCATCGCTTATGGCACAGCATTGGTGCTGATACTGATTATCCTCCTGGTGAATCTGTTGGCAAACGCCCTGCGGAAATACTTTGAGAAGAAGATTAAGACGAATTGAAAACATATACAATAGGTATGAAGAACAAGATAGAAACCCGTGACGTGAACTTCTGGTATGGCGATTTCCATGCCCTGAAAGGCATCAGCATGGACATTGAGGAGAAGTCTGTGATAGCCTTCATCGGTCCCTCGGGCTGTGGAAAGTCTACCTTCCTGCGCCTGCTGAACCGCATGAACGATTTGATTCCCGACACCCGTCTGACCGGCGAGATACGCATTGACGGACAAGACATCTATGGAAAAGGAGTGCAAGTGGACGAACTCCGCAAGAACGTGGGCATGGTGTTCCAGCGGCCCAATCCTTTCCCAAAAAGCATCTTCGAGAACGTTGCCTACGGACTCCGTGTGAATGGCATCACCGATAACTCCTTCATCCGTCAGCGGGTGGAAGAAACCCTGAAAGGCGCCGCCCTTTGGGATGAGGTGAAGGACAAGCTGAAAGTCTCTGCCTACGCCCTCTCCGGCGGTCAGCAGCAACGTCTCTGCATAGCCCGTGCCATGGCGGTGTCTCCTTCGGTCCTGCTGATGGACGAGCCGGCATCCGCCCTCGACCCCATCTCCACCGCCAAAGTGGAAGAGCTTATCCACGAGTTGAAGAAGCAGTACACTATCGTCATCGTCACCCACAACATGCAGCAGGCTGCGCGTGTCAGTGATAATACGGCTTTCTTCTATATGGGTGAGATGGTGGAGTTTGGAGATACCCGGAAGATATTTACGAATCCCGACAAGGTGGAGACGCAGAACTACATCACGGGACGTTTCGGGTAGCGGATTGTTCCATGCAGGCCAAAATAAGTTGTACAAAAGTAATCTTAAAATAGAAACATTATGGTGAAGTTTATCGAATCTGAACTCGTCTTGCTGAAAAAGGAAATAGACGAAATGTGGACCCTGGTATATAATCAGCTCGACCGTGCAGGTGATGCCGTGCTTACGCTGGACCGGGAACTGGCCCAGCAGGTATTGGTGCGCGAACGTCGTGTCAATGCTTTCGAACTGAAAATAGACAGCGACGTGGAAGACATCATTGCCCTTTACAACCCCGTTGCCATCGACCTGCGCTTTGTGCTTGCCATGCTCAAAATCAATACGAACCTGGAGCGTCTGGGCGACTTTGCAGAGGGCATTGCCCGCTTTGCCCTCAACTGCCATGAACCTGCTTTGGATACTGAGCTGGTCAAGCAACTCCGTCTCGAAGAGATGATAGCCCAGGTACTCTCCATGCTCGAACAGGCAAAACAGGCGCTTCAGGAGGAGAGCCAGGAACTGGCTACCGCCGTGTTTGCCAAGGACAATATGCTGGATGAAATCAATGCTGAGGCCACTGCCATTCTTGCCGACTACATCAGCCGGCATCCGGAGAGTGCACTCTCTTGTCTGAACCTGGTGAGCGTGTTCCGCAAGTTGGAGCGTTCCGGCGACCACATCACGAATATTGCCGAAGAAATAGTGTTCTTTATCGACGCAAAAGTGTTAAAACATAGTGGGCGGACAGACGAACACTACTTAAATGATAAGAAATAAACAAAATTTTAGGATAATTTCAGTGTTTCATGGAAAATAGCCTTATATTTGTCCATTGAAAACGATTGCAGGTGTAGAAAAATGCTTTGAAATGATAATAAACTTAAATGATTTCTCAAAAAGATGTTATAAGACATGTTTTTTAATTTGGTTAGTATCACGAAAAGCGCCTATATTTGCATCGTTATCCTGAAAACAATCTTTTTACCTTAAAAAAAAACTAATACCTATTGAAAACTGAAAAAGGAGGCTTTGTGAAAAGCTTCCTTTTTTTTGTACCTATACGAAGGGCTTTTTGTATCTTTGCGCATATTAATAATAAATCGTGTATAACCTAAAAGTATATAGAACCATGTTTTCCGGAATAGTAGAAGAATGTGCCACATTGGTGGCGATGGTCAAAGACCAGGAGAATGTACATTTTACTTTCAAGTGTTCATTCGTCAGTGAATTAAAAATAGACCAGAGTGTGTCTCACAATGGTGTTTGCCTGACGGTAGTCAGTCTGACAGATGATACCTATACCGTGACGGCCATGAAGGAAACGCTGGACCGTTCCAATCTTGGCTTGTTGCAGGTGGGAGATGAAGTGAATGTGGAGCGTAGTATGATGATGAACGGCCGGCTGGATGGCCATATCGTTCAAGGACATGTGGACCAGACTGCCACTTGCATCGATATAAAGGATGCGGAAGGAAGCTATTACTTTACTTTCCGGTATGCTTTTGACAAGGAGATGGCAAAGCGCGGCTACATCACGGTAGACAAAGGCTCGGTAACGGTCAATGGTGTCAGCCTGACCGTGTGCAATCCCACCGACGATACTTTCCAGGTGGCCATTATTCCTTACACCTTTGAGCATACCAATTTCCATGCTTTCAAAGTGGGCAGTGTGGTGAATCTGGAGTTCGATATCATTGGTAAGTACATCAGCCGCATGATACAATATAAATAAGGTAACGGCACTATGGACGATTTCCTGCAATTAGTGGCATCCCGTCAGAGTGACCGTGCCTATGATATGACTCGTGCCGTGGAGCCTGAGAAATATCGGTGATTTACTTTTTAGACACAGATGACGCAGATGACGCGGATTTTTTTAATATTCCAATCCGCGTCATCCGCGTCTAAAAAATAATCAAAAAGAAAGCAGATACGGAGTTTCCGGAAAGACTTCCGCGTGCTTACAAATCCTTCAGCAGCACCTTGCTTGCATTCTTGTAGTATTCCTCCCGTGCCTTCAGCAATGCTCCCCATTGGTTGTTGAATTCATTTTCCTTATCAATTTTGAAATCTTCTGAGCCGTGCGTGTCCAGTTTGTCCAGTAGGAGGGCCACATTCATTTTGTTGATATCCATGGAAGGCTGGTAAGCGATGTCTTCACTCTTTTCATCGGTCACCACTTCATGTAGGAGGTTGATTTCCTGCAATTCATAAAGGGTTTCGTGTGTCAGCCGGATGGGAATCTGGCACTCTTCGGATATCTCTTCGGCTGTATAGGGCTGGGCGTCTTGTTCAAAGCGCTTGGCTATGAGAGACATTATCAGGATGGAGATAAAATCGCGGTAGCGCCGGCTGATATTGCGCGCATCCTTGTCGAAGCTGAAGTTCCGGATATTCTGTCCGGCGTAGGTCAGTTCGGCACCGAATAGGCAGATGGTCCAGGATACCTGCAACCATAGCAGAAACATCGGAAGGGCGGCAAAACTACCATAGATGGCATTGTAATGGGAAACCCACAACTGGCTGCTGATGTAAAGGAATTGGAATGCCTGGTGTGCCGTACCTGCCAGAATACCGGATATGAGTGCGTGTTTCAGCTTGACCTTTGTATTCGGCATAAAGACGTACAGTGCTGTAAACATGAACCAGGTCAGCACGAAGGGGATGAGGCGCACCATAAACTTGCCGACGGGAGCCAGCAGGGTAAAGTCTTCGAGGTTCTTCACCATCGTACTCATGAAGATGGAAAGACCACCGGACACCACCAGCAGAATGGGCATCAGCAGAAGCATAGAGAAGTAATCCGTTATTTTGCGGTACATGCTGCGCGCCTTTTTCACCTGCCAGATGCGGTTGAAGGTGATTTCCATATTGTTGATTAGATTCAGGACTGTCCACAGCAACATAATCAGACCCACTCCGATGAATATTCCACTCTTGGTCTGAGACAAATACGAATTCACGAATTGCAGGATGACTTCCGTGGTTTCCGTAGGACCGCCGAAACCGTTGACAATCTGGCTTTCCATCAGATTATCGAATCCGAAACCGCGGGCTATGGCAAACAAAATGGCAAGAATAGGCACGATGGCAAGCAGCGTACTGTAAGTCAGCGCCGAGGCTTTGTTTACTATCCGGTCTTTGGTGAAGCGGTTGATGCAAAGATAAATCGTCTTGATGATATTGTATACGGAAAAGGTCGTTCGCGTGACTTCATCTTCCGTAATACGCCAGATGTCGTAGGTGAGGAATTTCCAAAGGGCAGCAATACGCTTGTTCATGCTATTATCTCGATTATCCATTGTCAATAAAAAAGCAGTCAGTCTGTAAGCCGGGTTCTGTTCTTCTGTTTCTGAAAAAGCCTAATTAGGAATTATCCATTCTTCATTATCCATTCTCCATTAAAGAAGTGTCTGTCATTTATCTGAGCCGCATGTCACCATACAAGCTTTAGCGGTCTACCCTCCGACATGGAGCGAGCAACTCTCATAACGTCGGTTTACATGACCTTACAACTCCCAAGACGCACAGCCCTTGTGTCGCCACAAGACTGGTAGGCTCTTACCCCACCTTCTCACCCTTACCGTAGCCCAAGGGCGACGGCGGTTATTTTCTTCTACGTTACTCTACCCTCACGGACAGCTTTCTGTTAGGAAGTGGGACGCTCTGTGTTGCCCGGACTTTCCTCATACGCACGAGGCGCAAGCGACAGACCGACCAACTGCTTTATAGGGTACAAAGATACGGAATATTAATGAAGAATGAAGAATGAAGGATGAAGAATTTGTTGTGCAGTGTGCGGATGCAGTACGGATGAATCCTTCATTCTTCATTCTTTACTCTTAATTATCTTAAAAACATGTATCTATTTCGGAATAAATTCGTAGCTTTGCTATTAGTAATAACCCCCAAATCCTTTTGGCCAATGAAAAAGTTATCCTCTCTTTTTTCTTTATTTCTGTTAATCCCGCTTTTTGCTGTCGCTTCGGAAGTGGGTGACCGTACAATACCTGCAGAAGTGGCGCAACTCGCTGACAGTTTGAAACAAAAGTTTGCACCGGACAAGCGCGTGGCTTTGTTCGATGTGGATTACTCTTTCTCCGGAAAGAATGTGATGTTGCGTGGTGTCACCACTTCGGCAGAGGCAAAGACGGCTTTGCTGGATGGTTTGGCAAAGAAAGGATATGCGGTGATGGATTGTCTGCAAGTGCTTCCGGATGAGGCCGGACTTGAAGGCAAGACGTATGGCATTGTCAATGTGTCTGTGTGCAATCTTCGGGTAGCCCCGGATTTCTCTTCAGAAATGATGACGCAAGGCTTGATGGGTATGCCGGTGCGGGTGTTGCAGCGCGACGGCTGGTACCGTATCCAGACACCGGACAACTACATTGCATGGGTACACCGAGTAGGCATACATCCCGTCACGCGGGAAGAGCTGACCGCTTGGAACAATGCAGAGAAAATAGTGGTGACTTCGCATTATGGCTTTGTCTACTCACAGCCCAGCCAGGCATCGCAGACCGTCTCTGATGTTGCTGCAGGAAACCGCCTGAAGTGGGAGGGGACAAAAGGTGCCTTTTATAAGGTGGCTTATCCCGACGGCCGTCAGGGATATATCTCCAAATCCATCTCCATGCCTGAGAAGAAATGGCGTGCCACCTTGAAGCAGGATGCCGCCAGCATTATAGCCACGGCGCATAGCATGATGGGCATCCCTTATCTTTGGGCTGGCACTTCCTCCAAAGGGGTGGATTGTAGCGGCTTCATGCGCACCGTTCTTTTCATGCACGACATCATCATTCCGCGGGATGCTTCCCAGCAGGCATACGTGGGCGAGCATATCGATATCGCTCCTGATTTCAGTAACCTCCAGCCGGGCGATTTGATTTTCTTCGGGCGCAAGGCGACGCCGGAACGCAAGGAACGTGTGGTACATGTCGGCATGTATATCGGCAACAAGCGTTTCATCCATTCGCAAGGCGATGTGCGCGTCAATAGCTTCAGCCCCGACGACGAGCTGTTCGATGAATACAACCTCGGTAGACTGTTGTTCGCTACGCGCGTGTTACCTTATATAAATAAGGAGGCGTCGCTCAATACAACGGAAACGAATCCATTTTATTCAATGTAATAATGTGCTAATGTGCCAATATGCCAATGACCTGCGGCGTGACGGTGCAAACATAACGTAGCATATACATAGCGCAGCCCATTGGCACATTAGCCCATTAGCATATTGGCACATTTAATACACACACAATTATGTCAAACAGAAGAGATTTCCTGAAAACCGCCGCTTTTGCCGCACTCGGCTCAGGCATGGCAATCAATCATGTATTTGCCGGAGGAAATGACGCTCCTTCCTTGTTCAACGTGAACAGTAGGGCAGGTGTAACCCCCAAAATGAAACTGCGTTTCTTCCCCTATGAACTGAAATTGCGCCATGTCTTTACAGTGGCCACCTACTCGCGTACTACCACTCCCGACGTTCAAGTCGAGATAGAATATGATGGCATTATCGGTTATGGTGAAGCCTCCATGCCCCCGTACCTGCAACACGAATTAGGCACGATGGACAGTGTACTGGCTTTTCTGAAGAAGGTGCAGGATGTTATCGGCCAATTCTCAGACCCCTTTCAGCTGGAAGATATACTGGCTTATATAGACAGCCTCTCGGCAGGGGATTCCGCTGCTAAAACTGCTGTGGACATCGCCTTGCACGACCTTGTGGGCAAACTGTTGCAAGCCCCTTGGTATAAGATATGGGGTTTGGACAAGGAAAAGACTCCCTCTACAACTTTCACCATCGGCATTGATACGGCCGACGTGGTGCGTGAAAAGACGAAAGAGTGTGCCGACCGGTTCAATATCCTTAAAGTGAAGCTGGGGCGGGAGAACGACAAAGAAATGATAGAGACCATCCGTTCGGTGACAGACCTTCCGATTGCCATTGATGCCAACCAGGGCTGGAAAGACAAACATCATGCGCTCGATATGATACATTGGCTGCACGAAAAAGGAATTGTCATGATAGAGCAACCGATGCCCAAGGAACAATTGGACGATATCGCATGGGTCGCCCAGCAAAGCCCGTTACCCATATTTGCCGATGAGTCCATTCAGCGTCTGAAGGATGTGGCAGGCTTGAAGGGCGCCTTTACGGGCATCAACATCAAGCTGATGAAGTGTACCGGTATGCGCGAAGCCTGGAAGATGGTGACTTTGGCACGTGCATTGGACATGAAAGTGATGGTAGGCTGTATGACCGAGACCTCTTGTGCCATTACCGCTGCCTCTCAATTCTCTCCGGCAGTGGACTTTGCCGACTTAGACGGTAGTCTGCTGATTGCGAACGACCGTTTCAAGGGTATGGAGGTTGTGAAAGGTAAGATAACGTTGCCCGATTTGCCGGGTATTGGAGTGGTGAAGTTATGAGAAAGCTATTGTATACCGTCGCTCTGTTTGTGATAGCTTCTGCATGCAGCACGAAGTCCGAGAGCAAGCCCTATAATTGGGAGGACGACCTGCACCAACGTCTGCTTACGGATTTCTGTATGACGGAATCCCAGGTGAAGGACTATATCCGCAAGTATATTCCCGACGTGACCGATGAGCAGATGCGCCAGTGGGAAGCTTCCAAAGCTTTGGAGTGCATGATGCTGGATGGAGAGAAACGCTATTTCCGTAATGCCGGACCTAATCTGTTTCGTGTGGACTCCACTTGCTATGACATCAAGATAGCCAAGGAAGGTTCTTCGCCGAGTGGCAGCGAGAAAGTGAATATGGAGAACCTGCCCGAAATCATTTCTGCTGTGAAGAAGGAGGGCAAGGCCATTGTTGCGCCGAAGCGCATGCGCGTCACCTACACGTTGACCGTGGATACCAATGCCGTGCCTGCCGGGAAAATCATCCGTTGCTGGTTGCCCTATCCCCGTCAGGACCAGGCTCGGCAGCAGGATGTCGAGTTCATTTCGGCCAGTGAACCGCAATACACCTTTTCGTCGCCCGAGTGCCGTCACAGTACATTGTACATGGAGAAACGTGCTGTCGAAGGCGAACCGACCGTATTCTCCGAAACCTTTGAGTTTACCGCCAACGGCGAATGGCATAATCTGAAGCCGGAAGACGTGCAGCCCTATGATACGACGACCGCCCTTTATAAGGAATATACTGCCGAGCGTGAGAAGCATATCGTCTTTTCCCCACGCTTGCGCGAACTTGCTGCCAAATTGACAGCCGGTGAAACCAACCCCTACTTGAAAGCCAAACGTATCTTCCGTTGGGTGAATGACAACTTCCCGTGGGCTTCTGCACGCGAATATTCCACCATTGAGAATATCCCGGAATATGTGTTGGACAACCGTCACGGAGACTGTGGCCAAGTCAGCCTGCTGTTCATTACGCTTTGCCGCATCAGTGGAATTCCCGCACATTTCCAGAGCGGCTTCATGATGCATCCCCGTGCATGGAATCTGCACGATTGGGCAGAAGTCTATTTTGAGGGTGTGGGTTGGGTGCCTGCCGACCAGTCATTCGGCATTCCTGCCTTTGCTCGCAATGCCGACGAAGAATATTTCTTCCTGGGTGGTATAGACTCTTGGCGCATGATTGTGAACACTGATTACGGCATGCCGCTACAGCCCGAAAAGCAGTATCCCCGCAGCGAGACCGTCGACTTCCAGCGTGGCGAGGTGGAGTGGGAGGGAGGTAACCTCTACTTCCCGCAGTGGGACTACCACATGGACATTGATTACTTGAATTATTAAGGTACTATCTGCCCTCTAAAAACAGATGATGCGTTCAGCCCGAACACATCATCTGTTTGGTATAAACGCATCATCTGTTTACCCCAAATGCATCATCCGTTTCGGCCGCAACGGGTGATGCGTCTTTTTATGCCCTATCTGTCAGTTCTTTAACAGTCAGCAATCGTACATAAATGCTAATTTGTCAGTCTTTGCCGTTAACCGCTGTTAAGCCCTAAATATCCTCTGTTAAAAGAGAACAAAAAAGAGTGACAAGCGGAATAACTGAACGTTTTTTGTCGTTATTTTAACGTCGTAATGTTAAACGAAACTTGAATATTAACAATTTAAAGAATAGGAAGAATAGTATGAAACAGACAACAAAAAACATCCTTGGAGTTGCGGCTATCGTGCTCCTGAGCTCTGGAGTGGCTGGATTGACCACTTATAAGATGCTGAATAAGGAAAAGCCTGCCGCATTCAGCGAGTTGTTCCAACAGAACCCGAATAATCTGCTGCCGGCAGCTTTCCATGCAACGGATGCCCAGCCTGTGGATTTGACACAAGCAGCGGAGAGCTCGCTCCATGCTGTAGTGCATATACGTGCCACTCAGTTGAGCAAGACTCAGACGGTGCAAGAACAGCCGGATATTTTTGACTTCTTCTTTGGAGACGGTCGTGGACGCCAGCGCCAGATACAGACCCAGCCGCGTGTAGGTTTCGGTTCGGGGGTCATCATCTCCAAAGACGGATATATTGTGACGAACAATCACGTGGTGGAAGGTGCTGATGAAATCACTGTGAAACTGAATGACGACCGTGAGCTGAAAGGACGCATCATCGGTACTGACCCTAGCACGGACTTGGCATTGATTAAGATTGAAGGGGATGACTTCCCGACAATTCCGGTTGGTGACTCCGACCAGTTGAAGGTGGGAGAATGGGTATTGGCAGTAGGTAATCCGTTCAACCTGAACTCTACCGTAACAGCTGGTATCGTCAGTGCAAAAGCCCGTTCCATTGGCTCTTCTGCCTCCAACGGACAAGCTGCAAACATCCAGTCTTTCATTCAGACGGATGCTGCCATCAACCAAGGTAACAGTGGTGGTGCGTTGGTGAATGCCAAAGGCGAGCTAGTTGGTATCAATGCCATGCTTTACTCACCCACGGGTGCTTATTCCGGCTATGGTTTTGCCATCCCTACCAGCATTATGACAAAGGTGGTAGCCGACTTGAAACAGTTTGGTACCGTGCAGCGCGCGCTCCTTGGCATCAAGGGTAGTGATTTGAGCACAGACCTGCAGATGGACGAACGTTGGACCGAAGAACTGAAGAAGAAGGCCGACGAACTTGGTGTGAAAGAGGGTATCTATGTGGCCGAAGTTGTTGAAGGTGGTTCCGCTGCCGGCATCTTGAAGGAAAATGATGTAATCATAGCATTGAACGGCAAGAAGATTCACAAGTTCTCGGATTTGCAGGAAATGCTGGCAAAACACCGTCCGGGCGACAAAGTGAAGGTAACAGTGGTTCGTGACAAGAAGGAAAAGGAATTCGAAATCACGCTGAAGAATGAGCAAGGCACTACGAAGGTAGTGAAGGATGCCGGAATGGAAATCTTGGGTGCAGCCTTCAAGCCCGTATCTTCCGAGCTGAAGAAGCAGTTGAACCTGGGTTACGGTCTGGAAGTTACCGGGGTTACCAATGGCAAGATGGCCGATGCAGGTATCCGCAAGGGCTTCATCATTCTGAAAGCCAACGGAGTGCCGATGAAGACGGTGGACGATTTGGAAAAGGCGATGAAAGAGGCAAGAAAGTCTCCTGAGCAAGGTTTGTTCATCACCGGTATGTTCCCGTCAGGAAAACGTGCAATGTATGCCGTTGATTTGACTCAAGAATAAAAAATAGGGATAGTTAGGTAAGAAGATTGTAATATTAGCTAACAATAGCGAAAAAGGGGGTGTCGGTACAATACATACCGGCATCCTTTTTGTTATATAGGATAAGATATAAATAAGGTGAAAAAGTTGGGATGAAATTATTGTAACAAAATAATTTGTCGTACCTTTGCAACCCAAATCTGTATTATAAGAATGAGACAACTTAAAATTACAAAAAGTATCACTAACAGAGAGAGCGCTTCTCTTGACAAGTATTTGCAGGAAATCGGTCGCGAAGACCTCATTACTGTTGAAGAGGAAGTGGAGCTCGCTCAGCGCATCCGCAAGGGTGACCGTGTTGCACTGGAGAAATTGACACGTGCCAATCTGCGTTTCGTTGTATCTGTGGCCAAGCAGTACCAAAACCAAGGTTTGAGTTTGCCCGACTTGATTAACGAGGGTAATTTAGGACTGATCAAGGCTGCCGAAAAGTTCGATGAAACACGTGGTTTCAAGTTCATCAGTTATGCAGTATGGTGGATACGTCAGTCCATTCTGCAGGCTTTGGCAGAGCAGTCGCGTATTGTACGTCTTCCGTTGAACCAGGTAGGCTCGCTGAATAAAATCAGCAAGGCCTTCTCCAAGTTCGAGCAGGAAAACGAACGTCGTCCGTCTCCTGAAGAGCTTGCCGATGAACTGGAAATCCCTGTTGACAAAATCTCTGATACGCTGAAGGTGTCCGGCCGTCACATTTCGGTGGACGCACCTTTTGTAGAAGGAGAGGACAACAGCTTGCTCGATGTGCTGGTCAACGACGACTCCCCTATGGCCGACCGCTCTTTGGTGAACGAGTCTCTTGCGAGGGAAATTGATAGAGCTCTTTCTACGTTAACCGATAGGGAAAAAGAAATCATACAGATGTTTTTCGGTATCGGACAGCAGGAAATGACATTAGAGGAAATCGGCGACAAATTCGGCTTGACCCGTGAGCGTGTGCGTCAGATTAAGGAAAAAGCAATCAGAAGATTAAGACAAAGTAATCGTAGTAAATTGCTCAAATCTTATTTGGGATAAATAAGAAATATCAGTTTCCGACAAATAGAAGGAATTAAAAAACCGTACGTCTTTAGTAGGCGTGCGGTTTTTTTTATATCTTTGCCCCCATTGATAATTCATAACTTATAACTCATAACTCAATGAAATACGTTCGTATACTTTGTGCCGTAGCTTTGGTTTTTGCGTTGTGCTCGGCTTTTACAATGAAAGATAAGGAAAAGGCTGTATATGCTTTTGGTGTGGCGGCTTCTTTCAATGACTCCATCGTATATTATACAGACATCCAGGTATTGGACAGCGTAGAGCTGGATAAGAATGGATTCTTGCCCAAGCGTGATTTATACACTTACCAGCTCAAGAATTATCTGGAGTATAATCTGAAGAAGCCGGACTATACTTGCATGATTTATTTCTCTGAAAACAGGAAAAAGTTGGAAAAAGAGGCTGTAAAGGTAAAAGGTAAGTATAAGAAGAGTAAGAATATGGTTTTGCAGGTGGTGAAGCCTGAGGCTTTCACATTTGCAAAACCGCAGGAATAAGATTTCAAGTATGAAAACAAAACTATATCTTCTTTTTTTCTTCGTTTTCCCCTTGTTCATGTCGGCGTGTCGTGGTGATGACCCGATACCTGATCCTCCGGTTGATGGGAAACGTACTGTGCTGGTATATATGGCAGCGGATAATAGTATAAATCCATTGGCTAGCTTTACGGATGGGGATTTGGAGGAATTGAAAGCTGGGATGGCTTCAATTGATAATACATCTGATATGCATTTATTGGTGTATATAGATACGGGATTTCCTCGTTTGATTGAAATTGAAAATAAAGGTGGTACTGTTGTTGAAACAATAGTCAAAGAATACGAAGATAGAAATTCGTGCGGAGTCGCTGAGACGCAAGAGGTATTCAATGATGTGTTTGGGAATTCTTTATATAAAGCGGAAAGTTATGGTTTGATTTATTGGTCGCATGGGGAAGGATGGATACCTACTCCATTGCCTTCTACTCGCTGGATAGGAAATGATAAGACTGGAGGAGGGCATTATATGAATATTGAGGACTTGAAGTTAGTATTACAGAACGCTCCTCATTTTGATTTTATTATGTTTGATGCTTGCTTTATGCAGTCGGTGGAAGTCGCGTATGAGTTGCGTGATTGTTGCGATTACTATATTGGTTTCCCTGCTGAGAATCCAGGTCCTGGTGCTGCCTATGATAGAATGTTTCCATTTATATTTCAGAAAGGTGCAGCGGTAGAAATGGCTATTGGGACTTTTGCTGCTTATGATGAAATTTATACTGGAAAAATAGGAAGTAATAGCAATTGGACAATGGGCACTGCTATAGATGTGCTGAAATCTTCTGAGCTTGAGAACTTAGCTGCTGCTACAGCAAATGCTTTGTCGGGAGTGACAGCAGATAGAGAAGTTCTTCGGTCATCGGTCTTTGATTATGATCAGCGTAAAGTAGGATCGTCTTATTATGTAGGCTATTATGATTTCGTAGAAATGATGGAAAAACTCGTTGTGGATGAAGTTGCCTTGGATGAATGGAAGCAAGCATATGATGCAGCTTCTGTCTGTTGGAAAAAAACACCGATGATTTATTCGATGTCTGTTGGTATGTTCTCCATGAAGCGGGCAAATGGGGTTAGCCATTATATACCTTCCACTGCCACTTCTGCTGCTGCTCAAGCTGCTAATGCCGCTTATCGTTCTACTTCATGGTATAGTGCTGTCGGTCTTGCTCGGCTTGGTTGGTAAGCTTATAAAAACTTGCATACTGAACGGATTATTATAGGTGTAAAAACTTGTAATAATCCGTTTTTTTATGCCTATTCTTATTAAAAATGAGTCTTTTAATAATATTTTCCTTTGGAAATTATGTTTTATTGAAAATAATTATTTTCTTTGCATCGTCAAACTTAAAAAACGAAGAATTATGAAATATGTAATCATTGGCGGTGTAGCAGGTGGAGCCACGGCAGCCGCCCGACTGAGAAGAGTGGACGAAATGGCTGAAATCCTTTTATTGGAGAAAGGCCCTTACATCTCGTATGCTAATTGTGGTTTACCTTATTATATAGGTGGAGTGATAGCAGAGCGCGAGAAGCTGTTGGTACAGACACCCGAATCTTTCGGCAAGCGCTTCCGCATTGATGTGCGTGTGCAGAATGAAGTAATCGCCATCCATCCCAAAAACAAGACCGTTACCATACGCAATGCGGAAGGCAAGGAGTACGATGAAAGCTATGACAAACTTTTGCTTTCTCCCGGTGCTAACCCCGTGAAGCCCCCCTTGGAAGGCATTAATTCCGAAGGCATCTTCACGTTGCGCAATGTAGAAGATACCGACCATATCAAGGCTTATATCTCGGACAAGCAGGTGAAACGCGCCGTGGTGGTAGGTGCCGGTTTCATCGGATTGGAAATGGCGGAGAACCTGCATCATGCCGGTGTTCATGTGTCTGTAGTCGAAATGGGTAATCAGGTGATGGCGCCTATCGACTTCTCTATGGCGGCACCTATTCATCAGCATCTGTTGCAGAAAGGTGTCTCCCTCTATCTGGAAGAAGGCGTAACCCACTTCAAGCGTACGGACAACGGAATCACCGTATTCCTGAAAAGCGGAAAGGCCATTCCTGCCGATATGGTGTTACTCTCCATCGGTGTGCGTCCTGCCACTGCATTGGCGCAACAAGCCGGCTTGAAACTGGGCGAGATGGGCGGTATCTGGGTAGACGAACACTTGGAGACTTCCGAAAAAGACATCTATGCCGTGGGCGATGCCATCGAATATCCTCATCCGCTGACCGGAAAGCCCTGGCTCAATTATCTGGCAAATCCTGCCAACCGCCAGGGACGTATCGTTGCTGATAATATGGTGTTTGGCAATACTGTTTCCTACGAAGGAGCTATCGGCACCTCCATTGCCAAAGTATTCGACATGACGGTAGCCTCTACGGGCCTTGCAGCCAAACGCTTGAAGCAGTGGGGCATGGAATATCAAAGCTCGGTGACTCACTCGGCATCTCATGCCGGTTACTATCCGGATGCCCTGCCTTTGACCTTGAAACTGACTTTCCATCCCAAAACCGGTAAACTCTATGGTGCGCAATGTATCGGTTACGAGGGAGTGGACAAGCGAATCGACCAGATAGCCGGACTCATCAAGCGGGGTGGCACAGTCTACGATTTGATGGAGACGGAGCACACGTATGCGCCTCCTTTCTCCTCGGCCAAAGACCCCATCGCTATTGGCGGCTATGTAGCATCGAACATTATCAGCGGTGCTATGCCTGTCATCTCTTGGCGCGAGCTGGTAGAAGAGAAGGATAAAGTGATGCTGATAGATACCCGTACGCCCGAGGAATTCTCTTTCGGCACCATTCCGGGAGCCGTCAATATTCCGTTGGACGAAATGCGCGAACATTTGGCAGAGATACCTACAGACAAGCCGGTAGTGCTTTTCTGTGCTGTGGGTCTGCGCGGTTATCTGTCCCTGCGCATCTTGATGGGGCGCGGCTATCGCAATGTGCGCAATCTGATAGGTGGTTATAAGACCTACTCCACGGCAACAGCACCTCTGCCGTTTCCATCTGCTCCGGCAGGCGGCGGCTCTTCTTCTTCGGTAGAGGCTGCTACTGATGATGTTCCTGCGGATGCATCAGTGTCCAAGAAGGAAACGTTGAAGATAAATGCTTGCGGTTTGCAATGTCCGGGACCTATCATGCAGGTGAAAAAGGCGATGGATAGCATTGCTGTGGGCGAGCGTGTGGAGATTGTGGCAACCGATGCCGGTTTTGCACGCGATGCTTCTGCCTGGTGTGATACGACGGGAAATAAATTGATAGAGAAGCATGACGAGAAAGGACGCTATACGGTAGTCATCGAGAAAGGTGCTCCGGCTTGTACATCTGCTTCCAATGTTTCCGCAGCCAGGGGTAGGGGAAAGACGCTGATTCTGTTCAGTGACGACCTGGACAAAGCGCTGGCAACCTTCGTACTAGCAAACGGAGCAGCGGCAACGGGACAGAAAGTAACCATTTTCTTCACCTTCTGGGGACTGAACGTCTTGAAGAAAGTGCAGAAACCCAGTGTGCAGAAGGACTTCTTCGGCAAGATGTTCGGCATGATGCTGCCGTCCAGCTCTTTGAAACTGAAGTTGTCGCAGATGAATATGTTTGGCATGGGCAGCCGCATGATGCGCTTCTTGATGAAGCGCAAGGGAGTGGATTCTTTGGAGTCGTTGCGCTCGCAGGCATTGGCGCAGGGAGTGGAATTCATTGCTTGCCAGATGTCTATGGATATGATGGGCATCCAGCACGAAGAACTTCTGGATGAAGTAACCATCGGCGGCGTGGCTACCTATATGGAACGTGCGGACAAGGCAAATGTGAACTTATTTATATAGGAGGACAAGATATGGAGACTTTATGTAAAATCCGTGATGTTTATCGGGCTATTGCCGAGTTCGAGGTGCAGTTTACGCAGATGTATGATTTATCGCTGAATGAAGGAATGTTGTTGTGCACGCTGCTCAATACTCCTAAGCTTACCTCTAGTGAGATAGCCGAGGCACTGGGTTTGTCTGCCTCCAACACTTCAAAGGTCATTCGCTCTGTCGAGGGAAAGAAGCTCATTACCCGTCTGATAGGTAAGGAAGATAAGCGTCAGATGCGTTTTTCTCTTACGACAGAAGGCAAGAACCGGATTTCGGATATTAAGAATGCTACTTTCGAATTGTCGGGGTTGTTGCAGCAGGTAGTTAGCCTCGTATAGTTTTGTGTAAAAGCGAATTAATATCGTGTTTGCAGGAAGTTAATATCCTGCGGACACGATATTTGTTTTTTGTAGGACACGTTGTTAACTTCTTGCACGACATGTTGTTAGTATCGTGTATTGCATGCTATAAATTGTTTGTATCTGTTCGTGTGTATTTCTATCTTTTATTACTGAGAAATTTACTAAGAATCTTTAATAATGTCTCTTTCGACAATTTCTTAACTCTTAATCAATTCTTTTCTCTGTTTTAAAAATGAACTTGATTGGAAAAGCCATTCTTTATGAATCGCCTATATACTCAGTCGTATTTCCGTAAAGGAACACAAGCTTGATACCAAAGAAATAAATTGAAACTTTCTATGTCAATTGCCTAATATTATTTTACTTTGCTGTCAAATAGTAAGCAATACAGCGATTGATATGCAGAAATTATTGTCTTTGCCGCCTAATCTGGTGTCGGCATTCTATGAACTGGAAAATGTAGACCGTACGGAATGGTTTTGTACTTCCGACCCGGTGGGAATGAAACTTGGCTCGGGTGGGGGAACTACCTGGCTCTTGAGAGAATGGCAGAAGGAACGGGATAGGAAGTATTGGGCGGAGGAGCGTATTCCAACAGAAAAGTGCATTCCAACAGAGAAAAGCATTCCAATAGAGAAGCGTATTCTGCTGCATGCCGGAGGACAAAGCCGTCGTTTACCGGGATATGCACCGGCGGGCAAGATATTGACCCCGATTCCGGTGTTTCGCTGGGCGCGTGGACAAAAACTGGGACAGAATTTATTATCCCTTCAACTCCCACTTTACGAAAAGATAATGGAGCGGGCTCCCGAAAGACTGCGTACGCTGATTGCCAGTGGTGACGTATATATCCGTGCGGAAAAGCCGCTTCAAGAGATTCCCGATGCAGATGTGGTGTGCTATGGACTGTGGGTAGACCCGTTGCTCGCCACACATCATGGTGTGTTTATCTCGGACCGGAATCAACCGGAATCCTTGGATTTCATGCTTCAGAAACCCTCTCTGGAAGAATTGGAAAACCTCTCCAAGACACATCTCTTTTTAATGGATATCGGCATCTGGCTATTGAGCGACCGGGCCGTTGACTTGCTGATGAAACGTTCGCAGAAGGCAGATGGGGCTTTGGACGTGGATACGCCATATTCCGACTTGAAATACTATGACTTGTATGCTGACTTTGGCTTGTCCTTAGGAAATCATCCCCGTATTGAGGATGAAGAGCTGAATAGCCTCTCCGTCGCCATATTGCCTTTGCCCGGAGGCGAATTCTACCATTATGGAACAAGCCGCGAACTGTTGTCTTCAACCGTCACCTTACAGAATAAGGTCTACGACCAGCGCCAGATTATGCACCGGAAGTTGAAGCCCAATCCGGCCATCTTTGTGCAGAATGCAGAAGTGCATCTCCCCCTTACTCCGAAGAACGACAGTCTTTGGATTGAAAATAGCTTTGTTGGAGCTTCTTGGCGGCTGGGGGCACGGCAGATTATCACGGGTGTTCCCAAGAATGACTGGAGGCTGACCATTCCAGACGGTATCTGCATTGATATAGTTCCGCTTGCCGACCAGCGCTGGGCAGTACGCCCCTATGGTTTTGACGATACTTTTAAGGGGGATATTCGGGATGAAAAGACACTGTTCCTTGGAATGTCGTTTTCGGAATGGCTGGTCGAACGGGAATTGTCGGTGGAAGACATCACCGGCAGAAAAGAGGACCTGCAGGCTGCTGCCATCTTCCCGGTTGTGGAAGATAAAGAGCAGATGGGGACAGTGCTTCGATGGATGGTTTCCGAACCGGGCTTGACGGAAGGAAAGGCTGTCTGGCTGGAAAGTCGTCGGTTGTCCGCCGACGAAATTTCAGCACAAGCCGACTTGCGTCTGCTGTATGCACAGCGGGAGAGCTTCTGCAAAGGAAACTGGGAAGTGCTGGCACGCAACCATGCAAAGAGTGTATTCTATCAACTCGACTTGATGGATGTGGCCGGTGAATTCCATAAATTCGGCATTGACAAGCCGGAAGTGTTGCCGACAGATGCCTCGCTGATGCAGCGTATCCATAACCGGATGCTGCGTGCACAGATTGAGAAGCTGGACGGAAGGGACTTCAAGGCAGACGAGCAGGCCGCATTCAACTTGTTGCGCGAAGGATTGCTGACTGATTTGTATGAACGCAAGAGCAGTCCTCGCCTGAATGTGTATAGTGACCAGATTGTATGGGGGCGTAGCCCCGTACGCATAGATATGGCGGGAGGATGGACGGACACTCCGCCTTACTCCTTGTTTGCCGGTGGGAGTGTGGTGAATATTGCCATTGAACTGAACGGGCAGCCGCCTTTACAAGTGTACATCAAACCTTGCGCGGAGCATCGCATCGTGTTGCGCTCCATTGATATGGGAGCCATGGAGGTGGTGAATACTTTTGAGGAATTGCAATCCTATTGCATGATAGGTTCCCCCTTTTCCATTCCCAAAGCAGCATTGGCGCTGGCCGGGTTTGTTCCGGCTTTTTCAGAAACGGCTTATCCTTCGCTGGAAAAACAACTGGAAGCCTTCGGCACAGGTATAGAGATTACATTGCTTTCTGCCATACCTGCAGGTTCCGGTCTGGGCACAAGCTCCATTTTGGCTTCTACTGTCTTGGGTTCATTGAGTGACTTTTGCGGACTGATGTGGGATAAGAACGAAATATGCCGCCGTACGCTTGCCCTGGAACAGTTGCTGACGACCGGTGGCGGTTGGCAAGACCAATACGGTGGGGTACTGCAAGGTATCAAACTGTTGCAGACGGAGGCTGGATTTGCCCAGCAGCCATTGGTACGCTGGTTGCCCGAGCATTTGTTTACCCATCCGGAATACCGCGATTGCCATCTGCTGTATTATACGGGCATTACGCGTACAGCCAAGGGCATCCTTGCAGAAATAGTACGCTCCATGTTCCTCAACTCTTCCCTGCACCTGGGGTTATTAGAAGAGATGAAAGCACATGCCTTGGATATGGCCGAAGCCATTCAACGGAATGACTTCAAGAGTTTCGGAACACTGGTAGGCAAGACATGGATGCAGAAGAAGGCACTGGACAGTGGAACAAATCCTCCTGCCGTAGAGGACATCATCCGTCAGATAAAAGACTATACCTTAGGATATAAACTGCCGGGAGCCGGTGGGGGAGGTTATCTGTATATGGTGGCTAAGGATCCGCAGGCAGCCCTGCGCATCCGTGAGACCTTGACGCTGAATGTACCGAATCCGAGAGCCAGGTTCGTAGAAATGTCACTCTCGGATAAGGGATTCCAGGTGTCGCGGAGCTGAAATTCATCATTCATGATGATACGGCCCCCCGTTCAGTATGGTCATCGCCCGGTAGAGTTGCTCCACAAAGATGAGGCGCACCATCTGATGGGAAAAGGTCATGCGTGAGAGGGACATCTTCTCGTGTGCCGCTTCGTACACTTTGGGGGAGAATCCGTAAGGGCCTCCGATAATAAATACCAGCCGTTTGTTCACGGTATTCATCTTGCGCTTCATATAGTCTGCAAACTCTATGGAGCGCATTTCTTTTCCACCTTCGTCCAGCAGTACGACCACATCTCCCGGCTGGAGAGCTTTCAATATCAGTTCCCCTTCCTTTTCCTTCTGCACTTCCATGGAGAGGCTCTTGGTGTTTTTCAGTTCGGGGATGACTTCCATCTCGAATGAGAGATAACGCTTGGTACGTTGCACATAGTCGTTGATGGCTGTTATAAAGTGTTGTTCTACAGTTCGTCCTACAACGAGCAGAGTAGTTTTCATACTGGTTCTGTTTTGATTAGCGCACAAATTTAGCATTTTTTTATTGTATTTTGAGACAAATGCTTACCTTTGCCTATCATAAATACTTGTGAAAATGAAAAAACGGGTAATCTTTTTGTTGACCGGTCTCTTCATTTGGACGTCTGTGCTGCTGGCTCAGAATGTTCCCGAGGGAGTGATTGGAGCCTTCAAGGAAGGAAACTCTCAGGAGCTCAACAAGTATCTGGGTGACAAGGTCGATTTAATCATTCAGAATAAGTCGACCCACGCCGACAAGCGGACGGCAGAGGGCACAATGGCTGCTTTCTTTTCCAACCACAAGGTCGGCAGTTTTAATGTGAACCATCAGGGGAAGCGCGATGAGTCCGGTTTCGTCATCGGTACCTTGATGACCGCAAATGGAAACTTTCGGGTGAATTGTTTCTTCAGAAAAGTACAGAGCAAATATGTCATACATCAAATAAGGATAGATAAAACAGATGAATAAGGAAGAAGAATTGATTGACAGGCTGATAGACCTGGCTTTCGCCGAAGATATAGGCGATGGAGACCATACAACCCTTTCGTGCATTCCTGCTACGGCAATGGGCAAGTCCAAACTGTTGATAAAAGAACCGGGCATCCTGGCCGGTATCGAGATAGCAAAGGAGGTGTTCCGCCGTTTCGATCCTACCATGAAGGTGGAAGTGTTCATTAATGACGGTACAGCCGTAAAGCCTGGTGATGTGGCCATGATTGTGGAAGGCAAGATACAGTCTTTGTTGCAAACGGAGCGTCTGATGCTGAACATCATGCAGCGCATGAGTGGCATTGCCACCATGACACATAAGTATGCCGAGCAACTGAAAGGTACGAATACCCGTGTACTCGATACCCGCAAGACTACTCCGGGCATGCGTATCCTCGAGAAAATGGCAGTGAAAATCGGTGGCGGTGTAAACCACCGTATCGGCTTGTTCGATATGATTTTGCTGAAAGACAACCATGTGGACTTTGCGGGAGGCATCGACAAGGCCATCAACCGTGCGAAGGAATATTGCAAGGGAAAAGGCAAGGACCTCAAGATAGAAATAGAAGTGCGCAACTTCGACGAATTGCAGCAGGTGCTCGACCTGGGCGGTGTAGACCGTATCATGTTCGACAACTTTACGCCGGCAATGACAAAGAAGGCCGTAGAGATGGTAGGCGGCCGCTATGAAACGGAATCTTCCGGCGGCATCACGTTTGATACGCTCCGCGACTATGCCGAATGCGGTGTAGACTTTATCTCAGTCGGTGCGCTGACCCATTCTGTGAAGGGATTGGATATGAGTTTTAAAGCATGTTGACAAAGGCAGAACGCGTTATTGCAGAATAATAAGGAAAGCCTCTCATAAAGAATGCTGCATTAAGGCAGATTTATGAGAGGCTTTCTCTTGATAACCGGTAGAGTAATGGCACCCGGAAAAACAGATGGTGTATTTGGGAGAAACAGATGGTCTGTTTGGGGCAGATAGATGATGCGTTTGGCTGTAACGGATGATGTGTTTCAATGGATAAATAGCGTAGGAAGGTATGAAAAACATAACATGGAATAAAGTAAAAACAACTGTCAAAGGTTGGCAAGTGGGAGACTACATCCGGCAGACTTCCATTGTGGTGATTGGTGTACTGATTACCTTTGCCGGTAGTGAGTTGGTTACTCAAAACTCCGAGAAGAAAGATATTCAAGCCACCATGTCGCTGATTAGGGATGAACTGAAAAGCAACCGGGAGAATTATGAGAGTATCGTTTCAGAGTTTAGAGAGGATGAACGTCTTTCCAGCTTATTGGTGGAGTATGACTTAAAGCATCGGACGATACCAGAAGATTCATTGATACAGTTCCGCTTTCTTATGGGGCATATCCGCAGTTTTTATTATAGTCAGAATGCATTGGATATACTTAAAAACTCCATGTTGATGCAGAAGATTTCAGATAAAGAGCTACTGTTGCAGTTGACCGGAATCTATGAGGTATTGGATGGATTTAGGGCGACTATGAATGGCTATTACGATATGAAGGACGAAATTATGGTTCCTTTCCATTTGGCATTGACTGATGAACAGACGGACCAGATAAATCGTGGAGGATATGAGGCGTGGGATATTTACTTGTCGGACAGGTCGGTACGGAACTTTGTCAGGGTAGCGCGGAACTATTTTACGCCGGACTATGTAGAACGTGTGGGAAAACGTATAGACGAGGCAATACAAGCGCTTGAGAAAAAGTATCATTTAGAATGAAAAGATATGGGAAAGACAAGCTTTAACAGGTTGAACCATAAGATAAAAAGTTGGCGCATAGGTGATTATTTCCGCCAGTTCAGTATTGTGGCTGCGGGCATCATTGTCACTTTCTGGGGAAATGACCGGATTACCGAGAATGCCCGCCAAAAGGAAGTGCGTGCTACGATGCAGTTGGTAACGGAAGAGTTGGAATATAATAGGCAGGAGCTCCGTAATATAAAGCACTTGTTGGATATTGACATACACATGAGTCTGTTGTTGAGGGAACATGATATGGATGTATCCAAGATACCGACAGATACTCTGTGGAAGTATGGCAAGTTTTTCAATAATATGGATGAATTTTCTTATAGGACAGATGCGCTGGATGTGCTGAAAGGTTCTTCATTGATGCAGTATATACCGGACAAACGTATGTTGCAGGATGTATTGCAGACTTATTTTGAGTTGGGCAGGAAACAAAAGGATGTCAGTGATTACTATGCAACGAAAACAGATGCTCTTATGAGTGCTGCCATGTCCAGGGAGTGGGCGAATGTTTTTGACGGTGGCGACGGTCTTCGGGACCAGGCCTTGTTTCTTGTGCAGTATAAGAAATTTATCAATTACGTCAACATGGTTCCCGGTTTTCTGTATTGGCATGAATTTGATGAATTGGATGAAAGGCTGGCCAAGCAGATTCAAGTATTGAAAGCCAAATATAAGTAATCTCCGTTCTTTAACATCTTTTTATATTTAATTCAGCAGCATTTTCAAAAATGCTGCGTCTAACTAACAAACGACGCGAAGAGGCGTCCGTAAAACGAGCACTGACATTGGAAAATGAGATAGAACTGATTGAGGGCTGCCGGGCAGGAAAGGATTCCGCCCGAAAGGAATTATACACCCTCTACTCCAAGCAGATGCTGGCGGTATGTTACCGCTATACGGGCGATGTCGATGCGGCCCATGACGTATTGCACGATGGCTTCATCAAAATTTTCACCCACTTCACCTTCCGTGGCGAATGTGCATTGAGTACCTGGGTGACAAGGGTAATGGTGACGCAGGCGATAGACTACCTGCGGAAACAGCAACGTTTCAGCCAACTGGTGGTGAATGAGGAACAATTGCCCGACATTCCGGATGAAGCAGGCATTGCCGAAACCGGAGGCCGTATTTCCGAAGAAATGCTGATGGCGTTCGTGGCGGAACTTCCCGATGGATGCCGTACTGTATTCAACTTATACGTCTTTGAGGAGAAATCGCACAAGGAAATAGCCGAAATCCTCCACATCAAAGAGCATTCGTCTACCTCGCAGTTGCATCGTGCTAAGTGTTTGTTGATAAAAAGAATTAAAGAATATACTGAATATGAGAGAAAATGATGAAATAACCGGTTTGTTCCGCAGTCGTCTTGCCGGCGCAGAGATGACAGTGCGGGAGGACTTCTGGGAAGGGTTGCAACGTGACTTGCCGTCACCGGTTGCCGCAAAAGGTAGGAGGCCGCTTTTTCTTTCTCCGAGGTTTCACCGCGTAGCCGCAGCCGCCTCTGTTGTATTTGTACTGGGAGCTGCTTCTGCCGCTTTCTGGTATTTCTCTCCGAAAGAGGAAATCAAGGAGGCCTTTACACAAGTGGCGGCCATGACGCCGGAAGGTAACTTGAACGGGGATGTGGTGCAGGAAAGTTTTCCCTCTATCCATCAGGCCAACCCCATGGCACAAAAGCCCGGTACACAGCATCCCGCCAACGGCATTCCGGCAGGATTGACGGCGCAGGCCGATGAGGATGAATCCGTGTCTGTCCATGTTTCCATTCGGATTACCCAACGGGTGTACGGAAACCAGCAGCAGCCGGGAAACGGTTATTACAGTAACGGAACTCCGGCCGGAAACGGGAACTACCATTCAAATCCTGGCCATAAGGATGCTGATATAGATAGAATGCTGCCATCTTCTGAGGAAGAACCGGCAAAGTCTGTGGCTGTATCGCCATCCAAGCCCCGTAATTGGGCATTGAAAGCAGGCATCGGCACTTCCCTGCCGAAAGGGAATTTCCATATGCCGTTCACGGCCGGGGTAAGCGTGGAACGTTGTTTGAACAAGCATTTCTCCTTGGAAGCCGGTCTTCAGTATAATTGCTTGGATGGTGACCATACGTTGCATACGCTGGGAATTCCGGTAAGGCTGAACATGATGCTGGCCAGTACGCCGAAAGTGGATTTCTATGCTATGGTAGGTGGAGCAGCCGAGAAATGCATTGCAGGTGCTCCGGACAATGGTTTCGGTGCAGAGCCGGTACAGTTGTCGGTTGCTGCCGGAGTAGGGGTACGCTATAAAATGAACAACCGTTTTGCCTTGTTTGCAGAGCCGTCTGTATCCCATCATTTCGATACGGACTCGCAGACAAGAACCTTGCGTACGGAACGGCCCACCAATCTGAATCTGTTGTGCGGCGTGCGCATGACTTATTAATCTTAAATACCATACAAATATGAAGACTCTATACAATAAATTACATATATTCGGGCAGACTATGCTGCTCGTATTCTTTACTCTTTCTGTTCTCTCTTTGGGCTCTTGCAGCAAAGAAACGTTGGACTACAACCATCCGGATGTAGACTTGTTTGTCAAGCAGTTGAAGGCTGGCAAATATTCTACCCAAAGTCCGGATGGATTGAGTAACATGCCCAAGTTCACTTCCGAAGATATAGAGGAATTGCTGAAGTATGCCGAGGACTTGACGGTCATTCCCTCTTTCCCCCTGGCTCCGGTATCCTATTCGGCAGGTGGCAAGCTGCGTTTGGGCGAATGCATCCTGTGGACGGTAGAGACTATCCGCCTCGGGAACAATGCTTCGATGGGATGCAAGATGGTACATACGGATGCGGAGAATTATGAAGGTATCTATTTCCTTTCGGACGAAGAGGTGCTGGATGCCGCTTCGCGCTACCGCCGCTGGTGGGAAACCCGTAAGTATCCACGGACTATGTGGACGATTGATCCCTGCTATGACGAACCGCTTTGTGGCAGCGGATATATGTGGTGGTGAAATGTTTTTAGGGATTAAGGATTAGGTATTAAGTAATCAAACTGTCAGGTGAAGAGATTTATACTTGTAATGGGGCTGCTCTGTGCAGTAGCCTTCCCTTGCTATGCCCAAAACTGGACCCCTCAGGACTCGTTGAGGCTGAACCGGTTGCTGAAGGGCGAGGGGGAGGTAAAACTGAATCCGGAGGTATTGCAGGAATTGGAAATGAACAATTCTCTGGGTACTCCGAAAGCGGTGATGGACAAGTCGTGGATGGATTTTGATAATTCATTGCCCGTCATGCCGAAAGCGCCCGAGAAAAAAGTGGTGCTTACCTTACGTCCTTATACAGCCAATACCAAATATAATTGGGACCCCATTTATCAGAAAAAAATCAAGGTAGACAAGGATACTTGGCGAGGAGATGAATTCTATGCGCTTAAGATTCTGATGATTCCTACGAACTGGGCTAAACATCCGTTTGATGCCGGTCCGCGTGAGACGGTGGAGCAGATTGAAGCAACCGGTTTGCGTTACCGGGTGACGGAGCGGGCCAATAATATGGCTGTGGGCGGTTGGCAGGGTGCCAGTGGCGGTGGAATTTCCGGTTTAGACCTGATGACACCTTTTACCCGTGAGTTTTGGAATTTCAAAGGCCGCAAGCGCCGTGCCCGTACGCTGGAAGTATTGAAGGCGTATGGAGATTCGATAACTGTTTTGGAACAACAGTAATTTATCACTTTTTGTCAAATTTTGAACTTTCTTTCTCCTCTTCTTGTTTTCATTAGTAAACCTTTAAAAAAAGTAATAATGAACAGAGTGACTTCTCTATTCGGAATAAGATATCCGATAATTCAAGGTGGCATGGTGTGGTGTAGCGGCTGGAGACTTGCTGCTGCTGTAAGCAATGCAGGAGGGCTAGGCTTGCTCGGCGCAGGTTCGATGCATCCCGAAACGTTGCGGGAGCATATCAGGAAATGCCATGAGGCTACGCATCATGCTTTTGGTGTGAATATTCCCTTGATGTATCCCCAGATAGAAGAGATAATGCAGATTGTGGCCGACGAGGGAGTGAAGATTGTATTTACATCTGCCGGCAGCCCGAAGAAATGGACTGGTTGGTTGCACGAGCGTGGCATCACGGTGGTGCATGTTGTTTCGTCCTCGCGTTTTGCCGTGAAGGCAGAAGAGGCGGGTGTTGATGCAGTAGTTGCCGAAGGCTTCGAAGCCGGTGGGCACAATGGGAGGGAGGAGACTACCACCCTGTGCCTGATACCAGCTGTACGTGCAGTTACTACACTTCCGCTGATTGCCGCCGGTGGCATTGCAACGGGTGAGGCCATGCTGGCTGCCCGGGTGCTGGGTGCGGAAGGTGTGCAGATTGGTACACGCTTTGCCTTGACGGCAGAGAGTTCTGCAAACGAGGTATTTAAGGATTACTGCTTGCATTTGGAAGAAGGGGATACCCGTCTGCTTTTGAAGAAATTGGCTCCGGTGCGTCTGGTGCGCAATAACTTTCGCAGCGCCGTAGAGGCTGCTGAGGCTGTGGGAGCTTCAGAGGAAGAACTTCGTATCCTTTTAGGGCGTGGCCGTGCCAAACGTGGTATTTTTGAAGGTGACTTGGAAGAAGGGGAACTGGAAATAGGGCAGGTATCTGCCTTGCTGCATGGAAAGGGAGTGCAGTCTGTGGCGTCGGTCATGCAAGAGTTGGTGGAGGAGAGCAGAAGGGCGTGGGAGAGAATGCAGGAATTGGATTTCTGAATATTCCCTCTTCTGGTATCATATAACAATAAAAAAGGAATATTCCCGGTGATTTCGGGGATATTCCTTTTTTAGTTTCAACTTATAACCTTTTATCCTTTGGGGATATTGGTTGTGTCTTTTGCCGTATTTCCACTTGTGGCGGAATTACTTGTGCCATTGCTGCTGGCAGTGGCGCTACCGGTAGCCATATTTGTTGCACTTTTACCGGCTGTCTGCACAGCAGGTTGCTCTTCCCAATGGAACGGTTCAAAGCTACTGTTCGGGTCAACCCAGGACGGTTTCTTGGAAGCATAAATAATGAATGGGGCAATGACTACAATCAGCGCACCGATGATGAGCACGGAGAACCATACAGTGTTGCTGCCTGTTGAAATCTGGCTGGGTGGGATAAAGCTCAATACGAATGCCAGCAATGACCCGCAGAAACCAAGACCACCGATGAGCCACATCAATCCGTTGCCATTCTTGCCGATACGGAACGGACGGTTCAGCTTCTTCATCTTATAACGCAGCACGATGGCTCCGGAGAACATCAGCATATACATGATAAGATAGAGGACTACAGTCAGCTGTGATAGAATCTGGTAGAAACTCTGTACGGAAGGCATGACTACGAACAGAAGGCTCAGTACGGTTACTGCACCGCCTTGTACATAAAGGATATTCTTCTGTACGCCCAGTTTGTTTGTCTTTTGGAAGAACGGAGGCATGTAGCCTGCTTTTCCTACGGCAAAGATACCTTTGGACGGACCGGCAACCCATGTCAATACACCTGCCAGCACCCCGAATGCCAGAGCAATGGCAATGATGGGTGACAGCCAGGAGGCACGGATGTAATGGAAATAGTTATCGAAGCCTACAAGCAGACTCTGTGTCAGACTGATGTCTTTGGCCGGGATGATGATACCCAGTGAGAAAGTTCCGAGTACGAAGATGATAACCGTAATGGCTGCACCGATGAACACTGCCTTCGGATAATTCTTGGAGGGATTGTTCACGTCTTTTACGTGGATACCGCCCATTTCCATACCGGCATAGAAGAGGAAGATACTGGCAGCAAGCACCACGTTGTCGAAGTTCGTCAAGTCGGGGAAGAAGCTGCTGTGGAAATCCAGGTTGGAGTGTCCGCCGGTGGCAAGGTAGATAATACCCAGGATAATCAGCAGTGCGGCAGGGATAATAGTCCCGACCAGGCCGCCGACCTTTGCCACTTTACCTACCCAGCTCATGCCCTTCATGGAGATGAACGTAGCCAGCCAGTAGATGATGAGGACAACGACGAGCGAGTAATACTTGTTGTTGGCCAGTGACATGTCGTGTACGTCGTTCATGCCGATGAAAGCAATGGATACGGCACCGAATGTCAATACGGTAGGATACCAGATTGTACTTTCAATCCATTGTACCCAGATGGCAAGGAAGCCCAGTTTTTTTCCGTAGGCTTCGCCCACCCAGCGGAACACACCGCCTTGCTTGTCTTGAAACATGGCAGCCAGTTCCGCGGCGACAAGTGACGTCGGAATCAGAAAAACAATGGCTGCAAATAAGTAGTAGAAGGCCGAACTCATTCCGTACACGGCCTCGGCAGGAAGTCCACGTAGGGATACTACTGCCGTCACATTCATGATTGCCAGGGTAAATACACCCAGCTTCACTGTTTGTTTAATATTTGCCATAAGTTAAGGTTTTAGATGAAAAATATATTCAAAATCAGCGTCTATAACAACACTTGGGGAGAGTTGTTCCCAACGGATAAGTGAAAGTTCAGGTTTTAACTATTCAGGAAGCGTCGGCTTTGGGCGCGGGCTTCTGTGCAACTTTCTTGTAGAACTCTTCTTTTTCCTTATTGCGCCGTTCGACCAGGCTCGTTACATACACTGTAAAGATAGGGAACATCATCATGCCCAGCGCAGCCAGCAGTACGGACAGTACCCGTCCGGTGGGAGTGACTGCTATGATATTGGAACCCACCGTCGTCACATCCATAAATGCCCACCATAAGGCGTCTCCATATCCTTTGACTAAAGGATTGGGACCATGCTCCATGACATAAAAGGCCAGACTGGAAAAATAGACAGTGGCCAGCAACATGGTAAGGTAGGAAACGAACAGTCCCGATGCGCGGTTGTACGTCAGCCAACCCACCACGATAGCCATGGCGTAACCACCCCGCACCAATGGGATGAAACGCAGCATATAGGTTATCTCGGGTGAGAAAGTCCATCCCATATAGGCAATGATGTTTTGATAGGGTATAGCTACCAGCAGGAAAATGAAATGCGTGGCCACGTAGTGACCCTTCTTCTCTGCCAGGAACCATTCCAATACAAAATCTGCCAGGAACAGGGCGCATATCCACAACTGTACTTTCATGTAGACCGACTGTTCGTAAAAGGGGATCCCCTTGAACGTGTCGACAGAGATGCTGATAACTAAAAATAGCGACAGTATCAATATAATGACATGCAGTATGCCATAGATACCTTTTTCCCGCAATACAAATTCTGATAGAGCCATTTTCATGATGAAGTCCATTATAAAGTCATAAGTTATGAGTTATAAGTCATTTGCTGATTACGGTGCCTACCAACAAATAACTCATAACCTATAACTCATAACTAAAAAGAGAAACTTATTCTGTAATCGTTACGTTATCACCGTTGAACACACCCAGGCCGAGCTTGTTCATGATGAACTTGATTGCCGATTGGGCCTTTACGGAGTTTCCCGCTTCGTCTAGGGGAGGAGCGAAGGCCGATACTCCCATGACACCGGGCAATACGGCCATTACACCACCGCCTACACCGCTTTTGGCCGGTATGCCGGCGGTGTACATCCAGTCGCCCGAATGCTCGTAGAAGCCTACGGTAGAAATCATCGACGTGATTTTCGGTGCCAAGCTGGCTTCGAACACCGTTTGTTTGGTGACGGGGTTCACACCGTTATTGGCGATGGTTCCTGCGGCAATGCCCAGTTGCTGGGCCGTGATGCCGAGAGAACACTGGCGAGTATAGAGGTCGAGAGCCATGTCCGGATTATCGTAGATGCGGTTGTAGTTTTTCAGCAGCCAGGCAATGGAGCGGTTGTTGAAGTTGGTAGCCGTTTCCGATTTGTACAGTTCGTCGATGAGTTGTGGGGCAGAGCCGCACAGCTCAGTGACATTCTGTACAATGGCATCCCATTTTTTGTCGGAGTTTCCCACTGGCTGCACCATGGAACAAGCGGAAATGGCACCGGCATTTACCAATGGAGTGGAAGGGTGGTCGTTTTCCAGCAAAATGGCGATGATGGAGTTGAATGGTAGTCCCGTGGCATCGGCACCTATCATGTCCAGCACTTTCTGTGCACCGTATTGGCGCAGGATAAGGATGGCCGTGTGTACCTTCGAGACGGACTCTATACCGAAACGATAGTCTGTGTCACCTATATTGATGGTCTGCCCGTTCATCAGGCAGATGCTGAGTCCGAATAGTTTGGAGTCTATGTTGGCAAGGTAGGGAATATAATCCGCATTCTTGCCTCCTGTGCTGCCCTTCACCTCATTGTAGGCTTCTTGGGCAACCTCCTTTATTTGTGAAATTGATATTTTCTTTTCCATAAACACGTTGTGATGTACGATTAGACGATGTACGATTTACGATTGAAATTACTCCTTTAAACGTAGTCCGTATCAAGAGAAACTCTAATCGTACATCGTAAATCGTTTAATCGTAAATTAATTTATTTTTTATGAGTACGGCATCCGTGGTTGAATATTTTGGTTTCCACCGGCAGGTTCTTTTCCTGTGCCATACGGGTAGGAGTCGGGTAATCCAGTTTCTCCAGCTCCGTGATGGCATTCTTGATGTCACCCAGCAGCATGTCTGCCATGTCGCGGCTGAATCCTTGGCGAACAACGACGCGCATTACGACGTAGTCTTCCAGCTTTGAAGGCAGTGTATAGGCGGGTACCATCCAACCGTGTTGTGACAGCTTGTCCTGCAGGTCATACAGAGTCCATTTGGCAGCTCTTGCATATTCCGGTTTCAAATACCAGATAAACAGCGGGTTCACAACCTCGTCGGAATAGTTTACGAACGGAGCCATCTTGCCGATTTCGTCATGGATATACTTGGCGATGGTCAGAGAGTTGTACTGTACTTCCTTGTAACCCTGGAATCCCAAACGGATGAACTGGTAATATTGACCCAGAATCTGTGCGGCAGGACGGGAGAAGTTCAGGCCTACCTGAGTAATGTTGGCACCGAGGTAGTTTACGCTGAATGACATTTCTTCGGGCAGATATTCCTTGCCTTTCCAGCAAACCCAGCCCAGACCCGGATAAACCAGACCGAATTTGTGTCCGCTGACGCTGATGGAGAGTACCCACTTCAGACGGAAGTCCCATTTCTTTTCGGGATAGAGGAACGGGAGGATGAAACCGCCGCTGGCGGCATCTACGTGGATAGGAATGTCGTAGCCGGTCTTCGCATTGTAGGCATCGAGGGCTTTGTCGAGGGCTTCGACGTCATCGTTCAGTCCTGTCCATGTAACGCCTTGGATAGGCACGATACAGATGGTGTTCTCATCACACATCTTCAAGGCTTCTTCGGGGTCGAGCGTGGTCTTGTCCAGTGTCAAAGGCACTTCACGCATTTCAATCTGCCACAATTGGGCGAATTTTTCCCATACCACCTGGAAACCGGTTGAAATAACGAAGTTGGGTTTGTCGAACGGTTTGCCTTGTGCCTGACGTTTCTTGCGCCAGCGCAACCAGGCTGCCACACCACCCAGCATACATGCCTCCGAGGAACCGATGGCAAGTGCGCCGGTTTTCCAGGTTTCTTTTTCAGGAGAGTTCCAGAGGTTGGCCACGATGTTGATACATTTACCGTTCATTACGGCGATGCGCGGATATTCGGTCTCGTCAATGTAGTTGATGTTGATGGCTTCGTTCATCAGCTTGGTTGCATATTCGTCCATATAGGTAGTGACGAATGTAGCCAGATTCAAGCGAGGCTGCGTTTGGGCGAAGGTCTCGTCTTTCACCATCTGATAGGCGATTTCCGGGGTAGTAGGTCCGTCGGGAATCTTTTCTACGGGTGAGGGTTGTAACATACGGTTTGAACCGAATACTTCAGTTTTTGCATCTCCTTTTCTGAAATTCAAATCTTCCATATTAATAAGTTTTTTAAAGGTTTAGGCGGCGGGGCTTTTCCCCGTCGAATTTCCCACAACAACGGGGTTTGCGGATGAAAGTTCCGGGGTTTTGCATTATTTGGCGTTTATTAAAGGGCAGCGTAGTAAAATCTTAAAAAACGAACATTCTGAAGGTAGGTTTGTTGTTCCCACATTATTCATTTAATTAATATACTACTATATGAAAATCAATACCGGAAGGGGTACAATCCCCCTTATCACGCTTGTCGGCATTTGGTCAGTCTCTGCATTGACTTCCTTGCCGGGATTGGCCGTATCACCTATTTTGGGACAACTTACTACCATTTTTCCACATGCCACGGAACTGGATATACAGATGCTTACCTCCCTGCCTTCGCTGCTGATAATTCCTTTTGTGCTGTTGGCGGGCAAGCTGGCCGAGAAACGTGACTTTGTGCGTCTGCTGAAAGCGGGGCTTTGGATGTTTGCCGCCAGTGGGGTACTTTATCTTTTTTCGGACAAAATGTGGCAGTTGATGGTGGTCAGTGCTTTGCTCGGCATTGGCTCGGGACTGATAATCCCGTTGTCTACCGGTTTGGTTTCACGTTATTTCACGGGGGAGTATAGGGTAAAGCAGTTTGGTTACAGTTCTGCCATCACCAATGTGACGCTGGTTGTGGCAACGGCGGTGACTGGGTATCTGGCAGAGGTAAACTGGCACTTGCCTTTCGTGGTATATCTGCTTCCGTTGGTTTCTCTGCTGCTTGTCGGGTATTTGAAGGGAGATACCGGTCAGCCGCAGAAAACAGAAGATACGGCTACCGTTGTTCCGGAGGAATCCAAGCGTGCGATTCCCGGTAAATACGGCATCCATGTCCGCCATCTGCTACAGTTGATGCTGTTTTATGGCGTCACTACGTATGTAGTGCTGGCGGTTACTTTTGACTTGCCTTTTTTGATGGAGGCCCATCACTTCTCCAGCGGAAATTCCGGATTGATGATCTCCTTATTCTTCCTTGCCATTATGGCTCCGGGTTTCTTCCTGGGGCATATCGTGAAGTGGATGGGGAAACACACAAAGTTTTACAGCCTTTTGTCCATTGCAGCGGGTTTGCTTTTGATATGGATTTCGCCTAAAGAATGGCTGATAATACCGGGATGTATGTTGGTTGGTTTGGGATATGGTGTCATTCAACCGCTGATTTATGACGAGACAGTAGATACGGCTATACCGGAAAAAACAACTTTGGCACTGGCCTTTGTAATGGTAATGAATTATCTGGCGATTCTATTGTCCCCGTTCATTACAGACTTCTTTCAGACCTTGTTCCACACTAATTCCAAGGAATTTCCGTTTATTTTCAACCTCTGCATCACACTGCTCGCTATGTGGTGGGAGTATGCGAGGAAGAAGGATTCTTTGTTGGGGGGGAGTTATGAGTGATGAGTGATTTGTTGGTAATTGTGCTGCGCTACCATGCTGAAAGGAAAATACCAACAAATCACTCATCACTTATAACTTATAACTCAATCGCCTCATATTTCAGCCCGAAGACATCGGCTACAGCTCTGTATGTTACCTTGCCTTCCACTACGTTCAATCCCAACGCCAGAGCCGGATCGTCCTTGCAGGCTTGTCTCCAGCCCTTGCATGCCAGGGCAACGGTGTAGGGCAGGGTGGCATTTGTCAGTGCCATGGTGGAGGTGAAGGGTACGGCGCCGGGGATATTGGCAACGGCGTAGTGCACAATTCCATCCACAATGTAGGTAGGATCGCTGTGCGTAGTGGGATGGGAGGTCTCGAAACAACCGCCCTGGTCGATGGCTACGTCCACGAGTACGGTGCCGGGTTTCATCATCTTCAGCATTTCGCGGGTGATGAGATGCGGGGCCTTGTCACCGGGGATGAGGACGGAACCTACTACCATGTCGATGTTCGGCAATTCCATCTTGATGTTATGGGTGGAAGAATAGAGTGTCTTTACGTTTTTCGGCATCACTTCGCTCAGGTAACGCAGGCGAGGGAGGTTGATGTCTGTAATCAGCACCTCGGCACCCATTCCGGCAGCTATCTGTGCGGCATTGGTGCCCACGATACCGCCTCCGAGGACAAGTACGCGTGCGGGACGTACGCCTGTCACGCCACCCATCAGTTTTCCCTTGCCGCCTTGTGGCTTTTCAAGGAAGCGGGCTCCTACTTGGGTAGCCATACGTCCTGCCACCTCGCTCATAGGAGTAAGTAGCGGAAGTGAGTGGTCTTCTTTTTCCACGGTTTCGTAGGCGATGCAGACGGCACCGCTTTCAATCATGGCTTCGGTCAGTAATTTATCGGCTGCAAAGTGGAAATAGGTGAATACCACTTGTCCCTTTTTAATCAGTTTGTACTCTGGTGCAATAGGTTCCTTTACCTTGACAATCATGTCGGCTGCGGCATACGTGTCTTCAATGGTCGGTAAAGTCTTTGCACCTACGGCGATGTAGTCATCGTCGGAGAAACCGCTGTTTACGCCTGCTGTGGCTTGCACATACACCGTATGACCTTTTTTCACCAATTCGGCTACTCCGGCAGGGGTCATTCCCACGCGGTTCTCGTTGTTCTTGATTTCTTTAGGTACTCCGATAATCATAACCTTAAAGTTTTAATTGGGGGGTTAAACATGGCGCAATATAGCGATTTCCCGGCTTGGGTGTTATCGGTGCATCTATGTTCTTCAACAGAATTTTTATGCATGTTTTAATCAATGATAATTGTAGCTTTCTGTAGGTAGAGAGAACTATTCTTTTTATATTTGCATGCATTTAAAATAATATTGACTGTACAAAATATGAAATATTCTATATTTTTCTCTCTTTTGTTCTTTATTGGTAGTGTGCAAAGCGGCTATGCCCAAGAAACCGATACAGACAAGCCCTCCTTCATCCCGCCTTTTGATTTTCCCATCACTTTCTCCGGTAACTTCGGCGAGATACGTGCCAACCATTTTCATGGCGGACTGGATTTCAAGACCGGTGGAACCATAGGCAAGCCGGTACGCGCTCTGGCCGACGGATATATTTCGCGTATCCGCGTTACCCACGGTTCGGGCTATGTGCTCGATGTGGCTTATGACAATGGTTATTCGACGATAAACCGCCATTTGAGTGCCTTTGTGGGCGATGTGGCCCGCCGGGTTGAAGACTTGCAGTACGAGAAAGAAAGTTGGGAGGTGGAAATTACTCCCGAACCCGATGAATATCCCGTGAAGGCCGGTCAGATAATAGCTTTGAGCGGAAACACCGGATACTCTTTCGGTCCGCACCTGCATCTGGATATGATAGAGACGGCTACGGACGAATATATCGACCCGCTGCCTTTCTTCATGAACAAGGTGAAAGACAAGACTGCCCCGCGTGCCGAAGGTATCATGCTGTTTCCACAGCCGGGAAAAGGAGTGGTGGAGGGCAAGCAGACGCGACGGGCTTTTCCGGCACATCCAACGAAACCCATTACCGCCTGGGGACTGATTGGTGCAGGCATCCGTGCCTACGACTATATGGACGGAGTGCAGAATAAATATGGCGTGAAGACGGTGATTCTCGAAGTGGACGGTGAGGAAGTCTTCCGCAGTACGGTAGACCGCTTTGCCTATGAGGAGAACCGCTATATCAATTCGTGGACACACGGTCAGTACATGAAGTCTTTTATAGAGCCGGGCAACCGCCTTCGCATGCTGCAGGCATCCAACGGCAATCGCGGACTGGTGGAAATCAACGAAGAACGCCCTTACCGATTTGTCTATACACTGAGCGATGCGCTGGGAAATACCTCTAAAGTCCGCTTTACAGTCCAGGGACAGAAGACGATAATTGCTCCGGTGGAATGTCGTGAGAAATATGCCCTCAAATGGGACAAGGTGAACTATCTGCAGGAACCGGGGCTGGAATTGGTCATCCCGAAAGGAATGCTCTACGATGATGTCTTGCTGAACTATTCCGTGCGGGCTGATAGCGGCGACATAGCTTTCACCTATCAATTGAACGATACCCGTATTCCTATGCACAATGCCTGCGATTTGCGTATCGGCTTGCGCCGGCGTCCGGTAGAGGATGTGACCAAATATTATGTGGCGGGCGTAACGGCGCGCGGTGGAAAATACCGTATCGGCGGTAAGTATGAGGATGGTGTCATGAAAGTGCGTATACGGGATTTGGGGACTTATACCGTGGCGGTGGATACGGTTCCGCCGGTGATAACTCCCGTGAACCAAGCCCAATGGGGACGTACGGGAAAAATCATCTTCAAGGCCAAGGACAAGGAAACCGGCATCAATACCTATCGGGGTACGATTGACGGGAAGTATGCCTTGTTTGGAAAGCCCAATTCCATCAGTGGTAACCTGGTGTGCGAGCTCGACCCGAAATATGTGGAGAAAGGCGGCAAGCATGTGGTGGAGATGACGGTGACGGATGGCTGTGGCAACCGTACTACCGAACAGTTTGATTTTGTATGGTAAAGACTGAAATATTTAGTAACATTATAATTTAGAAGTATGAAAAGTAAAAGACTGACTCTTTCCGTCTTGTTTGTTGTGGCAGCCGTGGCGAATGCGCTGGCCTGCACCAATCTTATCGTAGGCAAGAACGCCTCCGCGGACGGTTCTACCATTGTTTCCTATTCTGCCGATTCTTATGGTTTGTTCGGCGAGTTGTATCATTATCCTGCTGGTATGCACAAGAAAGGTACGCTGATTGACATACACGAGTGGGACACCGGCAAATACCTTGGGCAGATAGAGCAGGCGCGTCAGACGTACAATGTCATTGGCAACATGAATGAGTTCCAGCTCACTATCGGTGAGACGACATTCGGCGGACGTCCCGAGCTGGTGGATACCACCGGCATCATCGACTACGGCAGCCTGATTTACCTCGGTCTGCAACGCTCACGCACCGCCCGCGAGGCCATCAAAGTGATGACGGAACTGGTGCAGGAATATGGCTATTACAGCAGTGGCGAGTCCTTCACCATCGCCGACCCCAACGAAATATGGATTATGGAGATGATTGGCAAGGGACCCGGTGTGCGCGGTGCCGTATGGGTAGCTGTCCGCGTGCCCGATGATTGTATCTCCGCTCATGCCAACCAGAGCCGCATTCATCAGTTCAACATGAACGACAAGGAGAACTGTATGTACTCCCCCGATGTCATCTCCTTTGCACGCGAGAAGGGCTATTTTGACGGTGTGAACAAGGATTTCAGCTTTGCCGATGCCTATGCTCCGCTCGATTTCGGTGCCCGTCGCTATTGCGAGGCACGCGTATGGAGCTATTTCAATATGTTTACCGACCGCGGCAACGAGTTCCTGCCTTATATATTGGGTGAGACGGACACTCCGATGCCTCTGTTTGTGAAGCCCAACCGCAAGGTTTCCGTGCAGGATGTGAAGAACGCCATGCGCGACCATTATGAAGGTACTCCTCTCGACATCAGCAAAGATTTCGGCGCAGGCCCGTATCATACCCCGTACCGCCTTTCTCCACTCTCTTTCAAGGTGGGTGACCAGGAATACTTCAATGAACGTCCCATCTCCACCCAGCAGAGCGGTTTCGTATTCGTGGCACAGATGCGCTCCGAGTTGCCCGATCCTATCGGTGGAGTATTGTGGTTCGGCACAGATGATGCCAACATGACGGTATTTACGCCCGTATACTGCTGTACGGACAAGGTTCCCGTATGCTACACCCGTGTGGACGGCGCCGATTACATCACTTTCTCCTGGAACTCCGCTTTCTGGATTTTCAACTGGGTGGCCAATATGGTTTATCCCCGTTATGACTTGATGATGGGCGACGTGCGTGCCACTCAGACAGAGTTGGAGACAACCTTCAACGAAGCGCAGGAAGGCGTTGAGGCTGCTGCTGCCAAACTGCTGGAAAAAGATCCTGCCAAAGCAAAGGCATTTCTTACCAACTATACGAACATGACTGCCCAAAGCACTTTCGATACTTGGAAACGTCTTGGCGAGTTTCTTGTCGTAAAGTATAATGACGGCGTTGTCAAACGTATGAAAAACGGTCAATTCGAACGTAATTCCATCGGCCAGCCGGCAGGCGTAATCCGCCCGGGATACCCGAAGGAGTTCCTTGAAGAGTATGTTAAGCAGACGGGAGACAGATATAAAATGCCTGAATAAAATTAGGATATTTGAACTTATTCTTCTACATTTGTGTCTTACAAAAAAGTTTATATTAACCCTTAAAACAATAACAGTCTTATGGAAAATCAGGAACTGATTAAGCAGGTGACTGAGAAAGCCGAAAAATGGCTTACCCCGGCATATGATGCCGAAACTCAGGCAGAAGTGAAACGCATGTTGGAAAATCCAGATAAAACCGAATTGATAGACAGTTTTTACAAAGACCTGGAGTTTGGAACGGGTGGTCTGCGCGGCATCATGGGTGCCGGTACAAACCGCATGAACATTTACACTGTAGGTGCCGCAACACAGGGCTTGTCCAACTATCTGAACAAATGTTTTGCCGGAAAGAAGGATATTTCCGTTGTAGTGGGCTACGACTGCCGCAACAATAGTGACAAGTTCGCCAAGATTTCTGCTGACATCTTCTCTGCAAACGGCATCAAGGTATATCTTTTTGATGACCTTCGTCCTACGCCCGAAGTTTCATTTGCCATTCGCCACTTCGGCTGCCAGAGCGGTATCAACATCACAGCCAGCCACAACCCCAGAGAATACAACGGCTACAAAGCTTATTGGGATGACGGTGCGCAGGTGCTCGCTCCGCACGACACGGCCATCATAGACGAGGTGAACAAGGTGACGGTGGCCGACATCAAGTTCAACGGCAACAAGGACTTGATTCAGATTATCGGCAAGGAAGTGGATAAGGTTTATCTGGACATGGTTCACTCCATCTCTATCGACCCCGAAGTCATCCGTCGCCAGAAAGACCTCAGCATTGTGTATACTCCGCTTCATGGCGCAGGCCGCGTGCTTATTCCGGACTCATTGAAGGAGTGGGGATTTGAGAATATCAACTGCGTGCCCGAACAGATGGTGAAGGACGGCAATTTCCCGACGGTGGTTTCTCCGAATCCCGAAAATGCCGAAGCCCTTTCCATGGCCATTGCGCTGGCCAAGAAGATTGACGCTGACATCGTGATGGCAAGTGACCCGGATGCCGACCGTGTCGGTATGGCCTGCAAGGACGATAAGGGCGAGTGGGTGCTTATTAATGGTAACCAGACTTGTCTCATCTTCTTGTACTACATCATCAAGAACCGTATTGCAATGGGCAAGATGCAGCCGAACGACTTCATCGTGAAGACCATCGTGACCACTGAACTCATCAAGGCTGTGGCAGACAAGAACAAGATTGAAATGCGCGACTGCTACACCGGCTTCAAGTGGATTGCCCGCGAAATCCGTCTGAGTGAAGGTAAGCAGCAGTATATCGGTGGTGGTGAAGAAAGCTATGGCTTCCTGGCCGAAGACTTTGTCCGTGATAAAGACGCGGTTTCTGCCTGCTCTTTGCTGGCCGAAATCTGTGCTTGGGCCAAAGACCAGGGCAAGACACTCTATGACGTATTGATGGAAATCTATGTAGAATATGGATTCTCAAAGGAAACCACCGTGAATGTGGTGAAACCGGGTAAGAGCGGTGCCGAGGAAATCAAGGCGATGATGGATAACTTCCGTGCCAATCCTCCGAAGGAAATCGGCGGTTCGGCTGTCAGTCTGATTAAGGATTACAAGACGCTGGAACTTACTGATGCCCAGGGCAACGTAAGCAAGCTGGATATGCCCGAGACTTCCAATGTACTTCAATATTTCACTGTAGACGGCACGAAGATTTCTGTCCGTCCTTCCGGTACGGAACCGAAGATTAAGTTCTATATCGAGGTGAAGGGCGAGATGGGTTGTCCGAAATGCTATACCAGCGCCGATGCCGAAGCTGAGAAGAAAGTGGAGGCAGTGCGCAAGTCACTCGGCATTTGATAGGAAAGAGGAAAAAATGTGTATATAGTGTTCGGAGAGGCGTAACCCGTGAGGGCTGCGCCTCTTCCTTTTGCTTCTGTGTTGAAAGAAAACTTAAATAAAGACTTAAACCCGATGGTTGATGAACAAAACGTTTGCAGGGAAGTTAAGTATAGGCAGATTGCGGTTACACACCGATTGGTTGATGTGAATGAGAGTCGTTTCATTCGTAGTTGTTCGTTTGTGAGTGTGTGTTTTCCGCAATCTGCTTTTTAAAATTTCTTCCCCCCCTCTTTTTAATTCTTTAATTTTTAATTGTTCTCCATCCACCAGTCTATCAGCCTTCTTGCGATACTCAGTTTTCGTGGAATTTCGGGCAGGTTGTCTTTGGAATAGAAGGCGGCAGCGGTCAGCTCATCTTCCTGCAGTTTTATCTCCCCGCTTTCGTAGTCGGCAATGAAACCCACCATCAATCCGCTGGGGTAGGGCCAGGGCTGGTTGCTGAAGTAGGTGATGTTCTTTACCTTCAGCCCCGTTTCCTCAAAAACTTCCCGTTCCACACATTCTTCCAGTGTCTCGCCGGCTTCGAGGAAGCCTGCCACCAGTCCGTAGAAGGTTCCTCGGAAGTTCCGGGCATGCACCAGCAGGATTTCGTCTCCTTTGCGTATCAGTACGATGATGGCGGTGGAAACGGGAGGGTACATCTCATTGCCGCAGTTGGGACACTTCTTCATGATGGGGGTCTGGTGCTCCATGGCGGTACCACACACGGGGCAGAAGTGGCTGTGCTCGTCCCAATAGAGTATCTGGAAGGCCTTTCCTGCAGAACGGTACTCGTCCGGCGAGATGTAGTCGTACGATGCGCGCAGGCCTATCATGACCCATTCGTCGGTTTCGGCCACGGGCTGTTCCAAAGCGAATGCACGTACTTGCTTGCCGTTGGGGGGGAACACTTCGTGTATATTACTTCCGGCTTCCGGTGTCAGAGGAGGCTCTATACTGACGGGTACGCTGTATTTTATTTCTCCTTTGTCTGTATATCCTTTTTTCAGCAGCAGTTGGTCTTTGAAGAAGACGAACCACTGCGTGCAGGGTTGGGGTTCTGTTGATTTTTCCATTGTTTGTTGTTTTATTATTTTTTGGGGGGGATGAACACGAAAATACAAAGGCACAGAGATTCTTTTCAAATTAATTTCTATGTCTCTGTGTCTCTGTGCTTGCCCCCCTAAATTTCGTTTGCTGTGTCTTTTTCTTGTCGCACATAGACCGTTGACCTTCCCATTCCGCGGCGGCGCAGGAACCCTTGCCGGATGAAGTTGTTCAGTTCGTCTATGGCGGCATGTCTGGTTAGTCCGCTTAGCTGGATGTATTCGTTCTTGTTGATACATACATTCTGCTTGAGGAACAGTTCCAGTTCGGCTTTTCTTGTTTCTTCGGTGGTCTCTACTACTTTTTTCGATTTCTTGGTAGTGGAGTGTACACGTTCCAACGTCATTTTCTTCTTGATGTTGTTGCGGAACGTGCTGCTGATGCGCAGGTGTACGTTTTGGAATTGGACGGATTCGGAGCGGATTTTCTTTTTCTCGTCGTCGGTCTCGCGCAGGCATTTCAGTGAAGTGCTGAAGAATCCGAGTTCTCCCAGCTCCACGATGTTTCCGTTGGCAAGGAGGTCGCACAACTCGTCAATGCAGGCATCCAATGCTGCCCCTATCACATTCTTGGGCAGATGTTGGAAAGTTGCGATATGTTCCACAAACTCCTTTTGGGTATAAGTCCTTTTCGGGCAGATACGTGCATGGAGTGATTTCTTGTCTTCTTTCCCGTCGGGCGAAGGCGTTTCGTAAAGGTCGTAATACGCGCTCATAAGATATTTATTTTTGTTTATAGCGATAAACAGTTCTCGTCGCTTCGGGGAATTATTTTTGTCGCTAAGCGGATTAATTTTCTTCTTCCTAAAAACTAATCGTCCGACAACTGTTGCATTATCGTCCAACAGTTGTTTAATTATCGTCCGACAGCTGTCGGACGAAACAGAAATGGGTATGGGACGATTAATTCTTAGTGAACAAAGGTATAAAATATAGTGATACGAAGGGTAGTGTTTGGGGAGGAAAGTTTTAGTTTTCGGCAAAAGAGGGGGGATTGTTAAATCCCCAATAATAGGGACTGACCCGATGAAGGACTGGTCACTTACCTGGGGACAATTTGTCTCCAGGTAGAAATGGTAATAGATATAGGAAATGAAAGCAAATCACAACGTGTGTGCGTGTCTGTGTGTATTTGTTTTCCAAAGATAGTGAATCTTAATAAGACTCTCTCTGATTTCCCTACTATTTTGTATCTTTACACACTTTTCTTTATACATGAGTACTGACTATAAATAAATCATATTGTGGAAATAACCCAACGCATTCGTCTCCTCCTTTCCGAAATGAACCGGGGAGTATACGAAAAAGAAACTGAAATAAACCTCTCCCTGCTGGCAGCTCTGGCAGGCGAGAGCATTCTACTCCTGGGACCTCCGGGAGTAGCCAAGTCAATGGTAGCCAGGCGGCTAAAGTCGGCTTTTACAGATGCCCGTGCCTTTGAATACCTGATGTCCCGCTTCTCTACGCCCGACGAGATTTTCGGTCCTGTCAGCATTAGCCGACTGAAAGAATCCGACAAGTATGAACGTGCCATCGACGGCTATCTGCCCACAGCCGATGTCGTGTTTCTGGACGAAATATGGAAAGCAGGCCCTGCCATACAGAACACTCTGCTGACCGTCATCAACGAGAAACTTTTCCGCAATGGCGACAAGGAACTGCATCTCCCCCTCAAACTGCTCGTAGCTGCCAGTAACGAACTGCCCGCTCAAGGCGAGGGACTGGAAGCCCTATGGGACCGCTTCCTTATCCGCATTCTCTGCACCTGCGTCAAGCAGGAAGAGTCTTTCTACAAAATGCTGCTGGACGATTCTGCCGACCATCCGGAAACGACTGCCTGCGAATGGCAAATCTCCGACCGCGAGTATGCCGAATGGCAAGCTGAGATACGCCGCGTAACCTTGCCTCTCGATGTTCTTTCCTGCATCACAGCCATTCGCCACGGACTGACAAGCGTAGAGATGCAAGACTCCGACCTGCGCCGCAATGTCTACGTCAGCGACCGCCGCTGGAAGAACATCGTGAAGCTGCTCAAGACCTCCGCCTTCGTCCACGGCCGCACGGAAGTCTCCATGACCGACCTGCTTCCCGTCTACCACTGCCTATGGAGTGAGCCTGATGAGAGCGTTGCCATCCGTGACATCGTTATCCGTGCCTTATTCGTGTCCCACACAAAACAGATTGCCGGTATCGCCTCCTCGCTGAAATCCGATTTGAAAGTCAGCCGTGTGCGCGAAGCCCTCGACAAAGCCCGCCTTGCCGGCGACCGTAGGGACGATGACCTGCAGATAACGGACCACTTCTACTACCAGGTGGAGAAACATGGTACGGGCAACACCTACATCTTTATCGTGGACTACAAAAATCTGAAGGAGTACAGCGCCAAAGATGCCCCCACCTTGGGCGTAATGTATGTCGACCCCATCAATCCCAAGCGTACCATCATTCGCGCCTTTGCCGACACCGGCGTCGTGAAAGAGGAAGGCACCGAACGCGTCACCCTCTACCGCGACGACAAGCATCTCTACATCAACGGTGTGCGCTTCCCCATGCGGCGTCTGCAACGGGGCGAGGAGCAACAGCTCTGGCTGGGGAACCTCTCCATTACCGACCGCGACTATGAGACGGAACTGGACACTGCTGCCACAAATATAGACCGTTTGGTAAGAGATTTGTCCGACAACCTTTTCGTCTCCGAAGAGGATAAAAAGAGCGTAGCTCAATACGTCTCCATCGTCCGCAAGGAGATAGCCTGGGCGCGTGTGGACATGCGCAAACTGAGATATGGAGACGAATAATCCTCCAGTAACCAAGAAGAAGATGAACACCACCGCCACCCGATATGACACCGCCTTCTATGTGCAGGCACTGGACCGTTTTGTAGCCACCGGAGAGTGTGCTGAGACGGATACCGAGCCCTTGTATGCCTATCTGCTCTCCGTGATGAACGACTCCATGGTCAAGGTGCAGGTGCTGGGCAATGAGGTCTGTGCACGTATCTTTTACGACACCATGATTCAGTTTATCCACTTGAATTTGGAGAAGGAGAGGTACAACCTCCGGAAAAGCCAGTCGGAACGGACCGGGATGAAACTCGTGCTGGAATGGTCCATGGCAAAACGGAAAGATGGCTGGCAAGCCTTGCTCCAGCAGATTTCCGACAAATACCGGAAGTACGGCTTCGACTCCCGCTTCTACCGCAGCCACTTCGGCACAGAAGGAGGATATGCGGACGATGAAGTTTGGGAGAAAATGGTGGACGACTGGGAAGACGCCTTCCAACTGAAGATGCACGAAGAAAAGGAGAAAGAGATTGCTTTCCGCAAAGATGCCCTCGAGCGCAGGCTCCGTTCCAATCTGAAAGACATCCCCGAGTACATCCGCCAGAACCGTGTGGATAAGGACGAATTCTTCCAGACCTGGGGCATGATGAGCGGCTTGTGGAATACCGTCGACTTTGAGCGTATACGGAAAATCGTGCGCATCCAGCGCTCTTGCCCCGAGATAGTGAAAGTGGCCCACAAGATGGGGCGTATGGCAGACGACGAAGGACGTGAGCAAATCCGCGTTGCCGAGGGAAACGTCTACAAAATGGAGCACTCCTCCAAATGTGACATCCTGGGCATCAGTACCGGCAACGACCTCAATGCTCTGCTTCCCATTGAGCTTGCCCATTCCGCCGACAGTGAACTGGAAGATTTGTTCGTCTACAAATACCTTACTCGCAAGCTCCAGACCTTCCGTTATAAATCGGAAATCATGCAGCCTGCCCGGCGCATCGAAACCAAGCCTGCCCGTCCCAAAGGTCCGATGATTGTCTGTCTGGACACCTCGGGAAGCATGGCTGGCAAGCCGGAGAAGATTGCCCACTCTCTGCTGATAAAGCTCCTGGAGATAGCCGACCGTCAACGGCGGAACTGCTTTCTGATAGCCTTTTCCGTCTCCATCCATCCGATTGACGTAAGGAAAGAGCGGGCAAGGCTGCTCGAATTCTTCTCAAAGACAGCTTGCGGGGATACAGATGCCACCCGCATGCTGGAAGCCACGTTCCGCCTGCTCAAAGAAGGCAAGGAGTATATGAATGCCGATGTACTTTGGGTCAGCGACTTCAAGATTCCTCACTCTTCACCTGCCCTTATGGAGGAGATTCGCCGTTACCGGGAAGCCGGTACACACTTCTATGGCCTGCAGATTGGCATCACGGAAAACGAGTGGGCACCTTTCTTCGACCGCATCTATCGGGCGGAGTATATCCCTTCGCGACAGTATTAAAAATTGATGTTTACGCCTCCCATCACCGTGGCTTTCGGCATGGGGAAGCCTGCATTGATTTCATAGCGTTGTGCCAACAGGTTTTCGCCTTTGACGAATACGTCGGCAAAACTGCACAGACGGTAGTTGGCACGTAAGTTCCAGAGCACGAAGTTTTCTTGCTTCTCCTTACCTGGGGTGACCGAGGTATGGAGTCCCTTTACGTATTGTATACCGGTAGACAAGCTCCAGCGTCTTTGCGTAAAGTCCGTACCGGCATAGAGTTTGTGTTCGGGAGCCGCCAGTACCGGATTTTCCATGTGTAGCCAGCTGTAGTTGGCATTCACTTGCCAGTGTCGGTTGATGCGGTAGCCGATGTTGGTTTCCACACCCCAGTTCTCTATCTCTCCGGAGTTGACGTTCTTGCGTAGGGCAGGGTCCGTCATGATGATGTTGTCCCCGTTGATGTAGTATAGGTTCACTCCATAGTACATGGCTCCTCCCAAGAGCTGCCCCGTAAAGGAGAGTTCATAGTTCATCAGGCTCTCCGCTTTCAAATCGGGGTTCTGTGGAGGGAACATGTACATCTCCCGGATGGTGGGGTTACGGAATCCTTTGCTCACCATTGCTTTCAGTTCCGCCTGCCGGGGCAGATGGAAAGCCAGTCCCCCTTGGGGAATCCATTCCGTGCCTACGTGCGAATGGTGGTCTATGCGGACACCGGCGTCCAGTGAAAGCCAACTGTTGATGTCCTGCCTGAAATCCACATAGCCTGCAAATTCATCCATCTGCTTGTCCACGCCGGGGATGCGGTCACCAATCTGCTGTCCGGGTTTTGCCTCGTCGATGGCGACAACCTTGTTCCAGGACTCTCCGCCGAAGTGCTGGTAATCGAAACCTACGGTCAGGCGGTTACCGGTGAAGAGCGTGGCGCTTTGATACCACGATATGCCCAGCATCCGGTCCTTGGAGTTGAAGTGCGACTTCTGGGGCTCTTCTCCGGGGTGGTAGCCGTCGTTAATCCTGTGCCGGCCCCAGTTATAGAAGAAGCTCACGGCGCCGGAAGTACGGTCGTAACGATTTTCCAGTGCGAAGGAGGTCATGCCGCGTGTGATGCGCGAGTCGTTGTCTATATACGGATTGTCGGCTTCGCCGGGATTGGAGGCGTTGAAGCGGGTGATGTTCACGTCGCCCCACAGCTTCCAGGTGTCGCTGAAGTCGTATCCCAGTTTGGCATAGCCGCCATACTGCTCAAACTCCATGTCGTCACGGTGTCCGTCGGTACGGTTGTACGAGCCGGTCACCACGCTGCTGAAACGCCCTTTCCTCACGCGGTTGGAGACTTCCGTCTGCAGGGTATTGTAGGAACCGTATCCTATCTGCGCATTGGTTTTCACCCCGTCCTCCTGCATCTTGCGGGTGACGATGTTGATAACCCCGCCCATTGCATTGGACCCGTAGAGGACGGAGGCGGGACCGCGCAGCACTTCCACCCGTTCGGCCATCATGCTCTGGTAGGCGTCGGCGATGGGATGCCCCATCAGGCCCATGTATTGCGGATGTCCGTCTATCAGCACCAGCAGGCTGGTCGTAGGTCCTCCGGCGGCATTCACCCCGGCGCCTATGCCGCGCAGGCTCATGCCTCCTGCGGCTCCCGTGGATACGCCGTAGCCCATGATGCCGCGGCTTGTGGTGAAAAGTCCGGGCACCTGCTCGGTCAGTGCAGGCAGGATGGAGGGCTGGTAGGTCTGTTCCAGTTGCTGGCGGCCCACTACGGAGATGGTCATTGGCAGGTGGCGGATGTCTGTTTCATTTCTTGTCCCGGTCACTACGACTTCATCAAGCTTGTAGCTTTTCAGCCGGAGGCTGTCGGCAGGTGCGGACAGCATACTACCCGGAAGGGCGATACTTATTAAAATTGCGGTTAAAATCTTTTTATTCATCGTTTATCTATGGTTCTTTTTGCAAAGTTATACAAAAAGAAGAATCTGTATATGATTGGTAATCCTTAAAATGGACAACCAGGGTTGAAGATAAGTCCGTTAAAGGGTTTCCTGCTTCAGCGCTTCCACAAATCGGTCTATCTCCTGCAGTTTCGCCGGGATGTCGATGCCTTGCGGACAGTGCGGGTTGCATTGGCCGCAACCGGTGCAGCGGTTGGCTTGGCGGAGACGGGGAACACTGCGGTCATAGCCTATCAGGAAGGCGCGGCGTGCCTCGCGGTAATTCTCGTCTTGGCTGTTCTGCGGCACGTTGCCCTCGTTGATGCAGCGGTTGTAGTGCAGCAGGATGGCTGGAATATCCAGCCCATAGGGGCACGGCATACAGTATTTGCAGTCGTTGCACGGCACGGTGGGGTATTGCAGCATTCGCTGGGCGGTATCTTCCAGTAGGGTAAACTCCTCTTCCGTACATGGAACAAGCGGGGAGAAGGTACGCAGGTTGTCTTGCAGATGCTCCATGTACGTCATTCCGCTCAGTACGGTCAGCACATCGGGGAAAGTACCTGCAAATCGGAAGGCCCAGGAAGCCACGCTCTCCTGCGGGCGGCGTTGTTTCAGACGTGCCATCAAGTGGTCGTTTAGGCGGGATAGGCGTCCGCCCAGCAACGGCTCCATGATAACGGCGGGAATGTTGCGCTTCACCAGCTCGGCATATAGGTATTCGGCATCCGTGTTGCGGGTATTCACTTCTTTGGCATGCCGCCAGTCTACGTAGTTCAGTTGGATTTGTACGAAGTTCCATTTCAGTTCGTCATGGCGAGAGAGCAGGTAGTCAAAGACTTCGATATCTCCATGATAGGAGAATCCGAGGTTGCGAATACGTCCGGCTTCGCGCTCTTTCAGCAGGAAGTCCAGCATGCCATTGTCCAGATAGCGGGAACGGAGGGCTTCCATGCCGCCCATGCCGATGCCGTGCAGCAGGAGGTAGTCGATGTAGTCCACTTGCAGGTCGCGGAAGGAGCGGTGATACATGGCAAGGGACTCTTCGCGGCTGTGCGTGCTGGGACTGAAGTTGGACAGCTTTGTGGCAAGGAAGAATTTCTCCCGTGGGTGGCGTTTCAAGGCAATGCCCGTGGCGCGCTCCGACAGACCTTGCACATAGGCGGGAGAGGTGTCGAAATAGTTCACTCCGTGAGCAATGGCATAGTCTATCAGGTCGTTCACGGCTTCCTGGTCTATTTCGTCTCCATTCCCATCGGCACGTTTCCGGGTGGGCCATCGCATGCATCCGTATCCCAGCAGAGAAACCCGGTCGCCCGTGTTGGGGTTGGTACGATAGGTCATCTTGCCGGTTGGTATCTCGCCCAGTGCGGCCGATTCGCTTTCCCCGTTGTTCTTGTTGCCCGAACAGCCGTACAGGGCTGCTGCCGAGGCAAGCGTTCCTGCACCGGCGAGTTTGAAGAAATCGCGGCGGTTTATCTTGTTCTTATTGTCTTCTTTCATTGTGATAGGACTGAAATTATAAATGGATATTTGGATGATAAAGCTGCTTCAGACAGTTCTGTGCATCACATGGCCTTCCACATAAATGGCACTGAACGGACGCGACGGACAAAGGTTCTCGCATGCTCCGCATCCGATACAGCGTTCGGCGTTGACTACCGGTATCTTGATGGAGGCTTCGTCTTCCGGGTCTGAAGGAACCATCTGTATGGCACCGGCCGGACAATGGCGGGCACAGTTCCCGCATTCCATCTTGTCTGTGATGCAGATGCAATTCTCCTTAATCCATACGGCATGACCGATTTGGACGGCCGATTTCTCGGCGAGGCTTGTCAGATGGATGGCATCGGTAGGACACACCTCCGCACACTTGGCGCATTCGGGGCGGCAGTAACCGCGTTCGTAGGACATTTCCGGCTGCATCAGTTTTGTCAAGTCCGAAGAAGGACGGAGCACTTGGTTGGGGCATACCGATACGCAGAGCTGGCAGGCTGTGCAGTGTTGTGCAAAGTGGCGGGCGCTCAGTGAGCCCGGAGGAGTGATGGGAGTGGCGCGCTCGGGGATTTTTTTGTCCTCGATGACAGCCAGTCCACCGTCCACTTTCTTCTCCTGCGCCTTGAGGGCTGCCGTAGCAGCAAACACGGCAGTTGTAGAGAGAAATGCGCGGCGGGCGTCGTTTACCTGCTCCGGTGCCACGGAGGTTTCCTGGGAGACAGCAGCGGAGGCCGGCTTGCGGCGTGTGTAAGTGATGGCACCTTTCCTGCACTTGTTGATACAGTCCATACATGCCACGCAACGACTGTAATCTATTTCGTGTGCCTTGATGTTGATGCACGATGCCTTGCAGTTGCGGGCACAAAGTCCGCAGTTGTTGCACTTCTTTGTGTCAATCACCGGTTTCAGCAAGGAATACTTCGAGAGGAAACCAAGCACTGTACCTACCGGACAGATGGTGTTGCAATAGGTACGTCCGCCCCGCCATGCCAGCACGATGAGGACCACCAGAGTGACTGTGGCAATCAGCAGGGTAGGGAGACTCTTCATCCATACATCCGTTTCATAGAAGGCATAGCTGTCAGCACGTTCGGCCAGGTAGGCCAGTCCGTTGTTTGCCCACTGGTAGAGTGGGGAGAAAAGGCTGGAAACGATGCGCCCGTATGAGCTGTAAGGGGCCAGCAGCACGACAAAAGAGTTCAGTCCGCCGATAATGGCAAGTACGAATACTCCCAGCACACCGTAGCGTAGCCATTTCAGTGCGGACGAGTAGCGGAAACGGTTTTTCTTCCGTTTGGCGGAGAGCCAGGAAACAATGTCCTGGAATACTCCCAACGGGCAGATGACGGAGCAGTAGATGCGTCCGAATACCAAGGTCAGCACTGCAAGAAACAGTACTACACCGATGTTCAGTGCCAGCACGGCCGGCAGGAATTGTATCTTCGCCATCCATCCGAACCAGGCATGCAGTGTTCCCGTGAAGTCGAGGAACAACAGCGTGATGAGTGCGAAGAAGATGACGGCAAGGGTCAGTCTGATGGTACGTAGCATAAATGTATTGTATAGCGGTTAGTATTCGTTCTTTATACCTTTTTTCCCATCTCGTAGGCTTCGTGCATGGAAGGCTTGTCGTTTATCTCGCCCACCTTCCAGGCACCCACGCCATAAATGGTGCCGCATTCTTTGGGCTCTTCCAGGCAGTCGAGGAAGCCACGGAAACCATCGATGGTACGTTCCATCATGGGGACACTTTCTTCGGCGGCGGCGATGATGAAGTAGAACTCCTTGTTCTTTATTTCAAGGTAGCGTGCACAACAACGGTCAATCAGTGTCTTCATCTGCGCGCTCATGGTGTAGAAGTATACGGGAGTTGCCATGACGATGACGTCGGCGGCAATCATCTTTTCCACCACTTCGGCGGCATCGTCCTTTTGCGGGCAGGGTTTGCCGTACATGCTGCATACGCTGCATCCCGTGCAGTAGTTGATGTGCTTGTCTTTCAGGAAAATCTTTTCTACTTGATGTCCGGCCTCTGCGGCACCGCGCATGAATTCATTGCACAAGAGGTCGGAGTTTCCATTCCTGCGGGGACTGGAGGAGAGGATTAATACTTTTTTGCTCATATTCGTTGTTTGTTAGTTAGTAAATGATTACGTGCTGCAAAAATAGGCAGGTTTTATGAGAATGGCAGTATACAAATTACGGTTGTTGTTACCTAAATTACTGATTCATTCCAAAAGTATCTCCCGTTCGATGCCGGTGTCTTTCAGAAACTCCCGGTCGTGGCTGATGGCAATTACGGTGCCGGCGTAGTCGCGTATCGTTGCCGTTATTATTTCTATGCTCTCGATGTCCAGATTGTTGGTGGGTTCGTCCAGAATGAACATATCCGGGGTATTGTCGGCAATCATCAGGCAGCAGAAGGAGAGGCGCATCTTTTCGCCGCCACTCAGTTTGCCGCACGGCTTGTTCCACACGTCGCGGGGAAAGAGGTAACGGTTGAGGATGGTTTTCACTTCATGTTCCGGCAGGTGGCGGTGGTTGAAAGCTTCTGCTTGTTGGAGTACGCTGCGCTCATTACGGACGAGGGAGTATTCTTGGTCCAGATAGACGGAGGTGAAGCCGGCACGCTCCATCACTCCGTCGGTGGGGTGCAATTCGCCCATGATGAGTTTCAGCAGGGTTGTTTTTCCACTGCCGTTTTTTCCTTTCAGGCTGAGGCGGTCGCCGCTTCTTAGCTGGAAGGTGAGGGGAGAAGCCCAGAGACTCTTTGCAGCCGTCTCCGTGTGGGGTGTTTCTACGGGGGAGGCTGTATGGTCGGGATAATGGAAGTTGACGTTCCTTGCCGTAATCAGAATCTTGCCCGTATGCAGATGGGAGGTGTTGAAGTCTGTTTTCAGCTTGTCCGTCTGCGACAGTAAACTTTTGATGCCTGCCATTTCCGTCTGCAGCTTTTCCGCTTTCTCCGCATGTATGCTGCTGAGTCTGCTACTGCTGTTTTCCGCATTGTTTTTCAGTGCTCCCATCATGATGCGGGGAATCCCCTTTTTAATGGAGTTTTTTTCTCCCCGCACATTCTGTTTGGCCTTCCGTTCTTCTACTTCGCGTGCCACTTTGCGTGCAAGGCGCAGGGCTTTCTGCTTCTCTTCTAGTTGTTGGGTGAGGGCGTTTTGTTGCAGGGTCTTCTGTTTTTTGTAGAAGTCGTAGTTTCCGCTGTAATACGTCAATCCCTGGGAGGAGAGTTCGCAGATGGCAGGCAACTGATTCAGTAGCGTGCGGTCGTGACTGATGACGAGCACGGTAGCCGATGTCCGTCGTATCAAGTTATACAGACGTTCCCGTCCATCCGCGTCCAGATAGTTGGTCGGTTCGTCCAGCAGGATGGCTGTTGGGTTGTGCAACTCCATGCCTGCCAGGAAGATGCGGGTCTTTTCGCCGCCGCTAAGTCCTTCCATCGGACGGGAGAGTGTGATACCGTCCAGTCCCCAGCTGTCGAGAGAAGCCTGGGCGCGTTCTTCCACGTTCCAGTCATCATTGAGCGTATTGAAGTGCTTTTCGGTAGCGTCACCGCTTAGGATGGCATGCAGGGCAGATAGCTTGTGGCTGATTCCCAAAGCTTGTGCTATTGTCTGCCGGTCGTATTGTCCGAAGTGCTGGGGCACGTAGTACAGATGTTCGGGGCGTAGCACCGTTCCCGAACTTGGTGACAAGTCTCCTGCCAAAATGCGCATGAGGGTAGACTTGCCGCAACCGTTATTTCCGGTCAGGGCTATTTTATCTCCGGAGTTGATACTCAAATGGAGGTGTGAAAACAAGATTTCCTTATCTGTATGGATATAGCTAAGGTCTTTAATGATAAAGCTCATAAGTTTCTACTGTGTTTTTAGAAGTAAGAATGATAGGGGAGATGCAAGCATTCCCCGAAATTGAAATTCTCGAAGGGGAGGGGTACGGACAAACACAGTATTGGCTAAACATCTATATAGGTGATACTCAGCGTTCAGTCTGAAAAAGCATGTTGATAGTGATGTTTACCGAAATGTGTTGTCTTTAGTCGGATATTCTCATCGGTGGAATTAATTGGTTAGTGGGCGCAAAGGTAATGATTTCCACTGAATAACAAAGGCTTTTTGCGATATTAATATCGTGTCGGCAAGAAGTTAATATCGTGTTTGCAAGAAATTAACTTCCTGCAGACACGATGTTAATACTTTATTGGTTCTGTTACTTCATGGCCGAAGCATCGAACGAGAGTGGCAGTAATTCTCCCACATTCTTCAGCTCGTAGATTCCCTTTTTGCCATATAGCAACACCCTCATGGGATGCTTGAAGCGCTTCTCCGTTTCGAGCATCACTTGCCGGCAGGCGCCGCAGGGAGGGATGGGAGACTCCAGGAATTCGTTGTGCTCGTTGCGTGCGGCAATGGCGAGGGTGGTTACCGCCTGGTCGGGATGTTGGGAGTTGGCATAGAATAGGGTGGTACGTTCTGCGCACAGCCCGGAAGGATAGGCGGCGTTTTCCTGGTTGGTGCCGGTCACTACAATACCGTTTGCCAGTCTGGCTGCAGCTCCTACCGAGAAGTGGGAGTAAGGGGCATAGCTGCGGTTGGTAGCCTCGCGGGCGGCATCCATCAGTTCGCGGTCGGCGGCATCCAGTTCTTCATAGTCGTATATCTTGACGGCGATTTCGATATTTAATTCTTTCATAAGGCAAAGGGTTATATTGTAATTAATGTTACAAAGATAGAAAAGAGATTGGTTATTTCAATTCTTTTACGGACTTTTGTGCAGAACTCAACATTTTAAGCATGAAACGGATTTTCAGACTGACTGCTATCATAGCATTTCTTTTTATTTCCATAACAACAGTGCAGGCACAACGCCGGAATGCCCGCTACAATGAGTATATCAAACAGTATGCTCCCCTTGCCGTGGAGCAGATGCAACGTCATAAGATACCTGCCAGCATCACGCTGGCCCAAGGGCTGTTGGAGAGCGGTGCCGGATACAGTGAGCTGGCGCGCAAGAGCAACAATCACTTCGGCATCAAGTGTGGAGGCAACTGGCGCGGACGGACGGTGAGGCATGATGACGATGCCCGCAATGAATGTTTCCGCGCTTATCGCAATCCGAAAGACTCTTATGAAGACCATTCCGATTTCTTGAAACGGGGAGCACGTTATGCTTTTCTTTTCAAACTGAAGATTACGGACTATAAGGGTTGGGCGCGCGGCTTGAAGAAGGCCGGCTATGCTACCGACCCGTCGTATGCCAACCGCTTGATAACCATTATTGAGGACTATGAACTGTATAAGTACGACAGCCGTGGCATGAGCAAGCGCGATGTCCGCAGTTGGGAGAAGGAACTGAAAAAGAAACCTTGGCTGGCCAATCCGCATCAGGTGTACATTGCCAACGATATAGCTTATGTCGTGGCGCGCGACGGAGACACCTTCCAGGTGTTGGGCAAGGAGTTTGACATCAGCTGGAAGAAGCTGGTGAAATACAACGACCTCCATAAAGAATACACACTGGAGGCGGGAGACATTATTTACTTGAAAGAAAAGCGCAAGAAAGCCGCCAAACCCCATACCGTCTACATAGTGAAAGACGGTGATTCCATGCATACCATTTCCCAAAAGTACGGCATTCGTCTGAAGAACCTTTATAAGATGAATCGCAAGGATGCGGAATACGTGCCGGAGATTGGCGACAGATTGAGATTAAGATAAAGAAGCTATCCGAAAATGTACAGGGTGTCCGAAAACGGACACCCTTCTTTTTTGTCTTTTCGCTTACTTTCAGGGGGTTATGATTTTGGCATGGATTTAGTATATATTAAGCGTTATGTTCGCAAACAATAAAATTAAAAGATATGGATAGAGAAATTCCGAAAGAAGTGCGTAATAAAGAACGCAATAAGAAAATCATCCGCTACGGTGCTATCGGCGTGGCAGGTATCGTAGTGGTCAGTGTACTCATTTCATTGATGCGTACGGGAGTGAAGGAGAAAGACCTCGTTTTCTCCCAAGTGGGTAAAGGCACGATTGAAGTCAGCGTTAGCGCCTCCGGCAAGGTAGTCCCGGCATTCGAGGAAATTATCAACTCGCCCATCAATACCCGCATTTTGGAAGTGTACAGAAAAGGTGGCGACAGCGTGGATGTAGGTACCCCCATCCTGAAACTGGACTTGCAGAGCGCCGAAACCGACTACAAAAAGATGCTGGATGAAGAGCAGATGCGCAGCTACAAGCTGAAACAGCTGAAACTCGACAACCAGACCAAGCTGACCGACCTTCAGATGAAAATCAAAGTCTCCGCCATGAAGCTGGACCGCATGAAGGTGGAACTGCGTAACGAGCAGTACCTTGATAGCCTCGGTTCGGGCACCACCGATAAAGTGCGCCAAGCCGAACTGAGCTACAACGTAGCACAACTGGAATACGAGCAATTACAGCAGCAGTATGCCAACGAGAAGGAAGTGCTGGCTGCAGAATACCAAGTGCAGGAACTGGATTTCAGCATGTTTCAGAAGACACTGGCCGAAACCAAACGTACGCTCGACGATGCGCAGGTGCGTTCGCCCCGGAAGGCCATCCTTACTTATATCAACAATCAGATTGGTGCCCAGGTTCCCGAAGGCTCACAGATTGCCGTCATCTCCGACTTGAGTCACTTCAAGGTGGAAGGCGAGATTGCCGATACTTACGGTGACCGTGTGGCTGCCGGCGGCAAGGCCATTGTGAAGATTGGCAGCGAAAAGCTGGAAGGTTCCGTAAGCAGTGTTACTCCGCTTTCAAAGAATGGCGTCATCTCCTTTACCGTGCAGTTGAATGAGGACAACAACCGCCGACTGCGTTCCGGTCTGAAAACCGATGTCTATGTGATGAATGCAGTGAAGGAAGACGTGATGCGCATAGCCAATGCCAGCTATTATGTGGGACGTGGGGAGTATGAACTTTTTGTACGCAATTCCGACAAGGAAATTGTAAAGCGCAAGGTGCAGCTGGGCGATTCCAACTTTGAGTTTGTAGAAGTGGTCAGTGGCTTGCAACCGGGTGATGAAGTGGTGGTGAGCGATATGAGTAACTATAAGAACAAGAATAAGTTGAAGCTAAAATGATAAAGGTTTACTTGAAACAAGCCTGGGAGCTGTTGAAGCAGAATAAACTGTTCAGCATGCTCTACATTGTGGGTACGGGGCTGGCCATTGCCATGACAATGATTATGGCGGTGGTGTATTATGTGAAGATTGCGCCCGTCTATCCGGAGGCAAACCGCATGAATACGCTTTACCTCAGCAATTCAAAATTCACGCAGGGAAGCGGCAACAATACCAGGACCATGCAATGGGCTGTTTCCTACAAGGCACTGCAAGACTGGTTCTATCCCGTAGAGAATGCCCTTGTCGTTTCGGCCGAGCTGCATAATGATTTGTCGGAAAACAGTTATATACAGCCTGCCGACCGCAGCGGTGATTTTCCGGTTATGGTAAAGTTGACAGACCCTGCTTTTTTCAAGATATATTCTTTCCAATTCCTGGAAGGTAGTCCATTCACGGCATCCGACCTGGCAAGTGGCATTTCCACTGCTGTCATTACCGATGATTTGGCACGCCGCTTGTTCGGTACGACGGAAGAGGTAGTAGGACGCTCGTTCAGCCTGAACTATATCGACTATCGGGTTTGTGGGGTGGTGTGCAGTGCCAGTTACCTCACCTCTAAATCCTATGCACAGCTTTATATACCTTATACGGTGTCGCCCGATTACAGCACTCCCAAGTACGACCTTCCCTATCTGGGAGCTTTCAGTGCTACCTTTCTGGTGCAGGACAGTAAGCAGGGAGATGCTCTGCGGGCTGAGATAAAGGAAATCTGCCGCAAGGAGAATCTTATGCATCCCGATGAATGGAAAGTAGATTTCTGGGAGCAGCCCACCTCCCATCTGTTGAGTGTCTTCAAGACTTATGCAAGTATGGAGTTTGACCTTTGGGCCACAGTGCGCCACTTTCTGCTTGTCCTGCTCGTATTGCTGTTGGTGCCTGCCCTGAATCTGAGCGGCATGATATCGAGCCGTATGGAGGGACGTCTGGCAGAGATGGGCGTGCGGAAATCGTTTGGAGCCGGACGTAAGATGCTGCTTTCACAAGTGATGTGGGAAAACCTGCTACTGACCGCACTGGGCGGAGCATTGGGCTTGCTGCTGGCATGGCTGGCACTTTACGCGGGACGCGAGTGGATATTTACGGTATTCGACAGTTGGCCGAATATGGTACCCGAAGGGGTGGATGTCCGCGTATCGGGTGAAATGCTGTTTGCTCCGCTGGTTTTTCTCGCCGCATTGGCGCTGTGCGTCGTGCTGAATCTGTTGTCGGCCCTTATACCGGCGTGGTATTCCTTGCGGAAACCGATTGTGAACTCACTGAATGAAAAACGATAAGACACGGGAGGTTGGTATGTTTAAGTTAATATGGAAGAATCTTTGGGCGCGCCGCCGCAAGAACGGATGGTTGTTGGCCGAATTGATATTGGTGAGTATCATCAGTTGGGTTGTATTGGACCCGGTGATTGTGGTCACGCACGATCGTAATATCCCGTTGGGCTATGATGCGGAGCGGCTTTGCCTCATTTCATTGGGCGCATTGCAGCCCCAGGCACCGGGATACGATGCCGAAGCGCAGGACTCTGCTACGTTGGTGGACAACTATTATAATTTGGTGCGTTATGTCAAGGACTTTGACGGTGTGGAATCGGCCACTCCCGTGCTGGGATTCTGTTATCCCAATTCTTCGGGAAGTTCGAATAGTCAATTGTTTGCCGAAGGGGATACGATTCCCTTATCTATTATGATGATACAATTTTTGCCTCATACGAACTTTTTCGATACGTATGGTTTCCGTTCCGGTAAGGGGCGGACACCCGGACAGCTGTCCGACTACGCCTATGCCCCGAATGACATTGTACTGACGGAGAATGCTGCCGAACAGTTGTTCCATACCAAAGACGCGCATGGCAAACGCTGTATAAGCAGAGACCATGGAGATACCTTGTACATGCCGGTTGTCGGTACGATAGGAGCCATGAAGATGTATAGCGAGTGGCGTCCCGTCCCCGTTGCATTTATGCCGATGCTTACCATCGATACAAGTTATATCCCTGAAAGTGCCCATATCCTGGTACGTCTCAAAGAGGGTGTCAGCATGGAGCGTTTTCTGCACGATTTCCGTCCTTGGATGGTGAAGGAGATGAGGCGGGGCAATCTGTTTGCTCGCAGTGTCCGTTCCTATGAGCAGATTATAACGGAGAGCGAAGCCAGCAATTCCACACCGATTTACCGCCGTAATCTGGCGATGGCGGCTTTCTTCCTGGTGAATCTTTGCCTGGGTGTCATCGGTACCTTCTGGTTGCAGACACGTACGAGGCGCGAGGAAGTGGGAGTGATGCTGTCGTTCGGAGCTACACGTAGTGACATTGTCCGCCTGCTGATGGGCGAAGGCACGGTATTGACCGTGGTCGCTTCACTGACTGGTTTTCTGCTTTATTTGCAATATGCACTGAAAGAAGGGCTGGCCAAAGGACAGAATTGGGTGGAGAGTACAGAGAGCTATTGGGTGTCGGATTTCACCTCGCATTATCTGCTCGTGTCGCTCGTCATCTTTCTGATACTGCTGGTGGTAGTGTTGGTGGGAATCTATATCCCGGCGCGCAACATCAGCCGCATTCCACCTACGGAAGCCCTGCGTGACGAATAGATGAAAACGGACAAAGTGTTCATTTTCGGACACCTTACTGCATGTATAAATAGCAGATAATCAATAATAAACGGTTTTGGCACAACTTTTGACCTCTTGAAACAGAAATTGTGCGGAATAGAAACGGAACAGAATAATAACAATTAAATACTTACCATTATGATTAAGTTAACTGGCATCAACAAGATTTATCGTACAAACGAGATTGAAACCGTGGCATTGGAAAATGTAAACCTCGAAGTGAACAAGGGAGAATTTCTCAGTATCATGGGACCCTCCGGTTGTGGAAAATCTACGTTGCTGAACATTATGGGTTTACTGGATGCACCTACCAGCGGCACCATCGAAATAGCCGGTACGAAAGTGGACGGCATGAAGGACAAGGAGCTGGCTGCTTTCCGTAACCAGAAGCTGGGTTTTGTGTTCCAGTCTTTCCATCTGATTAATTCGCTGAATGTGCTGGATAATGTGGAGCTGCCTTTGCTGTATAGAAAGGTGTCTGCCAAAGAACGCCGTCGTTTGGCGGAAGAGGTGTTGAAGAAGGTCGGCTTGAGCCACCGCATGCGCCACATGCCTACACAGCTCTCCGGCGGACAGTGCCAGCGTGTAGCCATTGCCCGCGCCATTATCGGCAATCCGGAGATAATCCTCGCCGATGAGCCTACCGGTAACCTGGACTCCAAGATGGGTGCCGAAGTCATGGAGCTGTTGCATCAGCTGAACAAGGAAGACGGACGTACCATTGTGATGGTGACTCACAATGAAGAGCAGGCCAAACAGACCTCACGTACCATCCGCTTCTTTGACGGACGTCAGGTGGAATAATTACTGCTTAGCAACTGTCAACTATTAATTATCAACTATCAATTAATGAAATGCGAATCATAAGACAGACTTTTGTCATTTTGAAGCAGAATCCGCTGCTAAGTACGATTTCCATATTGGGTACGGCCTTTGCTATCACCATGATTATGGCTATTGTGATTACTTGGCAGACGAAATATGCTGACTTGGAACCGGAAGTGAACCGCAGTCGGTGTCTTTACTTTTCCGCTATGCACGTATACGACAAGGAAAAGGACGGCAATAATAATTGGAGTAATCCTTCGGCGGCATTTATGAAAGAATGCGTGCAGCCGGTGCCCGAAGTGGAATACTGTACGGCATTTTCCCCAGCCGGTTTGTCGTTGGCTTCGTTGACTGACGGTAACAATCGGGTGAAAGTGGATGCTATGCGGACAGATCCCGACTTCTGGAAAGTGTTCAGCATGCAGTTTCTTGCCGGACGCGGCTTCAGCGAAGCCGACCGTGCTGGAGAAAGCAAGGCTGTAGTAGTCTGTGCGTCTGTAGCGCGGAAACTGTATGGAAGTACAGATGTAGTGGGACAGGAATTCCTGCTGAACCGGGAATTTGCGCGTATCGTGGGAGTGGTGAAAGATGTTTCCGTCACTGCTAAGGATGCATATGCACAAGTATGGGGTATGTACAGTGCCGACGAACTGAAAATTACCGGAGTCCACAGTTATTTGGGAGGCATGCAGATTGCTGTATTGGCACGTACATCCGATGACTTTCCTGCCATCCGGGAGGGCATTGCCAAGCAGGTGGAACGTGTTAATGCCGGATTGGGTAATAAACAGATAGACATCATGGAACAGCCGGACAATATCGTGGCGCACGTCAACCACGTATGGGCTAATGTAGGGCCAGACTTGACAATGCTTTATCTTCAATATGCCGTAGCTTTATTTATCATTTTGTTGGTACCGTCACTCAATTTGTGTGGCTTGAGTAACAGCCGCATGCAGCAACGTATTACCGAATTAGGTGTACGTAAGGCTTTTGGAGGAACGAAAAGTGTGCTTGTGCGGCAGATACTGAACGAAAATCTGATGTTGACATTACTGGGTGGAGTAGTGGGACTGCTTTTCAGTTATTTGGCAGTATATGCCATGCGTATGTGGCTGTTCACCAATAATCAGAATGTGGGTACGTCGGGCGAGTTCAGCTTGAACATGGAGGCGCTGTTTAGTCCGTGGGTATTCCTGCTGGCATTTGTTTTCTGTGTGGTCATCAATCTGTTGAGTGCGGCACTGCCTGCATGGATAGCGGCACGGCACACTATTGTAGATTCTTTGAATGATAAATAGAAGGAGGTACTTGATATGAAATTTACGATACATAACTTACGTATGATAAAGGCACGCTTCAGCAGTAACGGCTGGGTATTGGCTGAATTGTTCTTGGTATTCATCGTGATGTGGTTCCTCTGTGACTCACTGGGATGCATGAAATATACTTTCTACCGTCCGCTGGGTTATAATATTGAACATGTCTATAAATTATCCACCGTTGTAGGTGGAGAAAGTCGGGATACGAGTCTGACTGATGCCGATAAATATCTGGGTATATTGGCGAAATTGGAACAAGAGCCTTCCGTAGAGGCAGCTGCCCTTTGTTATTGGAGCCTTCCGATGAGTGGCAGTAATAGTTACAATGCGTTGGTTGTGCAAGATACTTCCTGGGTGCAAGGACGCTGTATTTATACGACTGGAGGATATATGGATGTTTTCCGGATAAGTGAGGACCCGCGTCACCCGTTCCGGGACACTCCCGCAGGATGGAACAATGTGACACTGAGTAATGCCGCTTTTGAACGTTTTCGTAAGAAAATGCCGGAGTTTTCGCAGACTACGCCGTTAGGTAATGGTGATTCTGTTACAATCATCAAGCAGATGGGGAAGACCGGTGCTTTCCGTTCCTATCGTTATGGAGTTGAGGAACCTTGGTTCTTTTATCATTTGGGAGAGAATATGATTAAGGCAGAGTTTGCCGACAATTGGTCGCAGATTGTTTTCCGCGTGAAGCCTGCTGCCGACGGACCGGATTATCGGGAGAAGTTTCTGCGCGAAATAGCGCCTAAACTGGACACGGACAATGCGTTTGTGGCAGATGCCGCTCCCTATACTGAACAACAGTTGCAGTTCGAGGTGATGAATGGCGATACGGATAAGGTGAACAGTCAGGCTGTGGTGGTGCTCTTCCTGCTGGTGAATGTATTTTTGGGGTTAATAGGCACCTTCTGGTTCCGTACTCGCCGCCGCCGTTCGGAGATAGCTCTACGGATGGCGATGGGCAGTACGCGTGGCGGTGTGTTTCGTTTACTGATAGGTGAGGGGTTACTGTTATTGGCGTTAGTGACATTGCCTGCCATGGTTGTATGCTACAATGTGGGGATGGCGGAATTTACTATAGGACGTACCTCTCTCATATCCACTTGGCCGATAGAGTGGAGTGTGATACGCTTCCTTGCAGGTTCTCTAGGGGCTTGGTTACTGATAGCTCTGATGGTAGTGATTGGAATATGGTTTCCGGCACGGCAGGCTATGAAGATTGAGCCGGCAGAGGCGTTGCATGAAGAGTAGTATGAAAAACAATAGAGGATTAACAATAAAAAAGAAGAAAAATGAAAACTAATATAGTAGGTATTATCATTGCATTGATATTGACATTTGTAGGTATGCTGAGTGTTTATGCACAAGATACCAAAGTGAGTGAAGTGCGCAAAGTGGATGCCTTTTCGTCCATTGAGATAACGTCTGTGGGAACAATTTATTTTACACAGAGTGACACTTATTCTTTCAAGATTGAAGGTAAGGAGAAGCACGTGAAGAATACAGAAACCACAGTGAAGGACGGCTGTCTGCTGATAGGCTTCAAGGATAGGAAAAACAAGAGCATGAGAAATCAGAAAGATGGCGTGACCATTTGGATTTCGGCTCCTGATTTGAAGAAGGTGGAGTTTACCGGTGTAGGGGAGTTCAATTGTGAGAAGCCCTTGAAACTGGATGAGGTGTCATTTGAAGTAAAGGGAGTGGGTGAAGTGAATGTATCCGATTTGACGTGTGACGAGCTGAAAGTTGCTTTGCGCGGAGTAGGTAGCGCCGATATTCATGTAGTCTGCGATTATTTGACTGCCAGAATGAGTGGTGTGGGTGACGTCACTTTGAGCGGAACTGCCGGGCATGCTGACATTTCTAAAGGAGGCATAGGCGGAGTGAATACATGTAACCTGAAGGTGGGCCGTTGAGTAGCGGTAACACCAATCGTAAATAGTAAATCGTCTAATCGTAAATATCAATATGATAAAGCAATACTTCACACAAGCCTGGGCACAGTTGCGGCAGCAACCGATGATTAGTGTCGTCAGCATAGCCGGTACGGCACTTGCCATCTTCCTCATCATGCTGGTGGTGATGATGCAGCAGGTGAAGGTAGCTCCGTTTGCTCCGGAGAGCAACCGCGACCGCTTTCTACATGTGCATTATATGAGCATCACCAACAAAAGCTGGGGAGAGGGAAACAGTTCCAACGGACCGATGGGGATAAAGACTGCGCTTGAGTGCTTCAAATCGCTGAAGACCCCCGAAGCAGTAACGATTTATACCTGTATGGTCATTTCTACCCCCGTGAATCTGCCGGGACAACCTGCAACGGGTATCGACCTGTTGCAGACAGATGATACTTTCTGGCGTGTGTTTGATTTCTCTTTTGTTGCCGGGAAACCTTATGACCAGGCTACATTCGATGCCGGACTACCCGTAGCGGTAATTACGGAAAGTGTAGCGCGCAGGTTATTCCAGACAACGGAGGCTGTTGGTCGCGAATTCCTTTTGAACCATGCTCCTTATACAGTGTCCGGCGTAGTGAAGGATGTTTCTACTTTGGCCAACACTGCCTATGCGCAGGTATGGGTACCCTATACTTCTACTGAGGTGACGAAAAACACTTGGAGTGATGAGCATATGGGGATGATGAGCGTTACCATTCTGGCGAAAAGCCGTGATGATTTTCCCGCGATTCGTGAGGAGACGGAACGCCGCCGTCAGGAGTACGACACTGTAATTGGCGAGAATGGTTATTCGTTGATTTACCGTAACCGTCCTTATGACCAGGAGAAAAATGCCGCAGGAATGGCTGCCAACATCGAACCGGACGTGGACCAGGCACGCAGGCAGCGTCTCATTATCTTCATCATTCTACTGATTGTTCCTGCCATCAACCTCAGCTCGATGACGCAGAGCCGTCTGCGCCAGCGTGTGGCAGAGATTGGTGTGCGCCGGGCATTCGGTTCAACGAGACTGGAACTGATGGGGCAAATCATTGCAGAAAATCTGGTGGTGACATTGCTGGCAGGGGTGATGGGATTGTTGCTGAGTGTAGCATTCGCTTATTTGGGAAATACACTGCTGTTTGCGCAGGAATTCAGCCAGACGCTGAGTCCTCCGGCAGTGGATGCAAGCATATTGCTGCATGGCTCCACCTTTGGCTGGGCGTTGTTGTTCTGCTTTGTGCTGAACTTACTAAGTTCCGGTATTCCCGCATGGCGTGCATCAAGAATAGGGATTGTAAATGCATTGGGCGGACGTTTGCATAAATAACTCCATCACAAAACATTAATCATTGAAGAAAATGACTAAGAAACTTCTTACACAGATAAAGAATGAATGGCTCTCAAACCTATGGTTGGTGTTGGAGTTATTGGTAGTGAGTGTAGTGATGTGGTACGTGGTAGACTATCTCTACACGCGCGCCGCCACCTATCTGGAGCCGAGAGGCTTTAATATAGAGCACTGCTACCTTATAGAGTTGGGGGAACTGACACCCAAAAGTCCCGACTACATAGCCGGGCATACCTCTCAGCAGACCCACGATGACATAGCCGAGTTGTTGGAGCGTCTGCGTCGTCGGCCGGAGATAGAAGCGGTCAGCCTTTCGCAGAATTCGTATCCTTACAACGGAAGCAATTCAGGCGCTGAAGTAAGCTATGACACTTTGCGTTCTCCCGGTTGGACCATCCGCAGGTTAGTGACACCGGACTTTCCCCGTGTATTCCGCTATCGGGGCACGCGTGGCGAGACACCCGAACAATTGGCTGAAATGTTGGAGCGCGGGGAGTTTATGGCTTCGGATAACCTCTACCGGAAATACGACTGCCGGATGACAGATCTCGTAGGCCAGCGGTTCTATCTTTTTGGTGATACTACGAAGACCTACCGGCTGGGTGCTGCACTGCAAAATGTACGCTATCACGATTATGACCAGGCGCGAAGCTCATATTCCATGATGGTGAAGCAGAGTTTCTACTATATCGGTCTCGAACTTTGTGTCCGCGTCCGTGAAGGGCAGGACAATGACTTCATTGAGAGGCTGAAGGCAGACAGTGAGAGCCAGTTCCGCATAGGCAATATCTTCATTTCGGAGATACGTTCTTTCAAGGATATTCGTCGCAACTACCAGCAGGCATGGACCAATGACATCCGTAACTATGTGATGGGTATGGGATTCCTGCTGCTGAACATTTTCCTCGGCTTGCTCGGAACATTCTGGTTCCGTACGCAGCAACGCCGTTCGGAGATAGCACTGCACAAAGCGCATGGAGCGACAGACCGTGCCATCTTCAGCCGGCTGCTTAGTGAAGGGATATTGTTGTTGGCAATTGTCACCCCCGTTGCATTGCTCATCGATTATAATCTTGCACACCTGGAGTTGAATTCCTGGAGGAACGGTACGACGTTGGAGTGGGACCGCCTGCTGCTCTGTGCTGCCATCAGCTTTGTGCTGATTACCCTAATGATTGTCATCGGTATAGGTATTCCTGCCCGCAAGGCGATGAAGGTGCAGCCTGCCGAAGCATTGCACGATGAATAGAAAGCTATGGAACAAATTTTAGCTCTTATCCGCCAGAATCCCTTTTTCAGTGCTGTTTCCGTCATCGGTACGGCAGTGAGTATAACCTTTGTCATGGTCATTTACATGGTGTATGACATCCAGACGGCTGACTTGGCTCCCGAGTCGCACCGCAGTAGCATGGTATATTCTTCTTATGGATACTCTTACCGCAAGTCCGACCACAGCAATTCCAATACGGGCATGTCTTATCGGGCTGTCAACGCTATTTTTGCAGAACTTCCGGGTGCGGAACTTGTCACCTATCTGGGACCTACCTATCTTAGATACTGTGGAGATTCGCCCGTGCGGGGAATGCGCCGTACGGTTCGTCAGGTGGATTTGAACTATTGGCGTGTCTACGATATCCCTCTTGTGGCGGGCCGTCTTTTCAGTACCGAAGAGTTCGATGCTTGCCGGGATGTCGTGGTTATAGGCGAACAGCTTGCTCGCGAAGCTTTCGGGTCTGCCGAAGCAGCCATTGGCAAAAATTATTTTGTCAACTTTCGCCCTAAGCGCATTGTCGGGGTCACCAAGGATGTGAGCTCTCTGTTCACATTTGCCTATGGAGAGTTGTGGATGCCTTATTCCACCCGGGATTCCGGTCTGGGCAGTGAAGGGCTACGGGGAGATTTCGAGGCTGTGGCCCTTGTCAAGCCCGGTGTCGGCAGAGAGGAACTCAAGCGGCAGATAGAACAGTCGCTTGCCCGCTTCAACGAGATACTGGTCGAATATGAACTGGAGCTTCCCGACCTCAGCACCTATACGGAACGGCAGTTCTTCCGTAATGACACGATGAGTCCTGCCGTAACCTGCATCATCCTGGGTTTGATATTGCTTATTGTGCCCGCTATCAATGTCAGCGGACTTATATCTTCGCAAATGTCCCGTCGCATGGCTGAGCTTGCGGTAAGGAAAGCATACGGCGCCAGCCGTTCTACCTTGATGGTGCAGTTGCTCCGCGAGAACCTGGCCTTGGCATTTGCCGGCGCATTGCTCGGTTTTCTCTTTTCGTGCATATTCCTATGGCTGGGTAAGGACTGGATGCTTGGCGATGGTGCTCCCGGAACGAATTTTGATGTAAGCGTCTGGCTCTTCCTCCGTCCTGCGGTTTTCGTGGCTGTATTGGTGGTGTGTCTGTTGTTCAACCTGCTTTCTGTGTTTATTCCTGCCTGGCATGCCACCCGTCGCCCTATAGCCGAGGTTCTTGGCGGAGAATGAGCGGATAAACGAATCCCAATTAAAACAGTAACGAGTATGATACATTCTATTTTACACCAGATATGGAACCAGCGCCGCAGTAACGGCTGGCTGTTTGCCGAGCTGTTGATTGTATTTACATTGATGTGGTATTGTGTGGATGTACTCTATGGCTTTGCCCATGCAGAACGGCAGCCTAAGGGGTATGATTTGGAGCATGTCTATAAGATAAGGATTTCCTGCAATCCCACACAGATAGTGCCGTGCACGTCGGAAGACAGCCTGCAGACCTTCTGGTTCAAGCCGATGGAGGAAGTGCTCCGGCGTATCAGGCAATATCCTGCAGTGGAAAGTGCTGCCACGTGGCTGGGTACCGATACTTATACCCGCGGGCGTGTTTACCAGGGGTATACGACGGACAGCGTGCATGTTGTCGAGACTACAGTGCGCTATGTGTCTCCCGAATATTTCGACGTCATGCGCATTCCGCTGTTGCAGGGGAATGTCTCGGATTGGAATTCCACTGCCAGTCCTCTGCCTGCCGTGGTGACCCGTGATTTGGCAGACAGTCTTTTTCAGACAAGTGCCGGGGCGGTGGGCCGCGAGTTTCTGGATTATTACAGCGGAGGTCTCCGTTACCGTGTCTCTGCAGTCTGTGCCTTGCAGAAGACGGATGACTATGCCCGTTACGGACCTTTTGTCCTGACTCCTTTCCCCGGTTGGTTCTATGAGGACCAGTACCTCCCGTTCATCTCCCTACGGATACGTCCGGAGGCGGATACGGATAATTTTGCAGCTCGTTTTTATCAGGATATGATGTCGCAGCTGCAGGTCGCTCCATTCTATCTTTTCGACATACAGAGCTATAAGGACCAGAAGATAGAGCGGGATGCTGCCGAAGGAATCACCCCGTATATCCGCAGCGCAAGGCTCATTGTGATATTCTTTGTTTTCAATGTATTCATCGGGCTGATGGGAACTTTTTGGTTCCGTACCCGCCATCGCCGCAGCGAGATTGCTTTGCGCATGGCCATGGGCAGCAGCCGCGGAAGAATACGCTGGCAATTGCTGGGTGAAGGGTTGCTGCTGTTGGCACTTGCTTCCATCCCCGCTTTGATGATATGTATCAATATGGTTATGGCAGATGTCACTTTTACGGAAGCCACGGATGCCACTTGGGGGAGATTTGTCATATGCGTTTCTATTGTCTGGATATTGATGGCATTGATGGTGATTGCAGGAATCTGGTATCCGGCTTCACGGGCCATGAAGGTACAGCCTGCCGAAGCATTGCACGATGAGTGAGTTTTTTTTGAATAATCTGTGCTCATTCTCAATATAACTTGTATATTTGCGTGACGAATAAGAGTTTTGCGTTGAGTATACAAAATCTATATTATGATGAAACGCCTTTTCTTTCCATTGTTTGCAGGCTTGTTGTGGTTGATGTCGGGAACACTTTCGGCTACGGAACGTACGTACAATGTACTTTTCATACAGTCCTATACAAAAAATACTCCTTGGCACAGCCTTCTGACAGAAAATTTGGAGAACGGACTGGACAAGGGGGGAGTTAAAGCCAATATCACTACTGAATATCTGAATGCCGATTACTGGTCTTTCGCTTCCGAGTGCTTCATCATGCGCCGCATCTGCGAGCGTGCCAGGCAACGGAAAACGGACTTGATTGTGACCTCCAGCGATGAGGCTTTCTTCACATTGACCCATTGCGGTGATTCCCTGCCTTATCAGATACCGGTAGTGGTTTCGGGTATCAAATACCCGGATGAGAGAGTCTTTGAAAGAATGCCCAACGTCTCCGGCTATGTTTCGAAAACGGATTTCGATGTCTTGCTGGATGCGGCTGTCCGCATGTTTCCTTCCCGCAGGGAGTTGGTCTGTCTGTCCGACAGCAGTTTCCTGAGCCTTAAAGGGGTTAAGGCTGTGGAGGAATCCTGGGAACGCATAAAGAGCAACTATCCGGAGCATGAGTTGAAAGTGCTGAATGTGCAGGCCAAGTCCTTGAACTCTATCATCACTTCCATTTGCTATGACTACAATGCCTACAAGCATATTGTCATTGCTCCCAAATGGATTCCCTTTCTTTCCTTGAAGTTGAAGGCCCCCGTGTTTACCAGCCAGAACCTGGCTATGACGAACGGTGTTCTGTGTGTGTATGATGCCGTTCCCGGAGAGGATGCTTTTGCTGCCGGCCGGCAGGCTGCAAGTATTTTGAAGGGCAAGTCACCCGCCTCATTGGAAGTAAAGGACTTTGGGGGCAAGTTGCTGTTCGATTACAAACAGTTGCAGTTTTTCCGTGTGGACACGAACCGTGCGGAGAGCAAGGGCATCATTTTGAATATACCGTTGATGGAGCGTTACCGTGTCTGGTTCATTCTGTTCTATTCGCTGATTGTCGGGGCATTGGTGCTGCTGGTTGCCTGGCTTTTCCGTGCCAACCGCAGGGAGTCGCGTAAGCGCATACATGCCCAGACCCGCTTGTTGATACAGCACCGCCTGGTGGAGCAGCGCGACGAGTTCGACAATATCTTCTGTTCCATTCGCGACGGCTTGATTACGTATGATACCGACCTGCGCATCCATTTTGTCAACCGTCCGTTGTTACAGATGTTGGGACTTTCTTCCGAAACCTATACGTCCCGTTTCTATGAAGGGCAGATGGCCGGCTCCATTTTCAGGATTTACATGAATGGAGAAAACATCCTGCAGGACTTGTTGAAGAAAGTACGTACCGGAAAGAGACCTATTTCTATTCCGGAGAAAGCCTTCATGCAGGAAAACCATCAGGGAACGTATTTCCCCGTTTCCGGCGAGGTAGTACCTATCTTTGCCAATGAAAAGATGACGGGAATGGCGATTGTATGCCGCAATATCTCCGAAGAAGAGATGCAGAGACGCTTCTTCAATATGGCGGTGGAGGAAAGCTCCATTTATCCGTGGCAGTACAACATGCATATGAACCGTTTCCATTTCCCGGGTGGATTGCTGCGCCGTTTCGGGTATACCGATGATACGGACTTGCTGGCACGTGATGAGATGGACACCCTTATACATCCGGAAGACTTGCTGCATACGCGCAGGAATTTTGATGCCATTCTGTTGGGCAATGAAATCAATTCACGGATGAGTTTCCGGTTGAAGAGTGCGGATGGGAGCTATGAATGGTGGGAGTTCCGCAGTACCGCTTATGACGGACTGACGGTTGATACCCCATACATGGTATTGGGAGTATGCCAGAGCATCCAGCGTTACAAGGATACGGAAGAGGCCTTGATTGCCGCACGTGACCGTGCCTTGCAGGCCGACAAGCTCAAATCTGCGTTTCTTGCCAATATGAGCCATGAGATACGCACCCCTTTGAATGCCATTGTCGGCTTCTCGGATTTGTTGAAGGATTTGGACGCTTTTTCTCCGGAAGAGGTAAAGCAGTTCGTCGAAACAATCAACATCAACTGTACATTGCTGCTGGCGTTGATAAACGATATTCTGGACCTCTCGCGCATAGAATCGGGCACGATGGACTTTAAGTTCGGAGCATTCAACCTGGCGTTTATCATGCAGGAGGTCCATGAATCCCAGCGTCTGAGTATGCCTCGGGATGTAGAGCTGCGTATAGAGATTCCGGAAGGGGAAGACAAATTGGTCATCACCGATTCCGTCCGCTTGAAGCAGGTCGTGAACAACCTGATAAACAATGCCAAGAAATTCACGGTAACGGGCAGCATCACCTTCGGCTATGTCACGAACCGGGAAGGATATACCACCATCTTTGTCGAAGACACGGGAAGCGGTATCTCTGAAGACGCCCAGAAACATATCTTCGAACGCTTTTACAAAGAAGACAGCTTTACGCAGGGCGCCGGTTTGGGGCTGAGCATTTGCCAGACCATCGTAGACCGCCTGCATGGTTCTATCTCGGTCTCCTCAGAGTTGGGAAAAGGAACGCGTTTCGAGGTGGTGATACCGGATGCGAACGAGTAATCATTCAATCCGTTTGCAGGCATTGGCTTGCAGGAACTCTTCCAATATATCCTCGTAATTGCCATACAGCATGATGTGGTGGTTGCCCAGCGGTGTCTTGAGGAAATAGTCGGCAGGGGAGTTCATTTTTATCCGTACTTGGGTGCGGCACATATTGATGTAGTTTGTATTCTCAACAAGCGTGCCGGTGCTCAGGTAATATTCGTCCAGGCTTTCGCTTCCGCATTTTACGATGGTTACATCTCCCGTCGGCAGGATTCCCTGAATACCGATGCCGCTTTCCGTCTCAAAATGGTTGCGTATGATGAACTGCTCCGTTTGTGCGATGCCGATGGTGCAGTGTGCCAATATGATTTCATTGGTACGGGCATTTATCATGGAAGGATTGGCCATGAAGGAGTTTTTCCCCGTCAGCACTTTTACGGCCAGCATGGTGAAGACGGATTGTAAATCGCCTTCACATCCGGCAATGATTCCTTCGTCGTTCAGCAAGGCAAGGGCAAGGCAGCCGGTGGTTCCCGTTTGGTCTATCAGGCGGAAGCAGCTGAGGGTAATGGCGCTCAGTCGCTCTTCCTCTACAATCCTCTTGATGGCTCGATACAGCCGCATGGCTTTTATCATGTCTTCGGGGCTTGCCTCTCGGCAGGCAAGCGCTTTTCCTGCCAGTCCGGCGCATGCTTCGCCCACCTCGTCGTCCGTTATCTGTCCGTAGTATTCGTAAATGCGGTCCAATGAGACGTCTGTGTACTCGATACCCCAGCGGCGTTTGGCAAGCAGATAATCCACATTGCTGGCAACGAGCCAGCTGGACGGAGTGCCCATTACGCCGATACGCATGCCGAAAAGGCTGCGTTGTGCCACGAAATTGCTGTGCAGGACAAAAATACGCTTGATGGTCTCGGGGAGCTCTCCGTGAAGAATCTCGCTTTTCATTCCCCGGCCGCGCAGCCAGGAAGATATTTCGAGAGCGGCGGCCAGTGAGTTCTGCATGCCGTCTGCCAAGAGGATGGCGGGGCGGGGAAGGGATTCGAAATGCTGGATTACCAGCCGTTCCACACCTCCGGTGGCAATGAATATAATACTGAAGTCATCGGGTGATAACTTGTCTATGTCTTTGTAATCAATGAAGTTGACGGTAAAGTATTTTTCCAATTCAGTCAATATCACTTCGTGGGAGCTACGGACTGATGCTTGTTTATGCAGTATGGAAGCAAAAGTTATAAGGTTGATGACCATGGTGTTATTTACTATTTGACTATTTACTATTTACAATTGATTCTACTTGGCTCGTTTGCTTTTTCAAAGATACAAGTTTCTGTTTACATATCATAGAGTTTTTACGATAGATAAGTTTTTTAAAGTTTTTATGGTCTTGCCTTCCTTTTGGTTTCAAATAATTCGCTACATTTGCAACTTTAATGATAAAGTGATAGCAATATCACCTATAAATACTCTATTAAATAGTAAATCATAAATCGTCAAATAGTAAATAAACCTCATGCCAACAATATCTATTCGCGGAATGGAGATGCCCGCATCTCCTATCAGAAAACTGGCTCCTCTGGCAGATGCTGCCAAGCAGAGGGGTATACATGTATTTCACCTGAACATCGGTCAACCCGACCTGCCTACTCCGGAAGTCGCGATTGAAGCGATACGGAACATCGACCGGAAAGTTCTGGAATACAGTCCCAGTGCGGGATATCGCAGTTACCGCGAGAAGTTGGTGGGTTACTATGCAAAGTACAATATCAATCTGACTGCAGACGACATCATCATCACTTCCGGCGGCTCGGAGGCGGTGTTGTTCTCTTTCCTGGCTTGCCTCAATCCGGGGGATGAAATCATTGTTCCCGAGCCGGCCTATGCCAATTATATGGCGTTTGCCATCTCTGCCGGAGCCAAGATACGCACCATTGCCACGACCATCGAAGAGGGTTTCTCGTTGCCCAAGGTAGAGAAGTTCGAGGAGTTGATTAACGAGCGCACGCGTGCTATTTTGATTTGCAATCCCAACAATCCTACGGGTTACCTCTATACACGCCGTGAAATGAACCAGATTCGCGACCTTGTGAAGAAGTACGATTTGTTCCTCTTCTCGGACGAGGTGTACCGTGAATTTATTTATACGGGTTCTCCCTATATCTCTGCCTGCCATCTGGAGGGCATTGAGAACAATGTGGTGCTGATTGATTCCGTGTCCAAGCGCTATTCGGAGTGCGGCATCCGCATCGGTGCCCTGATAACGAAGAACAAGGAAATCCGGGATGCTGTCATGAAGTTCTGCCAGGCACGTCTCAGTCCTCCGTTGATTGGCCAGATTGCCGCAGAAGCATCGCTGGATGCCGGTGAGGATTATCTGCGCGACACATACGATGAATATGTAGAACGCCGTAAATGCCTGATTGACGGATTGAACCGTATACCGGGCGTATATTCGCCCATCCCGATGGGAGCATTCTATACGGTGGCAAAGCTTCCGGTAGATGATTCGGACAAGTTCTGTGCCTGGTGTCTGTCGGAGTTCGAATACGAGGGACAGACGGTATTCATGGCGCCTGCGTCCGGATTCTATACTACGCCGGGTTCCGGTCGCAACGAAGTGCGTATCGCATACGTACTGAAGAAAGACGACTTGAACCGCGCCTTGTTTGTATTGCAAAAAGCATTGGAAGCCTATCCGGGAAGAGAAATGAAGGATTAGGGATTAATTTATGAACTTATCTCGCTTTATAGCGTTGCGCATTTATCGCAACTCGGAGCCGGGCAAGCAAGTTTCCCGTCCGGCTGTCCTTATTGCCATGGTGGGTATTGCTCTCGGACTGGCGGTGATGATTATTGCCGTGTCCGTCATTGTTGGCTTCAAGAGCGAGGTAAGGGATAAAATCGTGGGTTTCGGTGCCCATATCCAGATAGGCAACCTGGATGCTGCACGCTCTTATGAGACGCGCCCGGTGGTGGTGGGCGACAGCATGATGGCTGCGCTTTCCGATTATCCCGAAGTGAAGCATGTACAACGCTACTCCACCAAGCCGGGGATGATAAAGACCGCCGATGCCTTTCAGGGAATGGTGCTGAAAGGTGTGGGGCAGGAGTATGACAGCACCTTTTTCCACCGCCATCTGCTGGAGGGGGAGTTTCCGCAATTCAGCGATTCCGCTTCGTCCAACCGCGTAGTCATCTCAAAGTCTCTTGCCAACAAGCTGCAATTGAAACTCGGTGACAAGATAGACACCTACTTCATCCAGGACGATGTGCGTGCCCGCCGCCTGAAGATTGCAGGTATCTACCAAACCAACTTCTCCGAATACGACAACCTATTCCTGCTTACCGACCTCTACCTGGTGAATCGCCTGAACAACTGGGAGCCGGACCAGGTGAGCGGTGTGGAGCTGGAAATACGCGATTATGACAAGCTGGAAGAAACCACCTATGAGATAGCTGCCGATACGGATGAGAATCCCGACCGCTATGGTGCCGAGTATTGCGTCCGTAATGTAGAGCAGCTCAATCCCCAAATCTTTGCCTGGCTGGGCATCTTGGATGTCAACATCTGGGTCATTCTCATTCTGATGATTGGGGTGGCGGGTTTCACCATGGTATCCGGCCTGCTGATTATCATCATAGAGCGTACCTCCATGATAGGCGTGCTGAAGTCTTTGGGAGCCAATAACTTTACCATCCGTAAAGTCTTCCTTTGGTTTTCGGTCTTCCTCATTGGGAAAGGCATGCTTTGGGGGAACATAATCGGCCTTGCGTTCTATTTCGTGCAGCGCTGGTCCGGCTTGTTCAAGCTCGACCCTGAAACCTATTACATGGCTACTGTTCCGGTATCTTTCAATATCTGGCTGTTCCTGCTGCTGAATGCCGGCACATTGCTGGCTTCGGTCCTGATGTTGCTGGGCCCATCATTCCTGATTACACGCATCCATCCGGCAACTTCCATCCGTTACGAATAAGAGAATCACTTTCTCAGAAAATCGCTTTTCTTGCGGAACAGACAGTACCATTTCCAACGTAAAGACTGTATCGGCTGCAATAGGTCGAAAGCCGGTAGTGTGAAGTAATATCTACGTTGTTCTTCCAGGTCGCGGGCGGTCTTGTTGACAATGACGGCCTGCAGGGTGAAACGGAACAGGAACAAAAGACAAGCGACGCCTGCTGCCAGCCAGTGGAAGTGCAGAATGCCGATGACCATCGCGGCTATCCAGGATGCGTGGAATGCCAGGCGGGTCAGGGTCTCAAAACCGGCCAGCCAGCGTTGCATTCCATGATACAGCCGTGCTGTGGAGGCGTAGCCTATTTTCTCTTCTTTCCAGTCCTTGGTACGCAGAAGCGGCTGCATGCGCACAATGGCATTGGCATCCGTTTCTACCCGCGTGTTCTCCGGGGTAGCCACGTGGTTGATGAACAAATCGTCGTCTCCCCGTTGCAGGTTGAGGTGTGCGGAGAATCCTTTCTGTTGGTAGAAGAGTTCCTTCCGGTAGGCCAGGTTACGCCCGATGCCCATGTAGGGGCTGCCTGCCAGGGCAAATCCCAGATAGCGCATGGAAGTGAACAGATTGTCGAATGCCACCCGTTTGTGCAGCCAGCCTTTGCCGCGTTCGTAGCCGCTGTATCCCAGCACCACTTGGGTACGTGATGTGAAGTTGCGTGCCATCAGTCGCAGCCATTGGTTGCTTTGGGGCATGCAGTTGGCATTGGTAAACACCAGCCATTCATATTTGCTGGCCTTGATTCCAAGCGTCACAGCCAGCTTCTTACGGCTGATGTAGCGGGAGGAATCGGGCACGAAGCTGTGGTAGAGATGGGGGTATTTCTCCTCGAGGATGGTCAGGTAATCTTCGCTCTCATCAGTGTTGCCGTCGTTAATGACGATGACTTCAAATAGGGGATAGTCCTGCTCCAGCACGGCGCCCAGGTTGCGGCGCAGATTCTCGGATTCCTCGCGGGCGCAGATAATGACGGATATGGGGGGCAGTTCCTGGGTGAAGTGCGTGTCTCCCTGCTTCACGGCACGGCTGCGCGCATGAATACGGTTGTAGAGACAGAGGTAGTAGATAATTTGAATAAGGAACAGACCACCCGCCGTAGCGAGTACGATAATTTCAGTTGAATCTAATGTAAATGCTTCCATGTGCAGTAGGACGTTTATGTGCTGCAAATTTACACAATTTCCGGCACTACCTCAAACTTTGTTCCGGGAAAGTGCTTGGACAAATACTGCTTGATGTATTTCATCGTGTCTTCCTGGATAGTCTTGTCCTCTACCGTGGGATAGAGGTTGTAGAGTACCGTATCGAGCGCGATGTCCCGGTTCTTGATGGCTTCGAAGCTCAGCAGGGTGTGGTTGATGCTGCCCAGCTTTCCGGAGGTGACAAAGATAAGCGGGTACTGCTTCTCCGCAATGTAGTCTATCGTCAGGAAATCTTCGGTAAGGGGAACCATCAGACCGCCGGCGCCTTCTACGAGCACGGTATCATAGCGATGGGAAAGTTCCCTGGTGGCACGCTCTATTTTTCCGAAGTCTATCGGGCGCTTGTCTATGCGGGCGGCGAGGTGGGGAGAGCAGGGATAGGAGAATATCTCGGGCATGGTCAGCCCCTCTTTGTCTTCCGGCAGGTAGCCGGTTCCGGTGAGGCGGCGGTGCAGGTCGATGTCCTCGGAATGACCGGTGTTGCCGGTCTGGATGAATTTTTGGGTGATGACGCGCAGGCCGCGTTGCATAAGCTCACGGGCGTACCAGGCGGTGCAATAGCTTTTTCCGGCATCTGTATCAATGCCGCTGATGAAGTAGATGTTTTTTGTTTCCATTATTTTGTTTTTTTTCGTGCGATGATATAAATAGGGTGATAGGTCAGGCTTACGTTGCCTGCGGCATCACTGAACCGGGTTGTGTATTCTTTGCAGAAGGATTGCAGGCGACTACGCGTCCACATCCTTTTTTCCGTACCCGTGACTCCGGTTTGCTTCAGATGCTTCAGCACTGCCTGGGGAGTGGGGAAGGGCAAGGATATCACCTCTTCTTCGGCATGAAGAATATCGAAACCGGGAGACAGCAGGGCTTGCAGCTCCTCAACGGAGAGATAGTCCAGCCCGTGCCCAGTCAGTTGGCGTATTTCGTGCATGTTTGTGGCGCCGAAGGTGCTGAAGGCAAGCAGGCCGTCTGCCACCAGTGCTTGGTGGCAGCGGGTGAAGAAAGCACCTGGGTCGTTGAACCATTGCAGGGTGGAGCACGAGGTTATCAGGTCGGTTTCTCCGGGGAAGTCGATGGCTTCGGCATCACCGGGGACGAACTGCACGGTAGTGCCGTCGCAAAGTTCCTTGACGCACTCCTCCATTTCCCGGCACAAGTCGTTCAGCAGCAGAGCTTCCGGTTGCAAGGTGTGGAGGAGGATACGTGAGTAGCTTCCCGTTCCGCAGCCAAACTCTACGACACGGCGGAAACGTGTGTATGGTTCCTTTATGAGCTGCATCATCTTCTCGGCGACTTGTTGCTGCACGCGGGCCTCCCGGGTATAGGTATTCCGGGCTTTGGCAAAGCGGGCGGCTATCAGTTGTTTGTCCATCGGGTTCAGTGGCTTGTCCATAGGTCTTGCAGGTAATGTCTGAATAACTCTTCCTGGTAGTGGGCATCCTCCGTTTGCAGTACGGGGGTGCCGAGTATTTCCCAGGCTTGCAGCTGGTTGGCTGGTGGAATGATGCGGTCGTTGCCTCCCGTTACTGCCTGCTGCCAATGGAAGGTGGCAGCAGGCAGTGTGTGGTACATCTTCTCAATCTCCGTCAACTCATCTCTCAACTCTTCCAGCGGACGGCGGGGAGTGATTTCCAGGAAAGCTTTGAAGGCTGCTCCGTTGGCGCACATGCGGCGGAGGAATTTGTGCAGTGAAGCCCCAGTCAGTCCGTCCAATGTCCCGTGGTAGATGGCGGGTGGAATGCCCATATGCTGGTCTATGGGGTAGGGCGTTCCGTTGATGGCGATGCTGTTTGCCATATGGATACCTTCGCCGGACGTACCTGGCGATGAGAGCTGTGGCACGGTCTGCGAAGCCGCCCATACCCCCATAGACCAGCCGATGAGGTTGATTTCGCGGTATTCTTCCAGTCCGGAGGCGTCAAAATCCAGTGTGCGGTAGTCATAGCACACCATGAAGTCGCTGGCTGCCGGACGATACATTTTGAAAGGCGTCTCATCGGCTCCCCAGCCGGCAAAGAACAGCAATAGCCGGGGATGATGCTCGTGTATAATGTAACTTTGTTTCATCTGTTTTTAGAATCGTATAGCGTTAGTATTCCTCTCTTCCTTTAGGGGAATAAGGGGTATCAGTTCTCCAATCTCATCTTCCCGTATGTCTGCCGTCAGCGAAAAGCGGATGCGTGATGTCCTTTCGGGCACTGTGGGCGGGCGTACCGGCAGTGCATAGAACCCATGCCTCTGCAGCAACTCTGCGCACAGCACAGTGTCGGCACTGGGGCCGATAATCAAGGGGACGATATGGCTTGCGCTAGGGCATCCGTACCCCTTGGCTTGTAATGCTTCGCGCAGCGTCCGGCTGATTCTTGCCAGATGCTCGCGGCGGTCCTGCATTCCGGCAAGTTTCCGCACGATAAACAGTGTCCAGGCAATACTTGTCGGAGGCAATGCCGTGGTGAAGATGAGGGTTCGCATCCGGTTGACGAGATACTCGCGTATCGTCCGGCAGCAGGCGATGTATGCGCCGGCAGACGCCGCTGCCTTGCCGAAGGTGCCCACGAGGAAATCTATATCCCGGATGCATCCGGTTTCTTCGGCGCAGCCCAGACCGCGCAGTCCCCTTACGCCGAATGCATGGGCTTCGTCCACATAGAGCAGTACGTTGGAGTATCTTTTTTTCAAACGCACCAATGCCGTGAGGTCGGCTTGGTCACCGTCCATGCTGAAGATGCTTTCTGTGACGATAATCAATTGCCGGAATGTTGCATGGTGTTGTTCCAGCAGGCGTTCCAGTTGTACCAGGTCGTTGTGGCGGAAGCGGATGCAGCGTGCGGTGGATAGGCGGATGCCGTCGATGATGCTGGCATGCACCAGCTTGTCTGCCAGTATCAGGGTTTGTGTATCGCTCACGGCGGGTAGAATCCCCATATTGGCATGATAGCCGCTATTGAGCACCAGTGCTGTCTCTGTGCCGAAAAGTGTGGCGAGTTCCGTCTCCAGTTCTTCGTAAATCCCGAAGTTCCCCGTCAGCAGGCGGGAGGAGGAGGAAGTCGGCAGGAAGGTGTCCGGTGTCAGTGTCTGCAGGAATTCTTCCTTCAGCTGGCGGTCGGCAGCCAGACCCAGATAGTCGTTGGACGAAAGGTTCAGCATATGCCGGCCATCGGCTACAACCGTGCGTCCCTCGTGTGTCAGTTGCGGCAGGCGGCGCAGGTTGCTGTGTTCTTTCAATGTTTGCAGCTCTTGCTGCATATAGTTAGTTACGTTCATAAATTCTTGATATAATAATTTTCCCTTTATCCTCTCAATTCATTTCCTGTATAATTTTCATCAACCCTCCCGTCAGCTTCCTCAACTGTTCCGGCTCTATAATGAACGGAGGCATCAGGTATACCAATCTTCCGAACGGGCGTACCCAGATTCCCTCCTCAACGAAGCGTTTTTGCATCCACGCCATGTCTACGGGCTTTTTTGTCTCAATCACCCCGATGGCTCCCAGCACACGTACATCCGTCACTTGCGGTAATCGGCGTGCCGGTTCAAGCTCTTCTTGCAGTTGCCGGCTGATGCGAGTCACCTTGCCTTGCCAGTCGTATTCGGGCGAGGTCAGCAGCTTCACCGAAGCGCACGCTACGGCGCATGCCAGTGGGTTTCCCATAAAGGTGGGTCCGTGCATAAACACCTCCGGCGTATGGTTGGAGATGGTATCCGCCACTTCATTCGTCGTCAGTACGGCAGACAGCGTCATGTATCCGCCCGTTATGGCCTTTCCTATGCACATGATGTCCGGTTCTACACCCGCATGCTCCCAGGCAAAGAGTTTTCCCGTCCGTCCGAAGCCCGTGGCTATCTCATCGAATATCAGCAGCAGGCCATGTTCCTTGCATATCTGTGCCGCTTCGCGCAGGTACTGGGGGTGGTAGAACCACATGCCGCCAGCGCCCTGCACCACAGGTTCGAGGATAAGCGCTGCCAGTTCCTCGTGATGCTCCTCTACCAGTTTCCGCAGTTCCACCGTATCCCGTTCATCCCATTCGCCGTGGAAGCGCGAGCGCGGCTGCGGCACGAAATAGCGCATCGGCAATGATGCCCCGAACAGCGAATGCATGCCCGTCACCGGGTCGCAGACAGACATGGCATTCCATGTATCCCCGTGATAGCCCGAACGGATAGTCACAAAATTGTTCTTCTTCGCCTTTCCCTTGCCATACCAGTACTGCACGGCCATTTTCAAGGCCACCTCTACTGCCACCGAGCCCGAGTCGGCATAGAATATCTTCTGCATGGACGGCGGGACAAGCGGTAGCAGCAACTGGCCCAGTTCAATGGCAGGGTCGTGTGTCAGCCCTCCGAACATCACATGCGACATCTTGCCCAGCTGTTCCTCTGCCGCCCGGTTCAGTGTAGGGTGGTTGTACCCGTGGACGGCGCACCACCACGACGACATTCCCTCTACGAGTGTTTCTCCGCTTTCCAGGGTGATGGTGGCGCCTTCGGCATGCTTCACCTTGTACACCGGTAGCGGGTTGGTTGTGGAGGTATAGGGGTGCCATAGGTGCTCTCTGTCGAACTGCGAGCCGCAGAACCGGTATCCGGCATCTTCTATCAGTACCTTGTCTTCCGACACTTTCGAGCCGAGCGTTGTCAGCAGGTCGCCCACGATGGCGGAGTTGATGCCGATGTGTAGCGCTTGCTTTACGGCCTCCTTGCTCAGTTGCGAGCGTCCTCCGGCAAAGCGGAGGAAAGCCGTCGGGTTGATGAAGCGGAAGAGGGCGATGGTGGTCAGTATTTCCTCCTCGCTGAGTGGTGCCTGCCGTTCCAGCGGTGTGCCGGGGATGGGGCTCAGGAGGTTGATGGGGATGGACTGTACTTCCAGCTCGCGCAGTGTGAAGGCGAATTCGATGCGTTGCTCCATGCTCTCGCCCATGCCGATGATGCCGCCGCTGCAGATGTCCATGCCTACGTTGCGGGCGGCTTGCAGGGTGCGCAGCTTCTCTTCCTGCGTGTGCGTGCTGCACAGTTGGGGAAAGTAGGAGGGGGCTGTCTCCAGGTTGCAGTGATAGCGGGTGATGCCTGCGTCGTGCAGTGCCCGCATTTCGTCTTCGTTGAGCAGTCCCAGTGATGCGCACAACTGGATGGACGAGTGCCGGCGCATGTGCCGGGCGGCTTCGCACAGTTTCTCCATGTTTCTGGAGGAGGGCTTCCGTCCACTGGTCACCAGCGAGAAACGTGCCACGCCCTGGGCTTCATTATGCAGGGCATGCCGCAGGCATTCTTCTTTGTCCACCAGGTCGTACACGTCTGCCTGGGTTTTGTAGTGCGACGACTGTGCACACCACTTGCAGTTTTCCGGGCATCGTCCGGACTTGGCATTAATGATGGAGCACATGTCGAACTCCTCCGAGGCTCGGGCCCGGGTTATCTCGTGGGCAGCTTCGTATAGCGCTTCCTTGTCGGGTTGCACAGCCAGCCATTCGGCTTCTTCCTTACTGATGTGGCTGCCGCGCAGCACTTGTTCCTTTAATTTCTGTAGGGTCATATCTTTCTTGGGTTATGTTCATGGATAAAGACAGAGGTACGGATTGCCGGGGCGGTGCAGCTCGTCATTCTGCTGCATGGCTTCCGGTAATCCGTACCTCTTGTTCTCTTTTGTTTCAGGCTATATGTGTCTTGTCCGCCCGTATTCCCGCAGGGGCGGATGAATTGTGTTTCAAAAAGAATGTGCCGGTTCGTTCCCGGCTCCGTGAGGATACTTGTCAGGACGCTGCTGCTACCCAGCGGAATGCCGGTGTCGGTTTCCCTTCCTTCCGTTTCTCCTTTCCAGGTACTCTCTTCCCCGCATCCGGCATGTCCGGCGGTTCCCGCAGTCTTCTGTTTGGACAGAGAGCTGTCTGCCACGCTTTTGCGCAGGCAACCGATGGTGACACACCGTCCTATGCTGGCAAATGCAGCGTAGGCTTTTCTGCTCCAGCGGCGGAAGCGGATGGTAGGTGCGGCGGGTGATGTATTCCTCATGTTTTTTTCAGCCTGATGCGGTTTTGTTTCCTTTTAGCGGATGCAAATGTAGAAAAAATAATTTCATAACGGTAATGGTCATGCATGAAAAAGCCGCGCAAATGCAACTATTGCGCGGCTCTTCTTTAAGCAATGTCGTAGGATTTCACTCTTTGGACGACTGGTAGTAGAGATACCAGTCATTATTGGTGGCACCATTGGACTCTACCCATTTGGCGAAATCGGGATACTCCAGGTCGATGCGTACGGTTTCCTTTGCCGGAGTGAACCGGATGGGGCCTTCCGTGCCGGTTGTGGCCGGCAGCATGATGGCGAATGGATATTTGCCGTCCTTGTTGATGTAGTAGGCATCGTCTTCGGCTCCGATTTGCTCTGCGTTGGCTTTACCGGTCGCTTTCTTCTTGGGCAGATGCACTTCTGTCCGGTTGTCGGCTCCGGCTGTATACTGGGCAATGATGAACGGGTTCAAGTCGCTCTCCAGATTCTTCTTAGGCAATGTGTTGTCTGCAAATGTACGGGTTACGGTAAATTCGTTGCCCTGCACAGACTTTGCATCGGGGAATAGGATGACAGAAGAGGTCTCTGTTTCATCGACTGCTCCGGCAGGCAGTTCTATGCTGCCTCGCTGGCTGGCCACATATTGCACGGCAAATGCGTTGGAGTATGTGGCGGCACCACTTTGCTGTACGGGTACAAAGGTGTCTTCCACCTTCAGCACATAATTGTTGCTGTTGAATGAAATGGCCCGTTTGTGTTCGATAATCACGTCGTTCAAGTCATAGTCACCGCCATTGGGCCAGATGTCTTCGTAGGCATACGTGCGGTAGGTTGTTTCGGAGCTCGTCACCGTAGGCTCTTCCGGGTCTATGACCGGACGGTCCGGGTCTTGAATGGCTTCATTGGGGTTGGCATCGATACAGAACAGTATGTCTTCGTAGCTGGTATCATCGCCATCTTCTACTCCGTAGACTACCGTGCCGTTGCTGGTGGAGAGGGAGATAAAGCGAGCTTGTTGGCCTGCATATATCTTGTTCCATTCTTTATTGGAATATATATAATTTATAGAGTAGTCGATACCTTTATTGGGGGTATATCCATTGGGGATGATGAAATATCCTATGGTATATCCTGCCGGGAATTTGGTGGAGACATTACCGTTTTCGTCCTGATACAGAAGTTGTATTTTTGTATTCTTCTGTATGGGAGCGTCATATCGGGAATATTTGTTACCACTTCCAGACCATCCGGTATACGGGTCGTCTCCTGCAATGGATGCATTGGGAATGATAATGAATTTGTCTACCTTGTCAGGGCTGTTGGGAATTTCATTGGTCTTGTAGTAATAATAGCCGATGGAAGTCAGGTAACCGGCACGTTCGGTCAGGAAGGTCAGATACAGTTCTGCATCGGTAATCGTTACGTGTTGTCCCTGGTTGTTGATATATGCTTGGGCAATGGTGGTGTTCACATGCTTTGTATCGCTCACCAAAGCTCTGTTGTCCAGATTGCTGGGTTTGCTGTCATAACCTTTCCACAGTGTGTGTTGTAACTGCTTTAAAGTTCCGTCATTGAAATTTCCCGTAGTTACAATGTCATTATTATCAATAATCTCACCGTGAGATTGTCCCCATCCAACGATGGAGTATACCCGTTCCTTCCTATCCTTTAGGTCGATAGTCAGGTTGGATTTTGCACGTGTCATGGCAGCTGAGCGAGTGTTGGCATTGTCCTCGGTCATATCTACCACCACTTTGCCGTTTTCCACATCCGCTTCCACACACATGGGGGCTCCCCAACTTTGTGAGATGATATATACCTTTTCTGTCGCTTTGGGCAGTTCTACGTTGCCGGTGAAGCGTCCGTCTGCATCTGCAAAGATTTTAAAAACCGCTTCGCCGTTGATGGAGTAGAGGTTGTTTGTCTGATAGGTGATGGGGTCTTCTGTAAACACCTCTATTAATGCGCCTCCTGCGATTTTTCCATAATTCACGTCAAAAGCTACCTGGGCTGTTGTTGCAAAGTCAAAGTATTCGCTCTCCGGCTTTAGTTCTGTTTTTCCACGTTCGGGATTGTATAGGTCTTTTTCGGTACATCCCGTGAATATGCTGCAGGCAATTGCTGAAATGAGGGTTGCAGCACTAACTTTCGTCATAAGTCTAACTTTCATATTTTTATTGTTGTAGATTGCTTGCTTGTTTGTCTTATGAACGCTGTCTATATCACAACCGCCACCCACTTCACAGACGAGTTGTAGATACTACATTTTCTCGAGCGCTTTTTTCATGTTGCAAATATAAACATAGTATTTATAATCTACAACTTTTGGGGTTTAAAAACACTTTTGGTGGGTTAAAAAGTTGTATAAAGTGAATTGATACTAATTGGATGAATCGAATGGTGCGGGCATAAAAAAAGGCTATCTATCCCAGGTAGCTTATTTTTACCACCTAACTTGCTGAATATCAAATGTAAACTAAGGTGGCTGAGTCGAAAAATCGCATATTAGCCTACATGAATACAATTAATAATCAAATTTTCGCAAAGATGGATGTATATAGTTTACAACTTCTAAAAGGTTAGAAATGAATTATTTCTGAAAATCCCCCTATACAGAGCAAATTTCCTTCCTTGTCACTTCTGTAAAAAACTACATAATCTATTAATATTGAGCATTTCATCTCAATGCAATAGTTTTATAGTGAAACTCCAATAGCTGTACTATACCTCATCTGTCTTTGGGTGACAAAATAGAGCAAAACGCCCTATATTTGTCACTCCTTGCAAATATAGCTATTTTCCATGATTCAGTGCATTTATCTCATGATATTTTTCGCATAGGGCAATCAAACATAGGAAAATCGACCTTCTAAATCCTTATACTCCATTCTTGTTTTCAGGTTATCGAATTTGTATATAAACATCTTGTTAACCGGAACTTGATGTTAGGAATCAATCTTCCATATACAAACAAATGTATTTATTTGTTAAATATTCGTGCTATCAAGCAATAATTTCTGCATTCTAAAAAATAACTTTCAATCATCTGCTATCTTTGCTGATATATTATAATTCAAATAAAAATAACGATGAAAGAACTTTTAGAAAAAATGCAGGACACTTATGAAACGTTTAAAGCAAATGCTACGCTTCAATTGGAAAAACAGAATAAGGCTGCCGGGACTCGTGCCCGTAAGGATTCTTTAATATTGGAAAAACTGGCTAAAGAGTTCCGTAAAGCATCTTTGGAGGCAAGTAAAAAATAGTTTTCTTTCTGAGTAAAGAATAAAGCTGTCACAATTTATGTTGGTTGCTTACTTTTTTATTTATGAAAGATAAAAAATAACTCAGAACTTCTTTTGCATATATTTAAAGACTGATAAGACTACATTGATTGTTGGATTTCGTTTTTATTTATATTTTGCAAAAGAAAAAAAATAATAGAAAGCGTTAGCTTTTGTCATGCACCGAAATCTGGTAAATTTCATTCATCCGCAAGACAAACGGTTTTCGCCTATGCTTTGGCGTGGGCTTAACTTGTTTGCGGATAGGTTTTACCAGAACCTCGGTGCGACAGTTATGTCCCACGTTTTCTTTTGATTATAAAAATGCTTGACGGGACTTCAGGCCAAGAATTAGAGTATTATGAAAAGTACATTATTAAATGAACTTATGAAGATTCCCAAAGATGCCACTTTGATAACAATACAAGGTGTGGAGATGCAAGTTATAGATAAAGATGAAGCTGTGCGTTTATTAGACTCCGATCCGAATGACAGCAATATTCATGAATGCATATTAAGTAACGGTCATTTCTTGTTTCAAACAGAAAATAGAACCCTCGTTTCTTTGTATAAAGTGCTATAAGTATCAGAATAACACACAAATCCTATTCCTCTTCTATTCTTAAAAACTCTTGGACGGAGAAATGCCTGAATATTATGGGTAACTAATTGTATTATGACGATATTCTTTATGATGTTATATACGATTTATCTCATACAACTTTTTAATTAGATTAAAATGCCGAATCCACGAAAAAACTTTTCCCCGTCTATTAAAGAGGTTCTGACACTTTTCATTAGATATTGAGTACCTACAACACAACAAAGACAATAATCACTTTCTAAAATCTTACCTTATAAACATTCTCAATAAACTCTATTCGATAGTTGGCGCTACTCTTTCGATACAAATAGTATCAAAGTATGAAGCTAACACTCAATCGCAAATTCAGAGGCTCGACCTATACAATAGGCGACTTGTCCATCAACGGTAAATTTTTCTGTAACACCATCGAAGATACCGTAAGAGAACTTCCGGCTGTTTGCCCTAATACCCCTAATGGCTGTTCTTGTACTTGTAAGGAAAAGATCTATGCCAGAACTGCCATTCCCGCTGGGACATATAAAGTCACTCTTCAGTACAGTCCCAAGTATAAGAAAAAGATGCCGTATCTGCACGATGTGCCCCATTTCCTCGGTATCCTGATTCATTCCGGCAATACCGAATCTGATTCTGCCGGCTGCATCATCGTGGGAAATAACACGGTTAAAGGGAAAGTGTTGGAATCCCGTGCTACTTTCCAGAAATTATATTCCATACTTGAGTCCGAAACCGATATAACCATTCAAATCGTATAAGGAATGGCGGTCAACAGGCTCAAACCGCCTAAAAACCTGCATATCGAGTTTAAACCGTCACCACGACAATATGAACTGTGGAAGTTGTTGCAGCCTAATTATTGCCCCCACTGCGGTGGAGAAATAGAGCAAATCCTTGTCGGTTACGACCCGCAAAGGAATCCGCAGTATAAGCCGCAATGTAAGCAATGTAGGTCGCAAAATCTTCCACAGTTGATATTGGGTGGCGGAGCGGCAGGTGGCGGAAAGTCTTTTATCGGTAGCGTATGGTTGGTATCCTCGTGTATCCGGTTTGAGAATATTCGTGCGGTCGTAGCCCGTAAAACACTCAAATCATTGAAGGAATCGACCTGGAATACCATTAAGTCGATACTGAAAGATTGGGGACTTAAAGAGGATATAAATTACAAGATAAACAATCTCGAAGGCACACTCACATTCTGGAATGATTCGGTTATTATCATGAAAGAGATGGCAGATATCCCCAGCGACCCGAACTTCGAACGTTTTGGTTCGTCCGAATATACCATTGCTATGGTGGACGAGGTATCGGAGATTTCCGAACGGGCTGTCGAGGTGCTATTTTCCCGTCTCCGTTGGAGAACCCACGAAACGTTTAAGACGCCACGAATGTTGCTCACGACCAATCCGACGATTAACTGGGTGCGCTCCCGTTTTGTACAAGACGAGAATGGTGAAAAAGTTATTTGCCGTGAAGGTGAATCCTATATTCCGTTTTCCGTATTTGATAATCCGAATATTGCTTTTCGTCAGGTTTACGAGGCTGCATTGAACAAAATTCGGGATCAGGCCACCAAGGAACGCTTGCTTTATGGCAACTGGGACTTTGTGGAAGCTAACGATATGGCCATTTATCGCAGTTTTGATGGTTCCAGGCATCTTGTTACCGGGCTGAAAGAAAAAGTATATGATCCTACCAAACCGCTTGTTACGGTTTGGGATTTTAACGTCGCTCCCCAAATGTCCGTGCTTTCCTCACAGATAGACTACGACAACAAGAAGGTATATATACTTGAGGAAATACTCGGTAAGCCGGAGGAAAAAGAAAATAACACACCTGCATTGGCACGAAAAGTACGTTTGAAACTTTACCGTGACAAACATATCGGCGGAGTGGATGTAACAGGAGATCCATCCGGATTGCAGCGCTCCACCACTAACGAGGACGGAATTAACAACTACACCATCATTACGGACACTTTTGGTAAAGGAGTTCTACGCCCGAAAGTAAAACTTTTACGAAAGCAGCCTCCGCAGGCGACACGCTGTGAGTTTGTAAACGAGGTGTTCGATGGTTACAACGGCTGGGAAATACAGATAGACATCAAATGTCGGAAGCTCACACAGGATTTGATTTATCAGCTCCGCAACGAGGACGGTTCCAAGAATAAACAGAAGACTACCGATCCGAAAACCGGTGTAAAGTACGAGCGTTACGGTCATTTGTCCGACTGCCTTGACTATCTGCTATGTTATTATCTGCGCGACAGTTGGTACAAGTTTAAGAGTGGCGGAGACGGAAACGGATATGTGGTTTCTACCTCGGTTATTCAGGAAGGATTTTCATATTAACAACGAAATAAGAATATGTATAGACGGTTTCTCAATAACAACGATTATTTGGGTATCATCACTCAAGAAGCCCTTGCGCAGCTTACACGGGGCAATGACGGGCGATTTGTCCAGGCTGAAGAATCGGCAGAAATAAGTATCGTGGAATATCTCTCGGAGAATTACGAAGTGGAGAAAGAGCTCGCCAAAGGAAAATATATCGCCGACTATGACCGGCGCATTACTTATCCGGTGGGAGTGCATATCTACTTTGAAGGACAAATTCATGAAGTGATACGTTCCATCAGTGGTTATCGCAAGCCGTCAACAGTTATTTATTGGGAAGAGTGCTCCGATATCAATACAGATATAGCACAGGTAATAAATTATTCCCAGTTTAATACCTATTATCCAGGCGATAAGGTGAATTGTAATGGAGTTGTCTATACATGTCTTTCAGAGAATGGCTACAAGTTCGATGATATTCGTATTCCGATGGTTACCGGCTGGATAGAGATGGAAACATCCTTATGGCAGCCTGTTGAATATCCGTTATGGAGTGTGGTCGAATACGATGGAGGATTCTATACATTGATGACTTTTAATAATTTCGATTATAATCTTGATCCTATGAAATCCGATTGTTGGGGAGCTATCGCAGATTATGATCCGAAATACAATGCCTATGAGCTTTCAGAACACGAATATATTGTCTTCGACGGACATGTATTCTATCCTGAAACAGATGTAAATGCAGACACCCCTACTGTTGGACAGAATTTATCTCCGCATGATCCACGCAATTATAATCTCAAGAAACACATGGTTCGGTTGGCAATCTATGAGCTTACAAAATTGATTGCCCCGAACAATGTCAGTGTTGTACGTATGCGTGATTACGAAGATAGCATGAAATGGCTGAATGATGCGGCTAAACTACGCCTCAACCCGCAGATTCCTCGTAAATTGGATGAAAAGAAGAAGCCTGTGACCGATTGGCAAATGGCAACGTTTCAAACGGATTATGATCCGTACAAGAATCCGTGGCTGACTTGATTTCCTTTTTTCAAGAATAAGTATTATTCAGGTTTTTACTATCGTCTTTTATCTTGATATAGCCAATGGCAACCTGCATGTTGAATGACCGGTGCCGGCCGTAGTTTCTTTACTTCACAGCATATCCGGCTGATCTCGGTTATTTATTAATTTCCAACATACTATCTTCTTTTTTTAATAAACTCCATTAATAGTATTTCAATTATCACTCCAAACAACGAATCCTAAAACTAAAGTTATACTACTGTAATCTTTAAATAAATTCTTAATTGATACACATTGTCAAGTTATGAATACTGCCAAAACCCTGCAATTATTTTATTGTTATCAATATTTTTATATAGATACAATGCTCCATATCCAAAGATATAATTACCATCAATTAAATCATTTGGATAGTAATCTTCATCTATTTGTATAAAAAAATGTAATTATCTTTATTTAGATCCTTTATATAGTAATCTTCTTCTTGTATCAATATTGGATATTCAGAGAATGTTAAATATTGAGGTTTATTACTATTTTCATAGCCAACAATATTGCTTTTTCTAATGTGTTTTATTGTATATTCAATATTATCACTTTCTTCAGAAAATGGGTGAGTAAATACTTTAATAGAACAATTAGGATAGATATTACAATCAATCATAACATCATAGCTTTGAGGGACAAGTACTGTGATATATTCCTCCGGCTTCTGTGGGTTTTGAAAAGAAACATAGAAATTATAGCCTCTAATCCTCCAATTCGACCAACAATATTTTTTCCTTTCACTTGACTAATTTTAGCAACCAAATACATATTAATGACATCCTTTAATTAAACCATTATTATTTGCAAAGTCTATTGCTTCGCCTCGTAACTCCATCGCTTTTTTAGTAGCAAATGCTTTAGCATTAGCAGGGTCCCATCCTCTACTTACTAAATCTTCATAAATTCCCCTACGAGTTAACGCAGTATTCCGATTTATGTTCTGTAAAGCTGTTTGATCTTTTAATACATTGGGGTTATGTAAACCATAATTTGCTTGTAATTTTGAAATTCTTTTGTGCATACTTTCTTGTAAAGCAATTGCTGTATTAGAAGTTGCTCTACCCGATATGACATTATTGTTCCTTAGCCACGCATTCTGTAATAATTCGTGAGCAGTAAAACCATCTTTTGCATGAACTGGACTTCCGTAACCAGCAACACCAAATTCATTTAATAATCCAAAAATATCTACCCAACTATTAGAGTCAGATACAATGGCTACGTTTCAAACGGATTATGATCCATACAAGAATCCGTGGTTGACTTGATTTTCTTGCTTAAAGAAGAAGTGTCATTGAGGCTTTTACAATCGTCTTTTATCTTGAAGTTTTTGACAGAAATCAACAAATGATGGTGCTACAATAATTGCATCATTAGGATCATAACAAGATTCATAATCTACATATTTTATTTCTCCTGTTTGAATATCAATCCAAAAGTCATTATCTCCAAAATTATCAGCAAATGGGATGTTAAATAGAGTAAATTCATCAAACTCATCAGAATGACCTTGTCTTCTATCAATGGCATCAGGAATAGACATTGTATATTCAGAATCTTCATTATCTCCAATTAAAGGTATATTGAAGAAGCTACCAACTTCTAAAGAGTTATAATCTCCTTTAGTTATAGAATAAAAGTTATCACGATAAATATATGCTCCTTTTGTAAAATTTCCCCCATTTGTGACTAAATAGAATTCTATAAATTCTTTTTTACCAAAAAAATCATAGGGAACAGCTTCTTCTATATCATTAATAGACAAGTTTTTCCATTGATTTTCAAAAGGAATTTGGTTATTTATAAATAATGGTTTATTTGACATGTTGTTTAATTTTATATTATTTATAACAATTTACTTTCACTTTTAATTCATTTCTCTTTGCAGCTTCAGCTACAGCTTCATCGGTACCATACTTGAAACCAGTAGCTTTGTAAAAATCATCTGCTCCACCGACATGTGAATAAGAATGATAGTCTTGATGAACAAACTGCATTCTCATTGTATTTGTTTGAGGATCATAATCAATGTGATGTGCTCTCCAATTTCTACCGGGATCATTTATTCCAATTTTATTTGCTAATGCTTCTCTATCCTTAACATAAGAACCTGTAGCATCTATTGTAAATACTCCGTGCAAATTTTCAGAATTAGTAGTTTGAGGAGGTATAACACCACCACCATCTGAAAGAAAAATAATATGATCTCTATCTAATCCGAATATATCAATAGATGTATTCACATCCCGGGCATAGCTATATAAGCGTCCACCGCCTTTTAATTTAATTGGATCTTGCGAAAGATAATTTCCATTGTTGGGATTGTAATACCTGAATCTATTATAGTATAAATTCGTTTCTTCATCCTCGTACTGCCCTTGGTACCTAAATGGTATAAAGCATTGCTTACCCATGTAACTCTTTACACCACCATACACATCCAGCAACATTTCCCAGACAAGGTTTCCCTTACTGTCATACGCCTGTGTAGGTGTACCGAGATAATCCTGCACAATCGTATACCGTTCGTTCTCCGCTACCTTTGCCACAGGAGTGAACGACATGCCGTCATACACCCATGTAACAATGTCAAAGAACGTTTCCTGACGATCATAGCTTTCACGTCCCATTTCATCCGTAACAAGCTTCGGACGCTCGATCTCTGGAATGCTCCACTCGTGCAGCAACACATTTCCGTCCCAACAGAACTGCTTTGTTATTCCTCCAGAGGTTTTTGCCGTTCGCCTGCCGAGTGCATCATACTCAAAAGTTACTGTCTTGCCCTCTGGAGTAATCACGCTGCCCAACATACCATTTGCCAGCCATGTGTAACAGGTGTCACCCGGTTGCCATGCCAAAGTCTCAGATTCCTGTTTCGAGGCTTTGTCGCCACCAAAGATACGGAATATGCCCGGTTTATTACTTTCTTTTGGGATATTTGTCAAACTTCTACGGCTTTTCTGCACGAGATTGCCTTCACAGTCATATCGGTAGTTATACTCCCCGTCATTGAGGATACGTCCTCCACGGTCATATGTACGATCCTTGCGGTTCTCATTTCTGTACAGGTTGCCAACAATGTCCGGGGTACGGAAAATACGGTCGAACATCCCATAGTCGCCTCGTATAAGATTGCCCACAGCATCATAGTCGAACATCACCGGTTCCGACAACATATTACAGCGCATACTCATAAGCCGTGCGCCGACGTCCCACCGATAGCTGCGGAAGCCTGTATGTCGTCCGTCCGAGTAAACATTCCGGGAACGAACCATTCCCATATCATCGTAGTCCGTTGTGACACGGATACCTCCGGTGGCAAAACGCTCCACTTCACGTCCGGCTTCGTCACGGCGAATATCACTTTGCCATGCGGGTGTATCTTCCGCATGATTACCACGTGCATCTATACTGCTGACCAGACCGAAACTGTCATAACCCAGCGATATGTCCGCACCGAGAGAACTACGTACTTTTGTACGTCCGCCATAACGGTCGTATTCCGATTCCACGGAAACTACCTCTACCGGGCTGTCGCCTCCGGGAAGCAAGCGGGTCTCACGTACTACACGTCCCGCAGCATCACGCTCCAGCCGGATGCGTGCCGAGCCGTTTGCTGCCATAGTCAGATTACCAGACTTGTCGTAAGAGTATTCCTCTCTTGTCCCGTCATGGTACGATACGGTACATACCCGTCCCCTCGCATCGTACTCATATTCGGTATATCGTTCTCCGGGACGCTCCACACGGATGGTTTCCCCGGCACGGTTGCGTGTGTATTTTCGGGTCATACCGTCAAAACCACGTTCTGTGTGAACCTGTCCCGCAGCATCTCTTATAAAGCTATAAGTGTCACCCCGTTCATTCACCACATCTACTAAACGCTCCATACGATCGTAACGGAAGCGTACTTCCTTACCATCCTCCACACGTGAAGCAAGGCTTCCCAAAGGAGTGTAGGACATATACACATGGCGGTGTGCATCACGGGCTTCCGTCACGCTCTCATAGGCGTCATAACCCAATTCTACGGTATTGCCGTCGTGCGCATAGACCCTCGTGACACGTCCAAGCGCATCATACTCGAAACTGTCGGGACGAAGCTTTGGAGAGTACTCGGCCGTCACACGCCCCATATGGTCATATTTCCAGTGGCGGAGAATCTTTCCGTTCTCCGTCCACGACAAGAGGTTGAACCCGCTGTCGTAGGACAATTCACTCACACGATCTCCGCGTGTCATGGATACGAGCATTCCGTTATCATCATAGCCGAACTTTGTCACTTCTCCCATGCGGTCGATGGTACGTGTGACAAGGTGTCCCCGTTCGGCATCATAGAGCCGATGTGTTTTGTTCCCGGATGCATCCACATGGATAATAAGTCGGTCCTGCTCGTCATATATGTATGTTTCCTCGCTACCATCGGGATAGGTTACGGAAGTAAGGTTTCCGACTGCGTCATAACCGTAGCCCGTCACACGCCCTTCGGGATCTATTACCCGGTACAGTTCGGAATGCTCCGTGTATTCATACCGGGTCGTATTACCGAGAGGATCTTCAACAGAGGTGACAATCCGGTCGGGACGGTAACGGTAAGTCGTCACGCCGCCCGTAGCATCGGTAACAAGGTTAAAACCTTTCTCCGGATGATATTCGATATGTCCTTCCTGTATGCCGTCCTTACCATAGGTATGCACGCAACGCCCCAGGCTGTCATATTCCCAAAAGAAAGTGTCCCCATTGCGGTCGGTCTTCTCCACCATCAGGTGTCCGTCATAAACGATATGGGTCGTCTGGCCGAGCGCATCGGTGATGGTGTTCATATTCCCGTCATCGTCGTACCCATAGGACACCAGTGTCTCCATACCCTTGTCTGTCTCAAGGGACAAACGGGTGATAAAGCCCCGCAATTCGGTTTCCACCCTTATCCGACGGTCTGCGGCATCAGTGATGCCGGAAAGTTTACCATTGGAAAAATTAAATTCTATACCAAGACCATCCGGATTCATCAAACGGTTCATCCGGTATGATTTGCCGCCCTGCTCCTTGACATTGAATACGGATGTAAGTTGGGTATCATGGTCGTATGCTTCGTACCCCGTATCCGTATGTCGTAAGGTCATGCGTTCTTCACGTAGATAAAAATCTTCACCAGGGGGAATCATCGGGAATGCCACGGCACGTCCGTCTTCCATACGTAGGGAGGCAGCCCCCAATTCGGGAAGTTCCTGCACGCTACGGTCATAGAGACAGTGTACCCCGTGTCCCAGCCAGCCGGTATATAGGGAGTCGGAGTACCACGAGCGCTCCCATGCGAATGGTACAGGGGAAGGCAAATGGAAGTCCATGCCCTCGTACACTACCACGCCACCGATAAGATCGACAGGCTCAAAGCCCATCTTGCAGAGTTTTTTGGACAACTTTTGGGTACCGGGTACTTTCTGCATCACCTTACTTTTGAGTACCTTATGATTGAATTCGGTCAATATCTTTTTACCAAGCTTGCTGCCTTTCTTTCTTGCCACTTTCATAAGCGAGCTGAAACCTATACTGGAAACCAGCCCCATTGCAGCCCCACCGATATCGGGGATATACGGACCGCCCACAAATACGGGCTTGCCGGTAGGCATGGGTATGGAGAAGGAGGTCGGCGAGAACAGCGTGGGTTTCAGCTTTTTCTTTCCCGCCTTGCTGCTACCAAATGTTGCCGAGAGAGGAAGACCTATATCGTTACAGGTCATCAGCATGTATCCCTTGGGACTCAGGCGGCTACCGTCAGAAAAGACACTTTGCGAAGAGAAAAAGTTCATGCTTTCATGTCCGATGACCGGAGCCATGGCAAATGCCCCCATCAGGGGAATATGGGAACCGGTCAGGAGAATACCGCTCGTATCGGAAACACCACGCTTCAGACCGTTGATCGTGACATTCGTCCCAAGAAAGGGGATATAGTCCGCAGGATCAATCACTATACCGATATAAGGATGGATAGGATTATACGGAGGAACTGTCGTCGTATGGACGTCAACTCCCGTTACAGTCGTCATATGTGTGTCGGCTAAAAGCATGATGGTTTTCCGTTTTTTCTGTTTATTCCATTAAAAACTCTACATGTTAAAATTCAGAACTCCTCCCTTTATGTTGGTCATCGTTTTTCCATCTACATCCACCGTTGTCCCTTTGATAGCAACACTTTGGGTACCATTCGTTTCAACGGTCGGTGCATTTGTCTTTACAATAGTGGAACTTTTAACTTCCGTTTCGGAAGTTCCCTCAATTGATGTCTTGTCACTTTTTACACAGACTTCCTTGTCTCCTTTGGTGTCGACCTTTTCATCAGCAAAGATTTCAATCACTTTGGAATGTAAAGTGATTTTTTCTTCCGAGTCTATGGTGATGGTTTTGTCTCCGTTAAGCATGACTTTGCTTCCTGTCGGATCCGATATCAGAATACTTCCGGCATCATCATCTATGGTAATGGTACAGCCGCTTCTCGTTGTCAGGCTCTTTTTCTTGTTCCCGCTGTCTCCTCCGGTTCCGGTTTTTCCATTAAACAAACTTCCAAGCACGAATGGGCGGTTGGGATCGTCATGACGAAAGGCAACAAGAACGAGGTCGTCCTTTTCCGGAATAAATACAAAACCTCTGTTCGAGGGTACTTTGTCACTCATACCGGCATCCGGAGCCATTACACGAATCCACGAGGTCTGCATCCCTCCGGTTTGCCAGTGCATCTTTACCTGCACACGGCCCTGTTTCTTAGGATCGTCATTGCTGATTACCACAGCCTGCTGGGTCTGTGCCACGGGCAGAGGTACATCCGGAGCCGGAATGCTTGCAACCGTAGAACTGAGGGCCGTGAAACTGTTATAATAGTTATTTCCCGTACCTATCACGTGGGTAATCTCGGTAATGATATACGAACCGAGGCTTTGTTCCATAAAAATGGACTTTTCCGCATGTATGGCGGTTGTTATATCAACGACACTTCCGACTGTCAGCAAATAGTAGTCGCTTTCACAGGTTATGAAGTGAGAGGCGGCAGTGTCACTCTGCTGTTTTTTCTGGAAATAAGAATCAAGCTCTCCTTTGTTGGCTACCCGCGGTTCGGCTGACTGGTTGGCCGGTGATTTGAATAAAGACAGGGAGGATTGGAATGCCGAATTTCCTAAAGCATTCAATCCTTTAGGCGCATCAGGGGAACTGGAATCGTATTTTTGATTGTCCGGTGAATGGTAGGACTGCCCGGCTAACGGACGGGCAAGGGTCTGGATGGAGATATCAAGACTATGGAGATTCCGCCCGTATGTTAAGGGAATTGCAGAAGAAAGTGCGGGTTTCCCGAAAATAAGCTGTGTCCCATCATAATACAGCCATTCATGGTATTGCCGTGCCAACCTTCTGATAAAATCAAAATTACTTTCCCTGTATTGGCACTCATATTCTATTTTTTCTGTATATTCAGGAGCGATAAGTGCTTTTACTCCCGCTTTTTCACAGACCTCATTGACAATATTTGCAAGCGTCTTGTTCAGCCATGAAGCGCAATGCAAGTCTGATTCCAAAAGATATGTTGTGGAGTATCCGCTTAAAAGCAGATATCCATGGTTTCCGGAAGAGCGGTGCATGGAAACATGGGTGGCAATTCCCATAAATGTATTGCTTCCCATCTGTATGGAAACCTTTTTTCCGAGCCAGTTCTTAGCCTTTTCCAAAGAATGTGCCGCATAAACTTCTCCGACCTCTATATCAAGGCTTATCTCGAAATAGTGGTGGTTATTGATGACCTGCTTCAGCACTATCTGTTGAAACGAATGTAGAGGATTACCATCTACGTTTATTGATATTTTCTTTTCTTCCAGCATGGCAACGGAATATTAAAAGATTGATAAATTTTCCGTTGCCGCTTGTTTTTACAAACGACAACGGATAAATATTCGGTGCTATTATCTGAAAATATCAGTTCTTCGGCCAGCGATTGTCCAAAGCGGCGTTCCCCACGTTGATCATCTCAGCCGAGAAGGTCAGCGCAATTGTCATTGGCACTTCGTTGTTCACATCGAGGGTTTCCTTGTAATGTACGATGTAGGCGTTCTTGAATTCGATTTCCTTCATCTTCGCATCCTCCTCGATTTTCTTGTAGACAATCTTTCCCTCC